>NZ_CP104970.1:0-300000 GCF_025452195.1 Phyllobacterium zundukense | reverse complement strand
GATGTATGGCGGGGTCATGGGCCTTGCCTATGTCCCCGAGGACCAATGGGGCGGGCTACCGGTCACACTCATGCTCGCGACCTTCGGCATCGCGCTCGCCTTGCCCCTTGCAGTCGTCGTGGCGCTGGGACGCTCCTCGGCCAATCCGACCGTCAGGACGATGTGCGTCATTTATGTCGAGCTGATCCGCGGCATACCGCTCATCAGCGTGCTGTTCATGGCCAGCGTCATGTTTCCGCTTTTCCTTCCCGACGGGATGAACTTCTCCAAGCTGTTGCGCGCACAGCTTGGCATCGTCCTCTTCATGGGCGCCTATCTGTCGGAGACGATCCGCGGCGGATTGCAGGCCGTACCGGCGGGACAATCCGAGGCCGCGCAGTCGCTCGGTCTGGGATACTGGAAGACGATGTATTTCGTGGTCATGCCGCAGGCACTCACGCTCGTCCTGCCGCCGATCATCAGCCTCTGCATCGGCCTGTTCAAGAGCACGTCGCTCGTTATGATCATCGGCATCTTCGATCTGCTCAATGCAGGCAAGCGCGCAATCGCTGAACCCGCATGGCAGGGCTTCGGCGCCGAGGCCTATATTTTCGTGGGCGCCATCTATTTCGCTTTCTGCTTCTCGATGGCACGCTTCGGCGCCGGGTTGGAAAAGAGGCTTCGTCGGGACAGATGAGAGCATTTGGCATGAATGAAACGACAATGCTTGATATGGACGCGGTGAGGTCGACTTTCCCCTACCTCCGCGAGCGAGTCTATCTCAACACCGCTGCGACCGGTATCATGCCCCTTAATATCGGCGAGGCTGTCGGGCGCCAGCTCGACGGCATGTTCAGCCGCGGCTACGACGCCGCCGAGGAATGGCGGAGCGTGTCCGATAGCGTGAAGGCGAAACTCGCGCGGCTCATGGGGGTGGAAACCCAGGATATTGGCTTTGCGTCGAGCACATCAGAAGTCCTGAACCTCGTCGCATGGTCCGTACCTGTCCGCGCCGCTGATCAGGTCGTGGTCTGCCAGGACGAATTTCCTACGGTGCTCGCCGTGGCCAATACGCTAAGCAGGCGCGGCGCCGAAGTCGTGACCGTCGCGGTGGATTCGGAGACCAATCGGACCGCGGCGCTGGCCTCCTCGATCAAGCGTGGCGGCGTCGTGCTCGTCTCTCATGTCCATTGGCAAACCGGAACCGAAGTCGATCTGCAGGTCCTCTTCGAGGTCTGCCAGGCCAAGAGGGCGTTTCTCGTGGTGGACGGGATCCACGGTCTCGGCGCCGT
This sequence comes from Phyllobacterium zundukense, assembly GCF_025452195.1. Classification (NCBI taxonomy): domain Bacteria; kingdom Pseudomonadati; phylum Pseudomonadota; class Alphaproteobacteria; order Hyphomicrobiales; family Phyllobacteriaceae; genus Phyllobacterium; species Phyllobacterium zundukense. Next base: position 298,729 of record NZ_CP104970.1, on the reverse strand, counting down.
GCCCGTATCGGCGCAGTTTGCAGATGTTTACGCGGCGTCGACATTCAAATGGCTGCTCTCCGGCTTTGGCCTGGCGATCTCCGTCACCAGCCTGCGATTGAGGCAATCGCTGGATCCGGCCTTTCGAGGATACTCGAACCCGGCACCGTCTAGGGAACTGCAATACAGCCATTCCAATTATCCCGGGCTCACCACGCTCGAATTTGGATTGGCCTATCTTGAGGGTCTAGGCTGGGACAACATCTACCGCCGCAATCGATTACTCTGCAGGCGGCTGGCCGATGGACTCGCAGCACTCGGCGTTCCGCTCGTGAGCCCGGCCGGATCGGCTCCGATCGTGAGCTTTCGTTCCGGGAACGCCCGTCGTCTGGTCGAGGCAATGAATGCGGAGGGCGTGAGCGTGGCCGCCCGAGGCACCAATGTCCGGGTATCCCCGCACTTCTATAATGACGAATCCGATATCGACACGTTCATCGAGCGTCTTAAAAAACTGGAAAGGAATTGAATTCATGTCCGTCGCAGCAAGACTTGCTGAACTCGGTATTACGCTGCCTGATGATTTCGGAGCGCTTGCATCCTACGTTCCATCCCGTCGCTCCGGAAACCTGGTTTTCATTGCCGGGCAAGGGCCGATTGCCGGCGGCAAGGCGGTGATGCGCGGCAAGCTTGGCCGTGAATTCACTGTCGCGGAGGGTGTGGAAGCGGCGCGAATGTCCATTCTCAATGGGCTCGCGGTTATCAAACGCGAGATCGGCGATCTCGACAGGGTCACGCAGATCGTGAAACTCAATGGCTATGTCAATTCCACCGACGATTTCGAGGACCAACACCTGGTCATCAATGGTGCGTCGGAATTGCTGGTCGAGATCTTCGGGGAGACCGGTCGGCATGCCCGTGCCGCAGTCGGCACGAACACGCTTCCCTTCGGCGTTCCCGTCGAAATCGAGATGGTGGTAGAAGTAAAGCTGTGACCGTGCCACGTGCCCACTGAATTGCCGTTGCACACCGTCAAGAGCTTGCTAGACAGATTTGTGACTTATCGCGGAGAAGATCGAATTCAATGGCAGTTGAACGTATGCGGCCTACCACCGACGCTGAACGCAGACTCGTGATCGATGCGCTGGCAAGTGTCGTCGCCGGTCTTGCCAAATGCTTCGGGCCCAATACCGAGATCGTACTGCATGATCTCGCCAAGCCCGAGGAATCGATTGTCGCAATCGCCAATGGCAAGGTGAGCGGCCGCACCGTCGGCAGTTCCATCATCAGCGGTCCGTTCGGCGATGTCGGTCTCAAGAAGCTCATCGCCGGTGACATGAACGAAGCAAACGAGCCGCTGACGATCGTGGACGGCTACAAGACCCGGACCCGAACCGGTCTGGAACTCGAATCCACGAGCATCTTGTTGCGGGACAGCGAGGGCACCGCCTATGCGGCGATTTGTGTCAACGCAGATCGAAGCAAGATGCGGGAACTCAAGGCGTTGATCCTGGAAGTCGCCAACGAACAGCAGCAAGAGGATGATCCTGGCGAGAGCGGAGCGCTTTCGGTCGAGGAGATCGTTACCGAGATCATCGACACCAGCATCAAGGCGACGGGTAAGACCGTCATCCAGATGCAGAAGGAAGACAAGGTGGAGGCGGTCCGCAATATGAGCCTTCGCGGCCTGTTCATGATCCGCTCCAGCGTCGACGTCGCCGCCGCCAGCCTCGGGATTTCGAGGTTCACCGTCTATAGCTATCTCGAGCAGATCAAGTCCGCCTCGAAATAGGTCGAGGCGAGCGTTGGCTCAATGCTAAACGCAATCTACCGAAGCGGCCCCCGGATCATTGCGGCCGCCCGCGCTAACGATTTTGCGGAGCATCTCGAACACGAGCCGTCGGCCTCCGGGCTCCATTTCACTGCCCTTGCCGGAGAATGCCGGCCGATCAGATCGCCGAGGTCACCGTCGTCAGCCGATCACGGGGTTACAGTCCAGATATTGCCTCGGTTAGTCGTGAGCGCCTTCCCGCGAGCCGGGCAAATGCTGGGTATGCGCTCCTCCGCGGCTCGCATCGCAGAAGGGGTGCGATCACCTAAATGACCTGAGACCGTGATCTGCCCCGGAACAACAAAGCGCTCGCGACCGCATTAGCGCAGCGCCTTGGCGCCCGTTTCTCGCAGGAGGGTCGCAGAGGCCGGTTAGCACATGGCTAGTAGCGCTCATCCAACTTGCTCGACCGGCGAGTCACTTCAAGGCTATGAACGTCGCAGGGTCGAGCTGGGAAATCCGAACAGCAACTTGTGTGATCGCAGCATCCCCGACCAATTGCTGGATTTCCGTGGCAAGGTCCATGAGTTTCTGACGCGTCCGTTCTGCTTTCGGCAGGAGGAAAAGCTCGAGGTTCACCGCCGGAAGGTCGGCCATCGCGTAGACTGGAATGACAGCAAACTGGCAGGCGTTGATGTTGACGTCCAGCCTTTCGCATAACAATTTTCTCAGCGGCACCAGAGCGGCTTCAATGTTCAGATGAGACTGCTCTGGTAGTGATCGATCCACGTAAATCTTCATATTTGGCATCTCAGCCGCCTCACAGTGGGTTAAGCACAAAATCGAATGGCGAACGCCAGACGGTTTCACCGCCGAGCACACGCTCATACGGCGCGATCAACGTGGCTTTGACACCGAAGACGGCATCGGACGAAAGATAGCTATCGTCGCCGACGAACGTATGGGTCACCAGTTTCTGGAAGCTGGCGGCCGTGACGATGTAGTGCATATGTGCAGGCCGATAGGGATGCCGGCCAAGTTGCTTCAGCATCTGGCCCACAGGCCCATCGGCGGGAATGGGGTATGAGACGGGCTTGATTCCGACGAAGCTGTAGCGCCCATCGGGGCCGGTCACGAAGGTACCGCGGTTATTCCACTTCGGCTGAGCGTCAGGTTGCTGCACATCGTAAAAGCCGTCGGCATTGTCTGACCAAACATCGATGATTGCACCCTCGATCGGATGTCCGTCCAGATCGACCACGGCGCCTTCGAAGACACAGCTCTCGCCCTTCCCGTCAAGCGTGATGCGATCGCCCATTGCAAGACGGGGAGCCCCCGCGACGTGGAACGGTCCGAGCACGGTGTTTTCAGTTGCGCCCGGTTGCCTGCGGTTGTTGATCGCATCCACCAACATGGATACGCCAAGCGTGTCGGATAGCAGTATAAATTCCTGCCGTTCCTCCGAACAAATCTTGCCGGTCTGTGTCAGAAACCGAACTGCGGTTTCCCATTCCTGTTGCGAAACCTTGGCTTCCTTGATGAAGGCATGCAGATGCTTCACAAGCAAGGTCATGACCTCCCTCACGCGAGGATCGATATCGGAGGCCATGCGCCCGTTTACCGCCTCGACGGAGGCTTCTTCGGTGAAATAATTTGTCATACCTTTTCCTTCTGAGTGAGAATTGGTTTGCCTTCATCCCGAAGCCTCCCTGGTAAAAAGGCTCGGACTTGGTTCCTGATGCGGATCACTCTGGCCTCCGTGTTCACGACGACCCAGGCCTCGCCCCTTCCCATGCCATCTGAAGCATCTCTCGGATTGCCGTAGCTTCCAGAGGCCGGGGGTTCCAGTAAGGGTTTCGCATGGCGACGTCTGTCGCTTTGTCCAGGTCCTCGGTAGCCAGTCCGAAATCTTTGAGCCTGGTTGGGGCGCCAATGCTATGCGCGAAATCGTAAAGCCCCGTCGAGGCGTGATCAGTCCTCATCAAGTCAGCGACAGGCTCAAGCAGATGAGGGACAGCTCCCTCCGTATACGCTACCGTATGAGGAAGAAGGATGGCATGCGTTTCCGAATGCGGCAGGTCGAAGCTGCCGCCCAGTGTGTGGCAGATTTTGTGGTGCAGTGCCATTCCGACAGCACCTAAGACGACGCCACACAGCCAGGAGCCGTAAAGCGCGTCGGTGCGGGCCGTTGGATCGCGGGGGGCGCCAATAATGGCAGGCAGCGCCTTGTGCAGCGCTGCTATGCCTTCCATCGCCATCATTGAGGACACCGGGTTGCGATCCTGTGCGTACAGTCCTTCTACGGCATGGGCCATGGCGTTGAGGCCGCTGGTAACTGTCATTTTGACAGGCAGGTTGTAAGTCAGTTCCGGATCGTAGATCACTGTTTCGGGCAGAATTGATGCATCACGCACCGTGGTCTTGATGCCGTTTTCCGTCTGCCCGAGGATCGGGGTCACTTCCGATCCGGCATAGGTTGTGGCGATGACCAGCTGGGGCGTATCAGTCCGGTAGGCGATAGCCTTGCCCAACCCGATCGTTGAACCTCCGCCCAAGGAAATGACGCAGTCCGCACCGGCGTCAGCAAAAACCCGAAGCGCTTCGATCGTCACGTCGACGGGCGTGTGCATCATGGCACCGCTGAAGACCCCCACACAGACGGATCCCAACTGTTCGACAAGCCTTTGCGCCTCCTTTTCCTGAAACGGCGTCGACAGGACAAGGGCCTTTTGCCGACCAAGGCCATGCAATTCTTCGGCCACCTGAGAGATCGTCCCCACACCGAACACGATGCGAGGAATAGTGCCTTTGTAGGTAAACGGCTCGCGCATGGTCTTCTCCTCTTGGATTCGAACGGTACTGTCGTCGCTGCCGGGTCAGCCCATGCGCTCGGAGGCATAGCTTCCCGGGCTCGGCGGGAAGACGACGGTGCGATTTCCATTGATAAAGGTCCGATGGTGGATGTGAGCGTGGATGGCGCGGGCGAGCACCTGTGCCTCCACGTCACGACCCAGGGAGACATAATCTTCGGCCGACTGCGCATGCGTGATGCGCACGATGTCCTGCTCGATGATCGGGCCTTCGTCTAGATCAGCAGTGACGTAATGTGCCGTCGCCCCGATGAGCTTGACGCCGCGCGTATAGGCCTGCTTGTAGGGATTAGCACCCTTGAAGCTCGGCAGAAAGGAATGATGGATATTGATGATCCGCCCGGACATTTTCTGGCACATCTCGTCGGAGAGGATCTGCATGTAACGGGCGAGCACGATCACCTCAGTGCCGGTGCTTTCGGCCAACGCCATGATGCGTGCCTCCGCCTCCGGCTTATTGGCCTTGGTCACCGGAATGTGGTGGAAGGGAATGTCGTGATTGACCACCAGTTTCTGGTAATCGAAATGGTTCGATACGACGCCGACGATGTCGATCGGCAGTGCGCCAATCTTCCAGCGGTAGAGCAGGTCGTTGAGGCAGTGGCCGAAGCGCGACACCATGAGAAGCACTTTCATGCGCTGCTGCGCATCGAAAATGTCCCATTCCATGCCGAATTTGTCCGCTACCGGCATGAAACCTTCCGAGAGATCGGGCCGCGACACGCCCTCTTCGGAGACGAAGCTGACCCGCATGAAGAACTTGCCGGTGTCCCGGTCATCGAACTGCGAGCTGTCGACGATGTTGCAACCCTTGGCCGCAAGGAAACCGGAAATCGCCGCGACAACGCCACGTGTGGTTTGGCAGGAAACCGTCAAGACATAGTTCTTCATTCTATCCCCGTATCTGTTAGAGCTCTTCAATAGATGCTCATCCGGCTCTCCGACAAATGCTTCAGCCCGCTGAGCTCCTGGAAGGCCATCGTGCGTGGTCTGCCGTCCGCGCCGGTTATTGGGCGGAGAGACCGATATATCGGTCGAGTGCGGAACGGTTGGCGATCAGTTTTGCCGCCTGTTCCTCAAAGACGATCTTGCCCTGATCGAGCGCGATGACGCGCTCTGCAAACTTGAGCGCCAAACCCACATGTTGCTCCACCAGCACGATCGTCTGGCCCTGATCGGCCAGCTTGTGGAAAACGTCCATCAGCATTTCGCAGATAACCGGCGCCAGCCCCTCCAGCGGCTCATCCAGTAAAATGATTTCCGGCTTTCCCAGAAGAGCACGGGCAATCGACAGCATTTGCTGTTCGCCTCCGGAAAGCTGGCGCCCGCCGTTGGAACGACGCTCCTTCAGCCGGGGAAACAGATGGTAAGCCTCTTCCAGAGTCGATCCATTCCGAAGCCCTGCAACCAGATTCTCCTCGACCGTCAGCGATCCGAAGATATCGCGGGTCTGCGGCACGATGCCGATCCCCAGTCTCGCCCTCTGATGCGAGGCGAGCGCATCGATTGCCATACCCTCGAGTTTGACGCTTCCGCCATGTTGCCGCGTCTGGCCCATGATTGTGGAGAGCAGCGTGGTTTTGCCGACACCGTTTCTCCCGACGATCGCCAGCCGCTCGCCCTTTGGGATGCGGAGCGAGACATTGCGGATGACATGGGTATCGCCATAGCCGGCCACGACACCGTCCAGTTCGAGGAGAATGTCAGACATGGACCGCTCCCAGGTAGAGTTCGCGAACCTGCTTGTTGGCGACAACCTCGTCGGGCGTGCCCTCCATCAGGATCGCGCCATTCACCAGCACGATGATACGGTCTGCGACCTCGAACACCAGCTGCATGTCATGCTCGATGATGAGAACCGACAGATCCTGGGGAAGCCGCTTGATGGCCTCCACGATAAAGTGGCTCTCGGTAGAGGGTACGCCTGCCGCCGGCTCATCGAGAATGAGAACCTTCGGCTTCACCGCCAGTGTCAGCGCCAATTCCACCAGCCGCTGCTGGCCGTAAGCCAGTCCACGCACCGGCTTGTCAGCCAGCGACTGGATATTGAGATCCTGCATCAACCGGGCGATCTCAGCTTCGATATCGCTCCACCCGTCCGCCCGACGAAAGAACTGATGCGTGCGGCCTTCCCGCTCCAGTATTGGCAGCCGCAGGTTTTCCCGAACGGTCAGGTCGCGAAACAGATTGGTTATCTGGAAGGTTTTCGCGACGCCTGCCCTCACCCGAGCTGCTTCGTTCAGAGATCCTATATCCAGACCGTTCAGCACGATCTTGCCCGATGTCGGCCTCAGAACACCGGTCAGGAGATTTGCGAAAGTGGTCTTGCCCGCACCATTTGGCCCGATCAGTGCGGTGCGCGAGCCTCGCGGCAACGTGAGCGTCAGGTCCCGGGCGACCTGCAGGCCTCCGAAATTTTTAGAAAGTCCAACGATGGAAAGCCCGTCGTTCATGACGTCCTCCTGAGCAATCGCGCCAAGTGACCTGGGAGAGCAAGAAGACCCTTTGGGAGCACGAACACCACGATGAGAAGCATGAAGCCGATCACGAAGAGCCAGTTCAAAGGATCGATGCTTGCCGCGACATGATGGACTACCATGAAGAGCAATGTCCCGATCAGCGCGCCATAGAGCCGCCCGGCTCCTCCCAGGATCAGCATCACCATAACGTCGGCAGACAAGGAGAAATTGAACACTTCGATGCCAACCAGGCCTGTCACCTGGGCCGCAAGCGCTCCGGCAATTCCAGCAATAGCGCCAGCGATAACGTAGACCGTCACCTTTCGACGATAGACCGGCGTACCGATCGCCCGCATCCGGCTTGCACTGCCTTCAATTCCCCGAAGAGCGAGCCCGAACGGGGAGCCGATCAGCACCTGGCAGAGCACCAGGACGAATGCGAGAACGCACACGCTGTAAATAAAGGCCACCTGACCGATGAAATCGAATTCGAACAGGCCCAGCAGAGGTCCGACCGTAATGCCGGCCAGGCCGTCGGCGCCGCCCGTCAGCCAACGTGCCTGGGATGCGATCTCCTGAAGAACCATGGTCACGGCTATCGAAATCATCAACAGCGTTATGCCGTGGGTGCGAAGCAGGACAAGCCCGGAAATCCAAGCCATCACTGCGCCGGCCACGGCGCCGACCAGGAGCCCGAACAGCGGGTCGGGCGACAGGTGAAGCGAAACCAGTCCCGCGGCATAGGCGCCGCAGCCATACATCGCGGCGTGACCAAGTGTGGCGATTCCCGCCTGTCCAAGGATCAGATCGAATGACACGACGAAGATCATCATGATGACGATACGGGTTAGAAACGACAGGTCGTACGGGAATATCAGAAAGGCAAGCGTCGCACCGATCACGACGCAAGTGGACGGGATGAGCAAGCTCAAAGCGATCGTCACGCGCCTCGGCGAGGTGGAAAGCACGGGGGCCGTCATTGCGCTTTCCCCATCAGACCATTGGGCCGAAGCGCGAGCAGGACCACAATCGCCACGAAAAAGAAGATGGTACCAACGCCCGGCAGGAGATAGCGACCAGCCGTATCGAGAATCCCGAGGCCAATCGAAGCAAGGAAGGATCCGGAAATGCTGCCAAGTCCACCCACGGACACAACAATCAGGAACAGCACCATATAACGGAGCGGATAGTAGGCCTCGATCGGCAGCAGTTCAGCACCGAGGATACCTCCGACGGCCGCGAGACCGGCACCGAGGGCGAATGCAACGAGATAGACGAGCGGCGTGTTGATGCCGAGCGAGGCGGCCGCAACCCTGTTGTCGACAGCTGCGCGCAAGTAGATGCCGAACCTTGTTTTTTCCATCAGAAACCAGAGACCGGCCAGCACAAGCAAACCGGAAATGATAACGACCAGCCGGTGGAACGGTAGCGTCCTGAACCCGAGATCGATCGGTGTCGTGAAAATCGCCGGGGCGCCAAGCGGCAGGATCGTGGAGCCCAGGAACAGATTGACGGTTGCGATCATGATGAAGACGATTCCAATGGTCGCCAACACCTGGCCCAACTCGTTGAAGCCATAGATGTGGCGATAGAGCAGCCGCTCGAGAAGCACGGAAACGAGGACAACCGCGAGAACGGCGACGAGGAACGCAGGAACGAACGCTACGTCCAGACGTGTGGTGAGCAGATGAACGGCTGCGCCGCCAAGCAGGGCAAACCCGCCGTGCGCAAGGTTGATAATGCGCATGAGCCCCATCGTGATCGAAAGCCCGACGGAAATCATGAACAATATCATCCCGTAGGCGACGCCATCGACGACGATACTTAAAATGAGAGACATTCTCTAACCTGAAATTTGCGAGGTCGGACGTTGCGGGGCGGAAAATTGCCGCCACGCTCACCGTGGATCAGGGATTGAAGCCGAGGTCCGGTACGTTCGGGACAGTCGCAAATTCCCGATTGACCAGTTTGCCGTCCGCGCCTTTTTCAACACGCCGAAGATAGACGTTCTGCACCACCGTCCGTGAGACCGGATCCATCTTCACCGGTCCGCGTGGGCTTTCCCATTCCATGCCCTTGGCCGCCTCGATGGCTTTTGTGCCGTCAGTCCCTGCAGCCTTGATCATCCGGTAGATCAACTCCGCGCCGTCATAAGCGCCGACCGAAGCCATGTTGGCGCGCGAGCCCGGATGAAGTTCCTTCAGTTTTGCGACAAAGCTCTTGTTAAGTCCAGACTCGTGGACGTCGGAGTAGTGATACGCTGTCACGAGACCAATGGCTTGGTCTCCCAGCGCGTCGAGTGTGGTCTCGTCGGTCTCGCCATTTCCGATGAACGAAACGCCTGCGGCTTTCAGGCCATTTTCATTGTAGGCCTTGGTGAAAGCGAAGGTCGCTGGGCCGACCGGCAGGAACGTAAAGACCGTATCAGCACCGGAATTCTTGATTCGCTGCAGGAACGGCGCGAAGTCATTGGTCTGGAGCGGCATTCGGATCTTTTCAAGAACCGTCCCACCATTCTTTTCGAAAGAGGCGGCGAAGGCGGTTTCTGCATCGATCCCCGGATTGTAGTCGGAAACGGCCGTGATGACTTTCTTGGAGCCGTTCTTCGCCGCCCATTCTGCCGCCGGCTGTGCAAGCTGCGCGAGCGTGAAGCTGGTACGGAGAAAAAACTCCGACTGCTTGTTAATCGACGATGTCCCTGCATTGAAAATGACTGCCGGCACCTTGGCCTGCTTTGTCAGGGGAGCAACCGCCACAGCGTTGGGCGTGAAGTCGAATCCTGCAAGATATTTCACGCCTTCGCGGACGAGAAGTTCCTGGGCCGCGGCCTTGCTGGCGTCGGCGTTGGGTCCGCCAACGTCCTTGTAGATGAACTGAATTTTGTGACCGCCAACCTCGTCTCCGTGCTGCGCGACATAGACATCGATCGCTTCGCGGAATTGCTTACCCCAGATTGCGTTAGGCCCGGAGAATGTAGCGATTACGCCGACCTTGATTGTCTCGGCCTGGGCGAGCGTGCCAGCCGTAAAAAACGCCGCCGATGCCACGAGATACAACGTCAATTTCGAGAATGTCATATTTTCCCTCCCTACCGGAAAAGCGTCCGGTGCACTGACGCTGAAGCGCCACTTCCTCCGCTAATATTGGTACGGAATCCGTACTAATATGTCAAGTTTTCTCCACATCCTGGACCGTTTCATCCGTGTATTCTGAATCGCAAATGTTCCGGTATAGTAAGGCTACCTGACATTTACATCGGCGCATTGGGAAGTCACGTCCGGTACCCTCGTAACCAGTCCACCGTTTTGCGTAGTCCGCCAAATGGATAGAAATGCAGACGAACATCGCCGCGATCGGCGTTGCTCAAGGCGGTAGCATATTCACTGACCAGAGCGTCGGGGCCTGCGCTCGACAACAATTGGGTGATCGATAGACCGTACCTCTTGAGGACGGCTGTCGAGGCGGAAACGCCGCAAACCGCTGCAAATTTCAATAGCGTTCTGACGCTTGCCGGACCAGGAATACCGACGTGGATCGGCACCTCGATACCCAATCGACGCAGTTCACCGATCCAGGCAAGCACGGGTTCCGATGCGAACGCAAACTGAGTGAATATCGACCACTCGATATCTGCCGCTTCCATGATTTGCCGTTTTTCCAGCAGCGCGCTGTTGAGCATGGCAGCGTTCTGGATCGGGTGTCCTTCCGGATGCCCGGCTATCGAGACATGCCTGATCCCGTGATTTTCAAGGATACCGCTGCGCAAGATCGTAGCAGTATCCAAAAACGGGCCCTTGGAAGGATCGGCATCGCCCGCGATTATGAGCAATCGGGTTACCTGGGCGTCATTCACAAGCGCCGACAGCATTGCCGATAGCACAGCTTCCGAGCCCAGACGTCTGGCGGCAATGTGAGGCAAGGGCTCATATCCCGCCTGTCGAACCATTTTGGCCGCCATGATCCGGTCGGCATCGCTTTCCGTTGAGAGAAACGGAATCGAGATGATGGTGCCTTTGGGGATCGCGCCAGACAAAGCCGCCAGTTGTGCTGTATCTTTTGTCGTCACTTCCACCGAAAAGTCATCCAGCACATCGCTTCGGTCTCGGAGATGTATTGCATGCGACATAGCCATAAAAACCCATCCCGCCTGCGAGCGCACAAGCGAATTCTTATTGCGCGAGAAGAATGTGAACGTTCGGGAGTAGCCCACCGCAGCGTATCCGTAGCCAGGACAACACCGGTGGTCGCTCTGACGCAAAGGCGCTAAGCGAACACCGGCGATCGTCAGCTGATCGCAGCGCGCTTCATCTTTTGAACCGAACTTGCATAGGGAACGGGCGCCACGACCGCCCTGACCTTGAACTGCTCGTGCCGTTCAACATGCGGCTTGCGCGACCCGCCACCGGGTTCTCCCCAGGTGAGTGTCACTTGCGTCCCGGGAGTCGCGTTTTGAACGTCGAGCATGGCGAGAGACAGCATTTCGCCTTCGTTGTTGCTATACCCGCAATGGCAGGAGTGACCGACGAGCATGCCATCCCGCCCCCGCACCTCATCGAACTGGGGCCAGCCATAATAGGCGACCGGCAGGTCTATAGCCTTGTATCGTGGCCCGTCTCCGAGGGCAGACGCAAAGATTGCCGCAACGTCGTCGCGGTTCCACACCAGCGTGACCTTTTGGCGCCGCTTCTCCACGGGCAGGGCTTCCAGGGCTTCGCGCCCGATGAAGTCATGATCGAACTTGAGAATATGGCCGTAGCCGAGATCCCACGGGGTGACGTAGTAATCTTCGATATTATCCGAGACGAAGCTGCCGCCGAGTTGGGCGTTCGCTTCCCAACCGCTTCCAGACAGCCATTGGCGAAAATCGCGCAGTTCTTCGCCCGTATAGATTCCCGGCAGCGGGTAAGGCATCCAGCCAAATTCGAAGATCGTACTAAAATAGGTCTTTGTTCCACCCTGCTTCAGCCCATGCGCCTCACCGGCACTGAGCAGCGCGGCGCGTACTTTTTCCATGTCCTCATACGGACCGGAAAGCTCCGCACCGAGATGGCCCGCCATTCCATGCCGCAGAACGAGCACTTCGCATCCGCCGATTTTAACCTTCGCGGTTCTGAAGAATGCAATCTCCGGGGCACCCCCCTCGACCGCAGCGTTGAAGATCAGGCCGGCATTGGGACCTTCCAACTGGAAACGATAAAACCAGCGCCTGCCGGTCGGGTTGTAAGGCGTCGGGTCGTCGCGCTCGATCGTCACGTCGTAGCCGCCTTGTTCCGCATTAAACTGTACCCAGTTCAGGACAGGCATGCCGCTGATCAGCTCGAACGTGTCCTCGGCAAGTCTGTAGACGACGCAATCGCCGATGACGTGACCGCGTGGCGTGCAAGCGACGAATTGCTTGGCGCGGTCAATCGTAAAATTCGACAGGCTGTTGATGCCGAGCTTTTCAAGCAACCGAAACGCATCGGGACCTTTGAGCATGAGTTCCGGCATATGGTGCGTCTGGTCGAACAGGATCGCGGTCCCGCGCCAGGCACGCTGCTCGTCTCGCCAATTTGTGAACTCCGGCGGAATGAACGCGGCGGTGAGCCCGGTACGCGCCCGGTAATGGGGCGCAAGTGTGTCGTTGTAAAAATACTCGACGAGATTGGTTTTCTCGTCGACCAAATCTTGTAGTGATCGCGCGCCGTTTGCCTTTACCATTGCTCGAACATCCTCCTCTTATGTTCCGCTCTGCTGAGCGATTTGACTGTACGTCGACCAGTGGCCTATTGAATCGACTGTTCTTGGTGGTGGCGAGAACCGCGCGCGGGATGGTGCAGCGCCGTTGGTCCCCAATTCGGCCGCAAAATCCTCTCGTCCATAAAGCCTCCTCCAAGACACCTTATTTAGTACGGTAGCCTGACCATATTTTGTGAGGGCGGCACATGTCAACCAATTTAAGTCGAGGGGCTGGAAAAATACTTGCCGCAGGCGTACTCGTGTAAATTGATAGCTTCCGAGGTGGTACAAAATGATTTTGAAAAATGCATGGCGCAGGAGCAACATTGGCCGCCGGATGAACGAGGCGGTCAGGATATTCGAGAACAGGATCATCGAAAATCTGAAAGCCAAAGGGCATTCCGAACTTACCGCCGCACATATTAATCTAACCCGAAACCTCGACGAAGACGGGACAAGACTCACGGAACTGGCGAGACGCGCCTCTCTCACAAAGCAATCGATGAGTGAACTGGTCGATCAGGTAGAACGGACCGGCCTCATTGAAAAACGCCAAGATCCCGCCGACGGCAGGGCAAAGCTCGTATGCTTCACAGACCGCGGCTTCATTTGGCTGGAGGCCTTTCATCAAAGTCTGGAGGTGGCAGAAAATGAAATGCGTGACCAGCTCGGGCCGGCAATGGTTGATCTAATGGTAGAAGCTCTCGGGAAATATGTAGAGTGTCAAATCAACAAAGAGGGTGATCAAGCGGATTGACATTGGTCCGGTTTCCTTACTATTTTTGCGCCAGCAGATTTGGGAGGTTTTACCGTGACTCACGAAGTTTACGATGTCGCCATCGCGGGTGGTGGCCCGTTCGGACTGATGCTGGCCAACGAACTTGGCCGCCGGGGCGTTTCAACCATTCTCTTTGACGAGAAATCTTCGACGGCTTTCAATCCCCAGGCCAATGCCACTCAGGCAAGAACCATGGAGCATTTTCGGCGCCTGGGATTTGCTGATGAGATCCGTGCACTCGGCATGCCTGAAGAATTTCCAACCGATATCGCTTATTTCACGCGATATGCTCGCCATGAATTGGCTCGCTTTCGCCTTCCCTCAGCCAAAGAGGCGCGCGAGAAGATCCTGACAATGACAGGATCCTGGAGCGCTGCCGAATTGCCCCACCGTGTCTCCCAGAAGTTTGTCGAGCGCGTTCTACGCAAGCATGCCGAAGCCCTGTCTACAGTTTCGGTGAACTATGGGTGGCGGATATCCCGGTTCGAAGACGTTTGTGACGCCGTGACCATGACCGCAAGTCAGGTCGGCTCCGAGAGCACCCGCTCCGTAACAGCCAAGTATCTCGTTGGAGGAGATGGCGCGAAAAGTTTCATACGCAGGACACTCGGCATTCGCTATCAGGGCGATGGCGGAGCGGTGAGAGACTTCTTCGGCGGGAAAATGTTTGCCCTCTATCTTCGCTGCCCGCAGTTCTATGACGTTGTTCCCTTTGCACCCGCATGGATGAACGTCGCGTTCAATCCTGAGCGCCGGGCGTTCATGGCCGCCGTCGATGGCAAAGGCGAGTTTGCTTTCCACACTCAGTTGAAGGAAGGCGAAAAGGAAGAAGATATATCAGACGCGCAAGCCCTTGAGATGTTTCAGTCGGTCGTGGGGTATCCCCTTGATGCGGAAATCCTTTCTCGCGGCACCTGGACAGCCGGCTATGCGCTTGTCGCCGAAAAGTTTCAGGCGGGACGGATATTCCTGGGCGGCGACGCAGGTCATCTTTTTACCCCAGCGGGTGGCCTGGGGTATAACACAGCGGTGGATGACGCGGTCAATCTCGGCTGGAAACTCGCCTCGGTTGCCAAAGGAATTGCAACACCATTCCTTCTCGATACTTATGAACTGGAGCGGCGTCCCGTCGCTGTCAGGAATACCGGCTTTGCCAAGACGTTCGCTGAATCCATCGGAAACTACCTTCCGAAAACCCACCTCGAAGCGGATACGGATCTCGGATCGGAGTTGCGACGGGAAGCTGGCGTCTATCTCGAGGCACATGGGCGATCTGAGTTCAATATACCCGGCGTGACCTTCGGCGCCCGCTATGACCATTCGCCGGTCATCCTGTCCGAAGAAAAGGAGCAGGGTCCGGACCTCCCGGATGTCTATGTCCCCAATGCAGCGCCCGGCGGAAGGGCGCCCCACGTCTGGCTGAGTCCCCAGACATCGCTGTTCGACCGATTCGGATTTGAATGGACGCTCCTCAGGCTTCGCCCCCCGTCATCGACTGGGGACGAGCTTGTTGCTGCGGCAAGGAAGGCCGGGATGGATCTGACCGTCGTTGACATAGAACAGGATCAACTCCTTGCACTCTATCGCGAGCCGCTCGTCCTCATTCGACCTGATCAGGTCATCGCCTGGCGTGGGAACGACGGTGATGACGCTTCACAGATCATTGCGACGGTCTTGGGCCATGTCGCATCATCCTTGCGACCAATGTGCCCTGCCAAGGCATCCGACCAATAGCGGATGTCGAACAGATGGATGCCGTCCCGCCGAACCTGGCGCTGTTCGCTTGGCGGGAAGCTCACCCGAAACGCATCCATGCCGAAGGGAATGTCGCCCGACATCTCCGCGGCCAAAGCCTCCCATTTGGCAACGGGCGTACAGCCGAGGCTCGAGTGAATGCTGTTGTTGTAGCGACAAACCTCCAGGGCGAACCAGCTATCGAACTCACTCAGAGTCATCGCAGCCTTGGCTTCGGCCTAATAGCTGCCTTTGGCGGCAACGGACGATTGCGTGGTTCCAGGCAACAGGTGGACCGCTCCCATCATCGTGCCAATTAGCCGCTCGATGTGCCCGCCGAAGTGTGGGCTCCCTCGAGGCCTGTACGCAAGGTCAATTCCCCATTCCGCGCAGGCCGCCTGAAACGCCTTGGACCGGAAATCACGGCCGGTGTCTACGTGGATGCTGCGCGGTTTGCCCTGCGCGGGCCAAGGTGCATTGCAGTCGATCTCGGAGAGTAATTCTGCTTTCGACGCCACCGCCCGCGTAAGGCAAAGCGCCACCGAAAGGCGCGAGGGCGAATTCCGCCAAGTTATGACGGACCTTACAATCATCTTTAGTAGCTCAAATGACGGTCTTGAGTGCCTTAATCCAGCACGACACCGCAACCGCGCCACCATCTGGAGAACCGACGGCACGCTCACCAAGGTAGCTTGCCCGGCCCAGACGGGGCCGCATTGTCTTGGTTTCCTCGGCACCGGTTTCGGCGGCCACGACGGCTTCGCTCCATGACTGTGTCGCCGATTTGCCGTCTGCGAGGGCCTTTGTGAAGGCATCTGCCGCGGGCTGGAGGGCGTCGATCATCGTTCTGTCTCCGAGTTTCGCCCCGCCAAGATCGGAGATCGCTTGAACCGCGGATGAAAAGGCTTCAGCCCACTCCTCCGGCGACGGCAACGGGTTATCCGCAAGGTGGCGAGACGCACGCAAAAATCCGGTCGCATAAAATGGCCCCGAACTCCCAGCGATCGCACGCCTCAGTGCGTTGCCAATTGCGGCGAGACTCCCTGCGGGCGAAGTGAATTCATCGGCGGGCAAAGCGCGGATCGCTTCCCCGCCTCTCTTCATGCTGGAACCGAGATCGCCATCGCCGGCAACACTGTCCAGTTCCGTCAGTGCTTCTTCAGCCGCGATTAGAGCATCGGCCGCAGCAAGTGCGCCGACGCGGATACGAGCGCTCGCTGCACTTGATGTAACGCGATGGCCGGAGGTTGACGTTTGTTCGACCGAACTCTTGTCGGCTGCCTTTGCCGCGAACCGGTTGTTATTGACTAGGCCGCGGCCTGGCCAGGCGAGCGCTGTTGTAGGCGCGTCCAGCAAGGAGAGAAGTTCGTCATTGATATGCATGAGCGACAGCGAGAACCCGGGCATGTCAAGTGCGGAGAGGAATGTTCCCGTCCAAGCTCTCTCGACGGATATGCCCTGTGCCTCCAGCCAGGATAGTGCGGCGCGTGTGATAATGGAAAGCTCCAACGGGGGAGTGGATCCAAGACCGTTAACAAGGAGTACGACACGATCACCTTCTCCAAACGCCCTGTCAGCGGCCATCGTTTCCAGAATGAGGTTGGACAGATTGTCGGCTGAAGTCAGCGCCATGCGGCGAACGCCCTGTTCTCCATGAATCCCGAGCCCCACTTCGATCTCGTCAGCACCCAAGACGAAACCTGGCTTGCCGACGGCTGGAAGCGTACAAGACCCGAGTGATACGCCCATCGAGCCAAGGTTGTCGGCAGCAACGCGGGCAAGTCCTGCGACGTCTTCCAGAGGAAGTCCGGCTTCCGCGGCTGCACCTGCGAGCTTGTGTACGAGGACCGTACCGGCGATCCCGCGCCGACGCTCTTTTGGGACGGTGTCCCGCAACGCCACATCATCCGCTACAACGACGATCTCAACTGGGATTCCTTCCGCCCGGACGAGTTCTGCGGCGAGACCAAAATTGAGCCGATCGCCCGTGTAGTTTTTCACAATCAACAATGCGCCCGCAGGTCCGCTGACTGTCCGTATCGCAGATAGAATGGCGTCAGTACTCGGCGAAGTAAACACATCCCCGGCAACAGCGGCCGTAAGCATCCCCGTTCCGACATAACCAGCGTGGGCAGGCTCATGTCCGCTCCCGCCGCCGGACAGCACCGCAACCTTGCGATCAGGCGCGGCCAATAGATCGGAGCGGATCACAACGTTTTCGTCGGCGATCAGCGCTGTGTTCGGACTAAGAGCAACGGTGCCCTCCAGCATCTCGCGGACGACGGCCTTGGGATCGTTGATGAGTTTCTTCATAACTGCTTTCCAGATCATTTAAACGACGGGTGCGAGAACCGACCGGTCGGTTTGTGGGTCAAACGCATGCGCGCTATTGGGACGATGCGTCAGCGTGATCGCATCACCGACCGCTATGTCCGGACCGCGCTCAAATTGGGCTGTTACTAGCTCCTCACCAACGGCTACTTGGATCATCACCTGCGAGCCGAGCGGCTCAATGAGATCGATCCGGCCGCGGAACGATCCAAGGCCGTTTGCAACTCCGTCTTGGACAGGATGAAGGTATTCGGGGCGGACGCCAGCAACGATTGTTCCGGTTCGCTGACGGAGTGCGTCCTTAACTGCGCCGCCGGGACGAATTTCAAAGCCGGGGCCAGTGAGCAATCCCGACTCCTCTATGGTGGCATTCAGAAAATTCATAGGTGGGCTGCCGATGAAGCCAGCGACAAACCGGTTCACCGGTGTGTCGTAGATATTCTGTGGGGTATCGATCTGCTGGGCTAACCCGCCGCGCATGACGACGATACGGTGTCCCATGGTCAGCGCTTCAAGCTGGTCGTGCGTTACATAAAACGTCGTGATTTTCAATCGACGGCAAAGCTTGACAATCTCGGCGCGCATCTCGATGCGCAGCTTGGCGTCCAGATTGGAGAGTGGCTCGTCCATCAGGAAAACGCGCGGTTCGCGAACAATCGCACGCCCCAGCGCGACACGCTGGCGCTGTCCGCCGGAAAGGGCCGCAGGTTTGCGGTCGAGTAGACCTTCAATATCGAGCGCTCTGGCAGTCCGGCGAACCTGCTCGTCAATCCGTTCCTTCGTCCAACGTCTGACTTTGAGGCAGAACGCCATGTTCTCGTACACGGTCAAATGGGGATAGAGAGCATAGTTCTGGAACACCATTGCGACATCGCGTTCGGACGGACCCTGACCAGTAACGTCCTCGTCGTCGATGCGGATGAAACCCGAGGTCGACTCTTCCAGACCAGCGATCATCCGCATCGTGGTTGTCTTCCCGCAACCAGATGGACCGACCAGAACGATAAACTCGCCGTCTTCGGTCACAAGGTTCAAATTCTCGACCGCGGAGAATGTTCCGAACGTTTTGTTTAAATCCTGCAGCGCTATAACGGACACTTATCGCCTCCCATGGCACATGTTTTTCAGTTTGATAGCCGCTCGCGGCCGGGCCGATCGAGCGCTTGGAGTTGTTTACAAAAATCTTGATAATGCTCTTGGTAAAACGTTGCCCAATTCGCATCTGGGTCGATTGTTTCGATAGTGATCCCTTGCGAGAAGTCGATCAGCTCATCGGCGGCCCCGGCGGCTAGCAGAGCAGCGCCAATCACCGCGGGTTCCTGCTCGCTGAGCACTCGGATTGGCTTCCCATAAATACTTGCCCTCAGCTCGAGCAGGCTTCGCGATCGGCTCCACCCGCCAGTGGCATAGATTGGACCGTCCTCTACGCCGACCGCATTCATATTGTCGAACATCTGTCTTGCCGTGAGGCTTTCTCCCTCGAGGACAGATCGCAGGTTACGTGTGAGTTCTGTTGTTTTTAAAAGCGGCTTGGCCAGGCTCGGCTTTCCAGGCATTCTCGGCAGATTTAAGAATGCTCTCACATCGACGCCATCGGCTTGCAGCGCCTGGACAGCTGAAGAAAACTCGAACACACCGAGGCACGCGATGATACCGTCCGTTGCACGCACGGGAACCATAAAAGATAGAAACGGATCGAAATGATCGAGCGGGAAAGAACGCGTCTCGGCGTAGACGACATTGGCTGTACCGATTGAATCGATCCGCGCCATTGGGTCAATGCGCTGAATCGCGGAAGCCGCAATCGGATGATCATGGCCGCCAGCAGCGACTATAGTGTGTATTGTTGCTGCGCCGCTTTCAATCAAAGATCCAAAACTTACCGTACCGACAATTTCTCCGGCTCGCAGGATTTCGGGAAGCGGCGGCGCGCCGCAGGTCTCGAGAAGCCGTGGAAGCCACGTCCTTGCCCCTACATCGTAGCAGCCCGTGCGGGAGGCGAGCGTCTCGCTCATGAAAGGACGACGTGTCCAGATCACCGACGGGTGGTCCGTCAAGGCCACCCAGCACCGTGCCGCCAAAACAACTTCCGGATGCTCCTGCCGCATCCAGAGCCACTTCGCTCCGGTCCGCGTGTGGTCCATAGCGATTCCTGCGCGTGGCGTCGCGGCCGCCGTGCTCCGTATAAACGCCGCTTGCTCAGTTGCGCGCCGGTCAAACCACGGAATTGCCGGTCCCAAGGGTTTAAGATTACCGTCAACATATATGCCGTCTTCACCGACACCAGTGGTCGCAATGGCAGTTAAGGGCTTGCCCTTGCCAACAGCCTGCCAACCTTCAATGATCATATCCTCAATCAGTGCAAAGAGAGCCTGGGGATCGGTTGCTCCTCCTATGGCATCCGATCCACGCGGTGTAGGGACTGCGCGCGTCCAAATCGCACGCCCCGACCTGTCCACGATGGAAACCTTAAGGTTCGTCGTTCCTATGTCGATGCCGCAGACCTGCACTATCGCCTCCAAAATTCAGTCAGTCAGTTTTACCAACGGCGCGAATATTTTTCGCGGGTGATACGTGCCATTTCCGCGATCACCTGGCTTGCCTCTTCCGGCGGCCGCTGCCAGACCTTACGACCCACAACCACACCTTGCGCTCCTGCCGATATCGCATCCTCGACATCCCGCAGCGTCGAAGCCATGTCGCCGCTGAGAGGTCCGCCCGCGACTACAACTGGAATATCGAGCTCGTCGCAAAGCTTGGCTGTCGCGTCTGGCCCAGGGAATGTAATCTTGATGATATCGGCACCAAGATCGTAGCCAATGCGGGCAACTTCGAGTTCTTTCTCGATAATTTCCGGCGAGCGGGGCATGTTAAGGAATACGGGCTCGACCATGACCGGAATGTGCCACTTGGAAGCTTCCGAAACCACCTCACCGATCCGCTTGCAGTACTGGACTTTTTCCACGTCATTGACATTCCAGGGAAGCAGGAGCTTGACGCAATCGACGCCCATTCGCACTGCGTCTTCGACGCTGGTGACGATCGCCCCAGTGCCAGTTTCAGACGCACTGGTCGGCCAGAAAGCGTCGATCGCCAGGACGCGCGACATTGCGGGCGCCCGAGCGAGGTCGACCTCCGAAGCCTTGACGATACCGGTGCTGACCATGAAGCCGGTGATGTCTTCCGATAGAAATCGGCGCATTACATTGACCGGTGCTTCAAGCGAAGGCACCCTTCCCCAAACCAGACCATGGTCGATCGGTACAATAAGCGCTGCTCGATCGTCGCGAAAGACGCGGTTCATCCGGTAGCTGGTAGAATAACGGTTGGTTGTCATGATGCTCTCCTTTAGATTGATAGAATTGGACGTCGCTGCTCTGGGTCTCACGAGAACCGAAGTTGGGTCTTGACCGACTTGGCGGCCTCCATGCTTTGGACGGCTTCTGCAAAGCTCCACACTGGAAAGCTCTCTCCAATGAGAAGACTTGCCTTGTCGTGGATGTCCGCCATCAGATCGACGGCGGCCGCAAATTTGTCGGCACAGGAATTGGAGCCGATGAACCTGAATTCCTGCTCGTAGAGCTTGAAGGGGTTGAAGCTCGCAATGGCATCAGCATCGTGGACCCCAACCTGAACGAGGGCACCGGTCTTCTCGATTGACTGCAAAGCCTGTCTGAGCGCGGCAGGTACGCCGGCTGCTTCGAATACGACGTCGAATAGCTCACCATTGAGGGATTCAGGTCCGCGCGCATCTTCAATCCCGGCTTGCCGGGCAATATTCTGTTTCGCGGTAGCCGGGTCCGACAAGGTCACGCTACCCGCTCCAAACGCCTTGGAAGTGAGCGCAATCAGAAGGCCCATCGTCCCGCTGCCCAGGACCAGCACGCGGCGGTCTTTGATCCCTTGGGACGATTCAACGGCGTGCAAGGCGCAAGCAAGCGGCTCGATAAGCGCCGCGATGCCATGTCCGATGGCCTCGTTGACTTTGAAGGCATTCTGACTTGGAGTGGCAACGTATTCGGCTGCCGCCCCTGGCCTTCCCACTCCGATCGGCGACAGGTGGATGCAAAGATTGGGGCGCCCCGAGCGGCACCAACGGCAGGTGCCGCATACAACGTTGGGATCCACCGCAACAAAGTCGCCTTCCTTGACGTTGCGGACTTCCGAACCGACAGCGACGACGTGTCCTGCAAATTCGTGGCCGGGCGTCACTGGATAATTCGTTCCGACGAAACCATGCCTTAGAATATGAAGATCAGTGCCGCAGATACCGCAGCAGACCGGCTTCACCAGCACTTCGCCAGCCGAAATTTTAGGAATGGTCGTTTCGATCACACTGATTTTGTGGTCTTGAGTGATACGAACCGCATTCATTTTGCCTTCGGGCGCACTGTCAAAAAGTTTATCAAGGCTCATCTTACTGCTCCGAATGTTAGACCGCGCGTCAGGCTCTTCTGCGCGAACCAGCCTGCCGCCACGACGGGAATGTTGATCAACGTTGCGACAGCCGCCACCTGCGCGGTGTAGAGCTGGCCGAAACTCAGGAACTTTTGAAGGAAAACAGGCAGTGTACTGACGGTCGTCGTCAGGTTGACGGCAAGAAAGAACTCGTTCCAGGCGAAGATCGCACAAAGCAGCGCCGTAGAGGCCAGGCCGGGCCTGATCAAGGGGACGATGATCTGCGTCATCTCGCGAAAACGACCTGCGCCATCGACACGGACAGCATCGAAAACTTCACGTGGGATCTCCACCATGAAAGAGCGGATCATCCATATGGCGAGAGGCAGGTTCATGGAGGTGTAGACGATAATCAGCACTGTTGAGGTATTGAGGAGATTGAAAGTTCGCGCGACGAGATAGATCGGAACGATACCCGCCGCTATCGGCATCATCTTTGTCGAGATGAAGAAAAAGAGGATATCACGCCACTTGGGGACCGGTCTGACGGTCAAGGCGAAAGCGGCGGGAACAGCGAGGACGATCACGATCGCGGTTGATACGAGAGTAACCGTTATGGATGTAGTCGCGAAGGCGACGAAGTCGTTCTCGAAAATTCGCCTGTAGTGATCAAGGGTCGGTGTGAAGAAAAGCTTCGGCGGATAGCTGACCGCGTCCTGCTCCGTCTTGAAGCTGGTGAGTACCATCCACGCGATTGGTGCAAACATCAAGAACGTGCCGAACCACGTCAAGATCGTTAGTACCCAGTCAGTCAGGGTACTCCGGCGCCGCATACTCATGCTCGACCGCCTTCCTTGAAAATGCCGGAGACAATCCTCAGCATCGGCACAATCAATGCCATCGCGATGGCCAACGAGATCATCCCGAAGGCAGACGCGCGTCCGAGATCGAAGGCACTGAAGGCCTCCAGGTACACGTAATAGGAGAGATTGGTGGTTGCGTAGGCCGGTCCACCATTGGTCAGGAGGGCAATCGCGGCGAAGTTCTCCAACACGTACATGGCTGTCAGGAGTGCGGTGAGTTCAATAAAGGGTCGAAGGTGTGGCAGCATAAGGCGGCGGAATGTGTAGAAGCGTCCGGCTCCGTCGATAGCGGCGGCCTCCCCCACCTCCGTCGGGAATGATTGCATTCCAGCCAGCAGGATCAGCAGCGCGAATGCCGACCACTGCCACGTCGTCAAGATAATGATAGTCAACTTCGGATATTGGCTGATCCAGTTGATCCGGCCAAGACCGACCTCGTCGGTCATCCACCCAAGAATGCCGAATGTCGGATCGTAGAGCCCGGTTTTCCAGAACAGGGCAGCTGCAACCGGCATAATGAAGAACGGCGTTATCGCAAGTGTTCGGGCGATCGTGCGACCCCGAAACTCCCGGTTCAACCCCGCCGCGAGCAATCCGCCGATCACGAGGGAAGCTGCAACAATGGATCCGGTCATGATTGCGGTATTAAGGATAGCCTGCACGAACACCTTGTCGCTGGCAGCGCCGACGAAATTGCGAAACCACACGAAACGCGGCGCAGTGGTCGAAACCAGGTTCCAGCGTTGCAGGCTATAGTACAGCGTTATAACGAACGGAAGCTGCGTAACGAGAAGAACGACAATCAGCGCGGGTAAGAGGGGAAGCCGATCCCACCAACCTTGAAGGAAGGCATTGCGCTTTAGGCCCGTCCGAGTTCCGCTCTGCGGTGTCGACGGCGAATGCATGGTATTTGTCCACAAATATAAGATAAGGGTTGGTTCGGCGGGCCGCAGGGAGGACAGCGGCCCGCCAGGGCTTACTTGATGTAGCCCGCGTCCTGCATGATCTCTTTGATCTTCTCTTCGCTTGTCGCGATGGCCTCATCAGCGGACATTTGCCCACTGATAGCGCCGGCAAGCTGTTGAGACGTGAAATCACCGATCTGCTCGAATTCCGGAATGGTGACGTACTGGACACCCGTGTAGGGCACCGGATCGACCGTAGGTTTCAGAGGATCGGCAGCACTGATGGATTTCAGCGTCAGATCAGCATAGTCGCTCGTCGCCTTTATATATGCCGGCAATTTGTAGGTCGATTCTCGCGAGCCCGGAGGTACTGTGCCCCAGCCGGCCTTTTCACCGGCAAGTTTGATATATTCCTCGCTCGTCAGCCACGAGATCAACTTCCAGGCCGCGTCCGGGTGACGGCTGGTCTTGGGAATGGAAAGACCCCAAGCCCAAAGCCAACCTGAGCCCGGCTTTACCTTCACGGGAGCGAGCGCGAAGCCGACATTTCCCTTCACCTCTGCCGAAGCCTGGTCGATGACAGGTCCAGCAAAGACCGTATCGTCGTACCACATCGCGGTCTTGCCCTGGGTGAAGAGCTGCAGACACTCCTGCCATCCATCCTTCGCCGCATCCGGCTGTCCATGTGACTTCAGCAGGTCAACATAGAAGTTGATAGCGGTCTTGGTCTTTTCCGCGCTTAACTGGGGCTGCCAGTTTTCGTCAAACCAGCGGCCGCCGAACGTGTTGATGACAGTCGTCAATGGCGCGAGACTCTGCCCCCAGCCGGGGATACCGCGAAGGCAAATGCCGGACAAATTCTTCGATTTATCATCGAGCTTTGCCGCGAAATCTGCGACCTGATCCCAGGTCGGCTGTTCCGGCATCTTCAGACCTGCCTTTTCAAACAGGTCCTTTCGATAGAACATAAAGGACGACGAGCCATAGAACGGCGTCGCGTAAAGATCACCCTTGTAGGAGACGAGATCGCGGATCGGCTTGATCAGATCGTCGACCTTCCAAGCGGCGTCCTTGGAAACATAATCGGTGCTTAGATTGGCGATCCAACCCTTCTGCGCCCAGAGAGGCACTTCGTAGGCTCCGATCATCACAACATCGAACTGGCCGGAGTTGGTAGCTACATCCTTGAGCACAGTGGGGCGAAGCTGATTTTCAGGCAGAGACTGAAACTTCACCTTGATGTCGGGATATTTTTCGTAGAATGCACCGATAAGCTTGGCAGCCGTTTCCATCTGAGGATTGGCCGCCAGTGCAACGGTCAGCGTAACCTCTTCCGAACGTGCCGATTGCGCGCTGAGCAGCCCGAGGGCCAAGGAGAGCGCAAGGGTACTTACACGCGAACCGGCATAGGCCGGGCGCCACATAGCAACAGACATTTTGACTTCCTCCCAAAAATTCCGGCTCCATCGCCGGAAGCAGACACAGACGCAGCTTCAACCCGGAAATACCGGTCAACTGCCCAGCAACGCTCCCTCCTGTCCAGAACGTTCCTACTGTATGTCTTGTACGTACAAAATTTTGCGCGCGTCGTCAATCAAATTTTTTGAGCCGAACTCATTGTAAAAAATGCGGCATATCGACAGATCGTTGGAAGCATTGTACGGTATGTTCGTACACACGTGAATCGATGAAGAGTCTCATGCAAGTAATAAACCGCACATCTGCTGAGCCCTATTATCTGCAACTCGCTCGAATAATCGAAAGTCAAATCAAGAACGGTACATACAAGGCTGGCGATCGGGTTCCCGGGGAAACCGAGCTTTGTCGGTCATTCGACCTGGCGCGGTCAACGGTTCGCGAGACGCTTCGCGCGCTTGAGCAACAGCGTTTGATCCGCATGGTACCTCGGCGTGGCGCTTTCGTGAACGACGTGAACGATAATCGCTGGATGCTTCAAGTCACTCAAGGGTTTCTTGAGACCGAGGCTCATGCGCCGGATCGCGCGATCAGTACCACGGTAATCCGCTCTGGCTTCGAAGCTTTGCCCGCGTTCGCGGCGCAGGCTCTGGGTTTGGCTACCGATGAAACGGGCTTTGTGCTCGAACGCGTCAGGCATATCGACGGAAAGGCCGCAATGCATTCATCCAACTACCTCCCAGCCGATGTTGGACACGTGCTGCTCGATAAGCCCGTCTTAACAGGCAAGGCGTCTCTGAACCAGACGCTCCGAGCTGCTGGGTTTTCTATTTATGCGGCGCACCGCGAGGTGGCTGCTGTGGCCGCTTCCCCGTCGACCGCAAAGAAGCTGGATCTCGCGAAGGGTGCACCTGTCTTGCTTATTCAATCGACATCGCGCACGGAGAGCGGCCGAGCCTTCGATTTTTATCGCTCATTCGTTCGGAGCGACGTTGTTACCATCTCGGTCGACGCGGAAGCCAGGAACGAAGGGCCGACAGACGGCCAGTGAACCGTGTACGGCAAGGTGAACCTGCCGCTCTCACTGACAACCTTCGATGCCATTGAAAGCTTCGCAAGCGGACATTTTGTTCGCATTGATTCCGATGGACAAATGTTCCTTTGAAAATGCCGATAATAGGCTATTTTCGGGCATTTTTAATTGTAGCCCAAATGTCTTCTGTGGACGCCCCGTAAAATGCAAGACAATTTTTGGAATGACGTGCGTGTAGTCGAGCGTGACTTCTGTTCGGCCTCTGATACGGCCATTCAGTTGCCGTCGGCCCATATGGGAGTTCGTAGATCGGATCCAAAATCTACAATTCGCGTTCGAGACGCATAGACATTTGCTGGTTTACCGACCCCGTCTCATCGACTGTTGCGCCATATCAATCCTTCAGCTGCCCTACACTTTCAACGACCTCTGGCCGTGAACGGCTATACCCTCCCGGCCGGAGCTTTATAAACCTCACCCTTTGCCATCAGTGCCCAGACAATGCGGGCCATCTTGTTGGCAAGAGAGACAACCACCAGCATACGCGGTTTGCTGGCGATCATGCGTGCCAGCCACGATCCTTTTGGAGCACCCCTGCCGGCCGAAGCTTGCTTAACGACCGCGCAAGCGCCGATGATAAGCAAGCGCCTTAATGTTCGCTCGCCCATTTTGGATGTTCTCCCGATCTTCTGTTTTCCGCCGGTGGAATGTTGCAACGGCGTCAGCCCGACCCAGGCCGCGAAATCACGTCCCTTTTGAAAAGTCGCCGGATCGGGAGCAAGTGCAGCCAAGGCCGTTGCTGTTATCGGCCCAATGCCCGGAACGGTCATAAGCCTGCGCACGACCTCGTCGACTTTGGCTCGACGCCCAATTTCGGCATCGAGTTTTTTGATACGCTCATCAAGCGATTGCACGGCCTCGGCAAGGATGGCGAACACCTCACGCGCCGCTTGCGGCAAATCACTCGCAGGGTCCTTCACCACCTCGATAAGGCTGGCGACATGGGAGGGGCCTTGGGCAACGATCCATCCATATTCCGCAAGTTGACCGCGAAGCGCATTGATCAGTTGAGTGCGCTGACGAACCAGCAAATCCCTGGCACGAAATACCGCCGCATTGGCCTGTTGGTCTTCGCTCTTCACCGCAACGAAGCGCATTGTCGGGCGCTGTGCAGCCTCGCAGATAGCCTGCGCATCTGCGGCATCATTCTTCTGCCGTTTGACTAATCATCAGGTGACCATAATGCGAAGGAACCCACGTGGGTCGGTCAGTTGTCGGCCTTTTCGCGCAAAATTCCTTCGCATTATTTCAGAGCGTGTCCAGCCAGGCGAGCAGGCTCGTATCGCGTTTCCATGATGAAGAATGCGCCGTCGCCACCGGCATGGCGACCTGTTCCAACGCCTTTCGCTTTGTTTCCAGATTGGCCTTCGCGTAGTGATTGGTGGTGTCGAGGCTCACGTGTCCAAGCCAACTGCGGATGACCGTGACGTCTACGCCCGCCGATACAAGGTGGACGGCGGTGGCGTGGCGGAAGCTGTGCGGTGTTACGTGTTTCGTTTGCAGCGACGGCATGGTTTCAGCCGCCGCGTTCACATAGGCGGCAAGCTTGAACCGGACGCCCGAGGCGCTGAGCGGCTCTCCGTAGCGGTTGACGAACAGCCGCTAGTCTGATGGTCGCGCATGCCTTCGAGGGTTGACCGGTCTGGCTGGGCAAGGATCGCTGCCACTTCCTGCGGATCCAGATAGCAAGGCTCAGATACCGGCGCCCGTTTGATCGGGATATTGAGGATTTCGACGCACTGCGCGATCGATGCGGGATCCTTGGTGGCCACGAAGTTGAAGAAGCTGCGGATTGCGGCAAGCCGGCAGTTACGGGTGCCGACCGTGCCGCCACGGTCGTGTTCAGCGTGCCTCAGGAACGCAGCGACTTGCGCGGCGGTTAGATCGGCCAACGAGATTATGGCAACTTTCTTTTTCGCGCGGTCAGCGACGAACCGGAGGAACAATCGCCAGGTGTCGCGGTAGGAGCGGACCGTGTTGGCGGACGCATTTCGCTGCTCGACAAGCCATTCGTAAAAGAACGCGCGCATCAGTTCCGGGAACGGATTGGCTCTGCTCATGACCGCACCTCCCGTTCGAGATTGAGACATGGCGCGCCCACTGCCCTAAACCGTTCGTTTGCGAGATGCAGCAGATCCTGCGTGACGGTGATGTAGACCAGAGTGGAGTTGATATCCCGATGGCCGAGGAATGTCGCGAGGAACGGCAGTCGATCCTGCGGGTTGATCCCCAGACGGTACCATTCAAGGATACGGTTCACGACCATCGAGTGCCGAAGATCATGAACGCGAGGCCCGAATTGCCCTTGCGGTGGCTTCAACCCGGCACGACGTACCACGTCTGTGAGCAACCAGGTGATCATTTCGGGCGTATAGCTGGATCTGCGCTGGACGTGCCAGAACAGGGCGGAGTGCGGATCCTGCGACGCGCCGACCTCACGCCGTGCAGCGATGTAGGCCCGGAGTTCGATCATTACACTGTCAGGAAGCGGCAGAATTCGGGTCTTGAAGAACTTGGTCTGCCGAACCGTGATGGTGCCGTGACCGGGATTAACGTCACCGAGATCGAGCCTGGCCAACTCTCCCCGCCGCAGACCCGCGCAGTAGGCTAGCAACAGCATGGTGTAGATGCTCAACGGACGAAGTGTTGCCCTCGGCGAGGGATACGAACGGGCAATGTCGAGCATTCGCCGCACGTCGACAGGTGAGTAAATATGAGGCTTTCGCCACTGCTTGCGGACCTCCTTTTGGGGTCTCGGATCCGGTCGACGCCGAGGAACTGACGGATTGCGCCTTTGCTGGATTTTTGCGAAGAGGCGCTCAAGGTTTTCGCGCTCGTATGCATGGTTGCGCGCGCCTTTCGTCGCTGCCCATTGATCGATCATGACGCTCAGCGGCTCGGTTTCCAACTGCGGGTTCAGTTGCAGGAATCTGTCGAACTGCAGGAGCCGCGCTGGTTGCGAAGTATATTTGTATCCCCTGCGGCGCATCATGGCGACGTGCTCAGCCATAACTTCGCCCAGCACGCTGCCGAACGGTTTGGGCTGACGCAGTCTGGCAAGAGCCTGTTCTGGATTACACGATATCAACGCGCGCCAGATCGGCATGCTCTGCTTTAAATGACATGCCTCACGCAGAGCTTCGACAGGGTTGTGATCGATCGCACCGGCTGCCAGGAGGTGGTCGAGGAACCGGTCGATGATGCGGGTGCGATGCAGGAGCGTGGATGTCGCCCAGCGAGACGCTAATTCTCGCAGCCAAGCCTGCAGCGCTTGTTGATCGAGCCTCCCGTGCTGTTCAACAATGTCCTGGAAACTATGCAAGACCTGTTGATAGCAGGTTCGGCTTTTGAGATTGCGCAGATCAAGTTTCGCGACATAGCTGCCAATGCGCATGCGATCGGGATCGGGCCAACGGGAGATCATGCCAGCACCTCCGTTCCCGGCACATCAAGAGCGATGGCCCTCAGATCCTCGGTAGCAAACTTGAGATAGGGGTCTGTCGACCCGGTCGAGCGGTGTCCCAACAGATCGCCAATCACCTTCTTCGGAACAGCCGCGCGCAGCAACTCGGTCGCACGAGTGTGACGGAAGATGTGAGGGCCGCACCTGCCCAAGGGGTTGACGCCGGCATCCCGGAGCCTCCGCCGAACCAAGCTGTATAGCTTGTTGAGCTTGCGATAAGGCGCACGCGTCCGGATGAAGATTTCTCTGGCATCGGTTGCGGGCCGTCCGGTCCGCAGGTAAGCAAGGATCGCTTCGCCAACCGGATCCATCAAGGGAAGGAGCGTGCAGGCTTGCGTTTTGCTGTGACGGACACGAACGACTTCAGCCCGCCAGTCTATGTCTTCGATCCGCATGTTACGGACTTCGCCCGCACGTAGCCCGTAGGTGGCGAGGAGTTGTAATATCGCATGGTCCCGCAAACCGGCGGCTGTCATGTCCATGCTCGTGCTTGCCAGAACCGCGGTGATCTGGTCGCGCTCCAGGATCGACGGCACCCCTTCATAAGCATAGAGCCGCGGCGAGATGATATGTGGCGACAGATCTGCCGCAACGCGGGCAGTCCTGTGGAGATAGCACAACAACGAACGAAGCCGCTCCGCTGTGCATTTCAGCGAACTGCGCGTCAACTTCGCGCCACGCAGGTCCATATAGCTGTCGATGTCGCCGACGGTTACTCCCTTGAGACACTCAACCCCGCTCTGGTCGAATTGCCAGGCAAGGTAGCAGCGGGCTTCCCACAAGAACGCGTCGATGCTGGCCTGGGCAAGGCCACGCTCCTCGCGAAGCCAGGTTTCGTATTCGTTGCAGATAACAAACCGTAGTGCATCTGCGGCGCAGGCTACTTTGGGTGCAGGCGGCCACTGACCCTGCCCAAGCCGTAGCAGCGCGTGGATCCCGGACTGCGGGACTTCGTGCCATCGCTTACTCGGCCGTCGTCCGCGACGCTTCCGAAAGAGTACGGCCGCATGGCGTAAATATTCCGCCACTTCGATTTCGGTCACATCACCGACCGGAATCCCTCGGTGCATGAGATAATCCAGAAACTCGCGGGCGTAGCTGCAGTAATTTCTGATCACTACGGGGCTGTATCGGCGGCCGTTCAATACGGCTTCGAGCTCAACAATCAGTTCTCGTTCGGATTTCGACATCAATAACTCCTCTGCTCGTCAAATGACTGCAGAGGTTCGCCGGAAAATAATGTGCAGCAAAGTCGGCGAAAAACAGCGCCACCGGGCGGGTTCCATGCGGTTGACCCGTGTTCCTTCGCATTATGGTCACCTGATGATTAGTAAAGTAATGCTCACCTGACCATTATTTGACGAATGGCTTTACATATTTAGGTGGGATCAGGCGAACTGTGTGACCTTGTTTTCCGATTTCGCGCGCCCAGTAATGCGCTCCACCACAGGCTTCCATGGCGATCGTACAGGGTGACTGTCGGGCGAAGAACTCGAGCACCTTGTTTCGGCGAAGCTGCTTGCTGAAAAGGACCGCGCCAGATGCATCCGCCCCATGCGTGTGAAAAACATTCTTCGCCAAGTCCAGACCTATTATGTTAATTTCCATTTCGGACGCCTCCTCTTCGCGTGGCGGTTGCAATCACCCCCACTATGGCACGTCGATGCCACCGAGGGGCGTCCACCCCATCTACAATCCCACTTAAGAGCCTGTTTCGTCTCGCCTATTCACTAGTACGTCTCGGAACAGAGTGTGCACTGCAGACCCGCCAGTTATCCCCTCTTGTTCCGAATGAATAACTGATTTAGCAAAAACAGGAATGAAAACGGCCAAACGAACGACGACTGCTGCGCGCCCGCGAATCGGGCATTGAGGCTCCGAGATGGAGCCCGCGAAAGCAGACACTCTCGAATTTGTCGAGGTGCCGGAGGAGCCAAGTCGCAGCAAAAAACCTGCCCTCCGCCGAAAAACATCGCTTCGCCCTCGATTTGACCTCCGGCGTTGCTAAGCAGCGACCAGTTCGGCGATTTTGGCGGCGACTTCCGCCATCGACTCTTCGGCAGTATTCAGCCCGGCTCTTGAGGCTAGCAGGATGCTGACCTGCTCAAGCGCTTCATAAGTCGTTCCGTGAACAACCGGAACGAGCCGCTCTCGCCGAAGCAGCGCCGAGAGCTCTTTGTCTGCGATGCCTTCTGCCGGGAGGCGTCGCAACATAGCCGGGGTCACCAAAACGATACCGACGCGCGAATTCACCAAGCCTCTGTCGATCGCTCGCATCATCGGAACACCGAGGCCAAGATCCTTCTCGCTGAACCACACGCGAACACCCCGCGCTTCGAGGAGATCATGCAGTTCCTTAGCCGAGCCTTGCCTGTCATCCCATGCGTGACACAGAAAGACGTCTCGAAGGTCAGGCTGTGACGCCGCTAGGTTCTCGACGTTCTCGCGAACCGGCGTGAGCGCCTGCACTTGTTCAGGCGTGTACCACACAGCCGAACCGGCTCCCGACCAACGCGCCTTTGAGGTGCGGCGCCCCGACCCGCCGCTGCTCCTTGATGAGGAGTATGAAGGGGACGAGTATGATCCGGAGCTGCTATAGCCGCTGCCGTACCCGCCGTAATTGCTATAGCGGCCATAGCGACTCCCGCATGCAGGACAGTCGGCTGCGGCGGCCGATGAACGATGGCCCCTTACTGGTGCAGTGCATCTAGCCATGTTTTTTCTTCTCCATTGCCAATCCGCAGCTCGTTGAGCCAACCCATTCAGAGCCAGTATGCTAATATCCCGATCGCCGGGCCGCCCTGCCCTCCTGTGCGATTCTCCGCCACCAGAACATGCTCGGAGTGAGCAGCTTCCGTGTCAAGGTACTTCTCCCTTCTCAGATGATTGGAGCAGTTACAAAGCCGGTGAGCTCTGGTGATATTGCGTGAAGGTTCGGGACTTCGCCTGATCTCGTTGACTATGGCCTAAAGCGCCTTGGTCTCTGACGGTATCATGTGGGGGAAGAAGGTCACACTGGCGCGTGAGGCGTCCAACCTTATCGGCCCCAACATCATGTCCGCTATCTCTAAGACCTGAGCTGGAAACCGACCTACAACTTTCGGCTCCCAAGGCGGCGGTGGGAGCAATTTCCAATGGCGTCCTCGAGCAAATAGCAGTTTGCAGGTGTAACTCTACTGAAGAGAACACCCGGGTTATTGGTTAACTTGTGGTATGCACGTAGTGTTGGCTGATTCTAGACACAATGCGATTCAAAGGGCTTGGACAGGAGGGCGCGGCATTGACAAAGTTGCTTTTGATCTTCTCCGATGGGACCGGCCAGGTCGGCGGACTTCGTCCCGACCAGCGACTGTCGAATGTCTACAAAATGTATCGCGCAATGCGGCCCGGCCCCGACTCGCCAATCAGCCCGCGCCAGCAAGTCGCCTTTTATGATCCTGGTTTGGGTGCTGGCGAGACGGATGGAATCAGCTTCCGTAGATTAAGGAATACGCTCTCTGCCGCAGTCGGTACGGGCATCGATCAAAACGTTATAGACTGCTACGCCGCGATCATGGCCAACTATCAGCCGGGCGACAAAATCTGCCTCTTCGGCTTCAGCCGAGGAGCCTACACCGTCCGCTCGCTAGCGAATGTCCTGAACCTCTGCGGGGTGCCGACCAAAGGAGCTGACGGGGCACCGGTGTCGCGGTATGGGCCGAAACTGCGCAACATCGCTTCGGACGCTGTCCGGTACGTGTATAATCACGGAGCCGGGTCTAAGCGAGCGCTCTACGAAGAAGAGCGCGAGGAGAAGGCTAGGCGTTTCCGTGCAAAATACGCCTCTGAGGACGTTGGCGCGGACGGGGAGCCGCAAGGCAATGTGCAGCCAACCTTCATCGGAGTCTTCGACACGGTTGCGGCACTTGGTAGCCGACAAGCAACGCTCCTAGCGGTCGGCGGGTTCTTTCTGCTTCTTCTGCTGACCTGGTGGATTTCAACGGTGGCACCATGGTGGATTACAGCGTTGTTTGCGCTGGTTCCGCTCTCTGCCGCCTACTGGACGATCGTAGTTATGAGTGGGCAGGTGAAGTATTTCTTCAAGGATCCAGACCGGAGGGTGCGCCTCTGGAATCCGTTCGACTGGTTCGCAGTCGCGCGTCACGGACATGTCGCGTGGTGGTCGGGTAAGAATTACGACCGCTATGTCGACCGAGAGGTACTCTTCCTGCGCCATGCGGTCGCTATCGACGAGGCACGCCTGAAGTTCCCCCGTGTGTCTTGGGGCCGGAACATAGATGTCGATTGGAACAACCAGCGGGGCAACCACGATTGGATGAAGCAGGTGTGGTTCGCTGGCAATCACTCCGATATTGGCGGAAGCTATCCTGAGGAGGAGTCGCGGCTTTCCGACATTGCGCTGCAATGGATGCTAGACGAGTTGAAGGCGGCGATCCCAGAAATTCAAGTACGGCCGGAATTGCTCGTCACCTCGCCCGATCCGCTTGGACTCCAGCATGACGAACTCGAGGGCGTGTTGAATGGCCAGCCTGCGCTGCTTCATTGGCTGACTCGCGACCGCCTAACTTGGACTACGCAGGTGAGGAACATTGAGGACGAGGTGACGCTACATCCTTCGGTTATCGCGCGTTTTGAGGCAGACGCCGTTCCGCAGATGGGTGAGGTTAGAGCCTACCGCCCCCCAATCTGCACAACCATTCCCGAGTTGCGAAGTTCTACAGTTAAGAAATAAAGGCTCGCGAGCGTAGCCAATCAAGAGGGCCCGCACCGCTCCGAAGAGATCGGTGTACGCCGGTACTGGGTCTGTACCCGAGCTTAGACCTGTGATTCCGCCAAAACTGGACCGGCAGCAAGCGGCCCCATCTCGGTCATTCAAGTTGTCTTGTTCATGATTACTCTAGAGACCACTTTAACTCCTCTTCGCCTTGAAGGGGCTGGGGCTCAAACTCAGAGGCGTGGTCACGGCCACGAACCGATTTAACACTACATTAATTTACGCCCCTTGCCCTCCGAAGGCAGAGGTCACAGGTTCGAATCCTGTCGGGTGCGCCAAAAATCCCAATAAAATCAACGATAAATAAATGCGACTTGGAACTGACTTGCAGTTCGCGCAACTTAAAGTGCGAACAGGGCGGGAACATGCTGGGTCTTCCCGTACAAAGCCAGTACATGCTTTTCGATGGACAATAGCCGTACCGATTTCCGACCCACCTATTCCCGAAAGCAAAACTGCCGCGCGGTCGGGCACCCGACACGGCAGCAAAGATAGTAAGTCAACACTTGCTTCTTATCTAAATACAAACCTTCTGGCAAGGCAAAGCCACGGCGGAGGTGCTACATGAGCACGTCTCCGATCCAACAAAGTTTGCCGATATCACCTCAATCATTCAGAGATGAAGCCAACGCTGAGATCGCATTCCGGGCTTTTATCGATCCCTGCGATCTCGCGCGAAAACTCGTATCCCGCTGCCGAACCTTCGAGGATATCCAAAAAGAGACTGCAAAGCTGTCCGGGCATTATACCGGAACACCTGAAGAGGATGCCTTCTTCGAAGCCTTTTATACGGCCGCACAGTCGCGGCGCGTCGAGTTGCGGTCGCGAGCGGAATGTCGGGCAGTCAAGCAGCATACAGCCCGAGTTCGTACCATGGCGAGGTATCCGGCTCCGCTGCCAAGCATCCGGTTGACGCTACTGGAAAAACGTGAAGCAGCAAGACGTCGGCGCGAGCTGGCGGACTTTCTTGTTCACCAAATACCGGCCGCATTCATCGCACGCCTTCCGGAGTGTGGGGCGGCCCCGCGCAGTGCTGGCCGTGATCTGCCGGTTGTCCGCCCGCGACCGCAACCGCTGCGATGCAGCTATCAACACAATAGCGGAATTAGCTGGTGTATCCCGGTCGTCAGTCAATCAAGCGCTCCGTCTTTTGGTAGCCCTACGCCTGATTAGTATCGACTCCGGCCGAATGAGGGGCACAGTCTCGGTGATCAGGATTCTTGCGTCCCCGCTGGAAAGGCTGGTCGCCTATTGCCGGGCACGATTGCGCGGGTGGAAGCGACATCGCACCGACAGCCGCGACAAACAGCTCTCTTTTTTGAGAGGGGTGTGCAAAAATACGACCAGAAAGAAGATTCATATAATTCATATCACTCTGGAACGGCTGTGAAGCGCGAGCCGCCGCATGGGCTTTCAAAAGGGAGCAACGGCCTCCCCCTCGGCGAAAGCTTTCGAATGGGGCATGGGACATTTGTGGCCGCCTTCTAGTAACGCGTAGGCTCAAATTCGGGCATTTCCTACTGAAAAAGTGCTTTAGACCTGAAAGCGCTGCGATCTGTCTTGCCCATCGCTGCTCGTCAGAAATTGGACGACGGAAAAAGCCGGAGTGAAAGATTGAACTTTCCTCTTGCATATTTCATCAATGCTAGTGCATAAATCACCCTCATAATGAATAACAACAATAAATATTCGATTCGGTGGTCCCATGGAGCATTTTGCCGTCATTCAAACGCTATGTCGCATCGGGCTTGAAGGTTCCGATCCGCGCTTTCGCAAACAAGTGGAGCGGCTGCGTGACCGGTTGCGCAGCGCTAGTGATCAGAAGGCTGTGGCTGCCCTAGATCGGCTCTTGGTGGGCGCAACAAGCGAACACGGGCTTGCGCCGAGTGTCGTGGAGGTTTCTCGGACCCTCGTTACCGGGGACGAATTAACCAGCAACGTGCATCCACCGTCAGATCGTGAGACAAGCGTTCCGCTGGCTGAGGTGATCCTTGAGCCAGGTGCGGGAAAGCCAGCCCCCATTTTTACGGAGACTCTCCAGTTAGCACTCGATGCGATGCTGGACGAGTGGAAGCGTGTCGAGACACTACGTGCGATGGGCGTCGAGCCTTCGCGCTCCTGCTTGATTTATGGCCCACCCGGCACTGGCAAAACACTGACGGCCTTCTGGTTAGCAGAGCAGCTTCACTTGCCGATCGTGAACGCCAGGATCGATGGTCTGGTCAGTTCGTTCTTAGGCACGACGGCACGGAACATCGCGAACCTCTTCGCCTTTGCAAATCGATACCGTTGCGTGCTCGTACTCGATGAGTTCGATGCTTTAGCCAAAATGCGCGACGACCCTCACGAGGTTGGCGAAATCAAACGTGTCGTAAATACGCTGCTTCAAAACCTCGACTCGCGAGCTGGTACGGGCCTGACTATTGCCATTACCAACCACGATTCACTTCTCGATTCAGCCGTGTGGCGAAGGTTCGAAAACCATATTCGTATTGACCTGCCGGATCAGCGAACGCGCGTCGCTATGCTGGAAAACTTCCTACGACCGCTTTCGATTGATGAAGATGTCATAAAAACTTTGGCTTTTATCGTCGGTCATCGATCGGGATCATATCTCAAAAACTTTGCAGACTCGCTGAAACGCGTCCTCGTCCTCGGCAATGTCGAGGTGTCCGCGGCGGGTATAATTCGTGCGGCACGGACATTGGTTCCACGCATGTCCCTCGAAAACGGAATATCGTCACCGGCACGGCTTTTCGTGCATGATGAGTCTTCATTCGTTGGTGCGCTCTTAGAGTCTGGCATTGGCATTCGTCAGGCCAGCCTTGCCGAAATGCTAGAGGTAAGTCAGAGCACAATCTCCCGATATTCACGCGAGTTCACGACCCGGACCGCAAACGAAGAGGTTGCCGTCCATGCCGAATAATCCGGTTCAGATTGTCCTCAATGACGAAGCGTTTCTTCGGGCACCTGACCCGAGACGAGGAGGCAACGACAAGGACTTCTTCGAGGGAAGGGATGCGGCCTTCGTTCAACATAGGGATAGCTTACTGGCACAGCTCGATCGGATCGAGAGAGAAATCAAGAGTTGGCCGTTTGGCCCACTTGGCTATTTGCGGGTTCAAATGAGGATAGAAGCGATTGCGAAGTCCTACCGTCCAAATCGAGGCATTTTCCTCTCCGACCAATTTCCTTGTGTCGGCGCCGGCGCACCCGGCGAATTGTTTTTCCGCGCGCCCCTCATACATTTTTCCCGCTTGCGGCGGCGCATTGCTTCGGCAGAAGACCATGGCCAGACTCGAATATCGCGGGAAACTGGCCGCCCGTATCATTTCGTGTCCCGCGAGCGCTGCGAAGTCGGAGCTATTGAAACCATTGAGTTAACTCCATCGAATCTGAAACGAGGTTTTGCTGCTGACGCAGCGGTTGCTGCTATGTCCGATCCACGTGCGGCCAGTGGCTATATCGTGGAACTCTTCGAAACTGAGCCTTTAATCAGTGCCAGCGATCACGATGCACTTGGCTTCCATCGGTCTGTATCCACCTTGCAGGCGATCTT
The DNA here is from genome assembly GCF_025452195.1 of Phyllobacterium zundukense. Classification (NCBI taxonomy): domain Bacteria; kingdom Pseudomonadati; phylum Pseudomonadota; class Alphaproteobacteria; order Hyphomicrobiales; family Phyllobacteriaceae; genus Phyllobacterium; species Phyllobacterium zundukense. The sequence goes on along the minus strand of NZ_CP104970.1, from coordinate 260,621 downwards.
TTACGAAGGCGGAGCAGGGTTGCTGGCAACCCTGCTACCAAGTCCCGGTGGCGTTCCGGCCATAGAAGTGATGCTGACCAAGTCGGGTGAGCAGCCACGCATCGAAGATCGGAGAGTGGTGCAAGTAGGAACAAGCGATATTGTCGCACCTGTTCAACTTGATCGCGACGTGCAACGGCACGACACGTTGCTGCGGCGTCTCGCCGAACACCCTCTGGTTCGCCAAATCCGGTTCCCGATTCTGATCGAGACTACAGAGACACAGGCAGCAGCGAACACACCCATGCCATTTCCTTCGGTGCAGCGGGTTGCTAACGGTCGCTATCCAAAAGTTGGTGTCATTGACACCGGAGTAGCCGGACCACTTACTACGTGGGTTCTCAACCGGCACGACTTTGTCGACGAAACCGACTGTGATCCCGGACACGGCACAATGGTGGCTGGCGTCTTAATTGGAGCGAGGGTGGCAAATAATCCACAGCTTGGCCGTGAAGAGGACGGATGTGATATTGTCGACATTCCCTTGATGCCGCGCGTCCCCTTTCTGAGCGTGTACGGACAACGTGGTTTCGAAGCATTTCTAGAAGAGCTGGAAGCTGCCATCGAGGAGGCACGCGATCAGCACGGGGTTCGCGTTTTTAATATGTCGCTCAACGTGGTGGCACCGGTAGATCCCGATACCTACAGCATCTATGCGGCACGCCTTGATGATATTCAGGATCGGCTCGGTGTTGTGATTGTCAATTCAGCCGGGAACCTTGCCGGTAATGAGTGGCGAGCGCCTTGGGCTGCGAAGCCGACGCAAGTACTTGCTAAACTGGCAGCGCGCACGAATGTCGACACGATCTATATGCCATGCGAAAGCGTCCGCACTATTGCAGTTGGGGCACTTAATCCACCCGGCTCGACACACATTGAAACCGCACCAACAACTTATACGCGGCGAGGACCGGGGCTTAAGGTCGGTGTGAAGCCCGATCTCGCTCACTTCGGCGGAACAGGCGACTTGGCGAATGCGCAGGCGACACATCTTGTGTCGTGCGATGCTGTAGGCAACGCGGTCCACACACGAGGCACGAGTTTCGCCGCTCCGCTCGTCGCGAAAACGATGGCAGCTCTCGATATTGCCACAGGGGAACGTCTCGAACCGCGCACTCTACGGGCCTTCTTGATCCACAACGCTTCAGTACCACAACCACTGACATCGCCCCGTCTACGCGACGTTGCTCGACAATTTGTCGGTTTCGGCCAGCCGTCGTCTGCCGCTGAAATGCTGGAAACGGGCGAACATGCAATCACTATGGTTTTTGAAAGCCGCCTTACAGCGGGAGAGCGGAAACCTGCAATACTTCGGTTCGATTTTCAGTGGCCAGCGCCGTTAGTTGACGCCGCGACGCGCTCTTGCCGTGGCCGTGTCCGGATCACGCTCGTCTACGATGCCCCCATAGATCAGGCGTTTGGCACAGAATTTTTGCGCGTGAACCTCAGCGCGCATTTACGTCAGCGCCAGCCTATCGATAGGAAAGACGGGATGCCAAGCTTTCGTGATGAGATTTCTCAGGTATTCCTACCACGCACAGGAAAGCTAACAATTCCAGAACGAGCGTTGATTGATCACGGCCTTAAATGGTGGCCGACAAAGCGTTATGGGGCCGATTTCGGCGCCGGTGTTGGCAGTTCCGCAGAATGGCGCCTGGAGGTCGAGAGTGTCGTGCGAGCGGAAGCTACGTTTCCGGCGGAAGGGATTCCTTTCTCCGTAATCTTGACCATTGAGGACGACGAAGGGGCGGCTCCAATCTTCCAGAGCTTCCGTCAAGCACTTGTCGCGAGACGTGTCGATATGCAGGACATCAGAACAGCGGTGCGGTTGCGGGCACAAAGTCGACGATAGCGCCCCTACAATTATAGGTGGAAATACTGATGGTAAGTCCACCACAAGTTTCACCCATAAATTAAATCTGAAACCCTTTCTGCATCGTTTCGTCTCGACGTGCGTTGCTGATAGCAGCTTTGCCTACGGTCCGCAGGAATGCATCCTTTGATGAAGTTGCTTCTTCCAGCAGGCTGCGCGTCGATAACGATACGTACAGTGCAACGGAATACGCTTGGCAGTTGATCGAGCGCTCAGGGTTGAATTCGATGTCGGTGAATGCCGAGTACTCCCGAAGCTGCTCTGTAAGACTATACTGCTTCTTCAACGCGTTGATGTAGAGCCAGTCATAGAACGCCGTCTGCGGCTCCAGTTCCCAATCAATACCGAAAAAGCGGAACCCGATAAGGCGCCCCGAAGACCGCAGGCGCTCATCCTTCTTAGCTTCGCGCGAGGTCATGTCGAGGAGGTCGACATAAGGGCCTCCACGCTCGAAAACCTTGCTACCCTGAAACGCACACTCCACGCTGTAGGTGCGTTTGTGCTTGATGGTAGTGAACGTGAGATTAAATGCGCTAAGTGCCACGCCGAGTTCTTGACGAGATTTGCTCGAGACCTCCAGAACGCTGCTGATGCCAAACTGCTCCCGTGCAGCGGCATGTAGCGAGTCAATAGACTTTTGCTTCTGAGATACCGCCATGCCCGGGAACCACTGAAACTCAGCGAACTTCGTCTTGACTAACGCAGGCCCTTCTATAGCCGGAATGAAAACGGGTCTTTCTGCCATCTCTTGACCTTAACGCACGTACGAGCGCGCGGCAAAATAGCCTTTGCCCACTCGATTGATTAGAATTTTCCGGTTACCAAGGACGTCTTGGTATGCATCCCGTGTCGCAGCATTCTCGAAAACCGCCCCAGCAATCAGGTGTGGCTCGATTACGTCAAACACCAAAACTTCGGCCTGTCCGTCTGTAGGATCAAATGGCTTCAGGCGCTGTTCCACTCGGGTCTGCAAGCCCTCGATCTCCTCGAACAAACCTGCAAATGCCTCGGTTGTCTTCAACTGCTCAAGTGGCTGACAGCTCATCCGTGCATCTGCCGCGTTATGGCGGCAGAACGCACAATCCTTCAGCCAGAGCACAGAAGGATTAACAGCAAGCACAGCCCATTCGACACCCTCGTTATCTTGGCGACACTTCCAGAACATCCGGTAGTTCGGGAAGGCGATGGACAACGAAACCCCGTCGAGATGCCCATCAAGTCGCAGCTCATCGTTGATCTCAGGAGTAATTTCGATCTCAGCAACTCGGCTCATTGGATAAAGGCCGTGTTGCATGATTGCAGGTAGATTAGACGCTCTCGTAAAATGCAAAAGATAAGGAACTTTTATCATTTGCGCATGTGCCTGAATTGCTTGCTTTGACATGATACCCCCCAGCGGCGACTTTTATCGCCTCGCTCACAATATATTGCGAGTATTGTTTCCGCCAGCTCACCGCCTTCCCGATATCACTGGCTTTTGGCAATCGCTTGCATAGCAGCATCATGAGTATATAAGTCAGCGGCCGAGCTACGCAGCGAGCGGCTGTCAGGCATTCGCCTCACCGTCGCTGAGCGCCATTACATCGAACTTCTGGCCGAAAGCGCCGGATCGCCCGCCTCGGCATTACGGTCGAAGAGTTCGCCCGGCGCTTTAATACTCTGCGATGAAGGTCGTTTTCATCGACATTTAGAGCACATGCCACGGTGCTCATCCGGGTCAACGACTTTGCCGTCCTCCGCTGCGCTGCGGCCCTGCGGGTGACTCCGGCCTGTGCGCCGTAGCCTTCTGGAAGTGTCGGGAGGGGCGATACGACGTAGCCGCGCATCAAGGTGTGCTATACGTGCGACAGGAACGACAGACAATCGAGCGGGAGACTCAATGAAGTATCAGAAGTTTTTCATGCCAGCCGGCGAGGCAGAGGTCAGATTAGAAGTCGTTGTAGCTAAGCCTCAACATGAAGGTCCATATCCGACGATCATTTTCAACCATGGCTCTACCGGGCGAGGCCAAAACAAGTCCCTCTATTCAAGGACGGTATGTCCGGCTGTGGTCGGAAACTATTTCGTTGAGCGGGGCTGGATGGCTCTCTTTCCACAACGCCGGGGGAGAGGGAAGTCAGGCGGAAATTATGGAGAAGGGCTTGCTCCAGATGGCTCCGGCTATTCCTGCAATGTCGAAATTGCGATTGCGGGCTTCGAACGGGCCGTTGAGGATATGGATGCTGTAGTGCGCCATCTGCGCGAGCGGACAGATGTAGATCAGGAGCAACTTGTCATCGGGGGTGTTTCGCGCGGCGGCATCTTGTCGATAGCATATGCGGGTATGCGGCCGAATACGTTCCGAGGCGCGATTAATTTCAACGGCGGCTGGCTTGGTAGAGGTTGCCTCAGCCATGAAGTCGTCAACCCAAGCATCTTCGAACGTGGCGCACCTAGCGGAATATCGACACTTTGGCTGCACGGAAGTTATGACCAATACTATCGAATAGGACACTGTAGAGGGAATTTCGAAAGGTTTCTGTCAGCCGGAGGACAGGGGAAGTTCGTTGCTGCCCCCATGGGGCATGCATTGATGTTCAAGCCAGCGCTATGGAAGAGCCATCTCGATCAGTATATGGACGGAATTGCTATATCGCAGAAATCCTAATACCTGCTACGTCGCAGATTTTTGGATTTGCGCGAAGTCCATATCTAAAGGTTTTCGAGAGCGGACAGTAGATTTTCTTGCTCGATCAATCCTTGACGTCCTTCGACGGTGCCTATTCCGAGCCTCGCGAAGACGATCACGCGACCTTGGCGCTCAGCCCAGCCGACAAACCATCCCTCCGGTCTGCTGCGCTGGATTTTTCCACGTGTGTCGCGCGTCCAGCCACTCCCGGTCTTCCCATGGACCCGCCAACCCGATTCCGTGTTGAAGGTCGGTACAATCGCCATTGTTTTGTTAATCGCAGCGGGCGAGACGGGCAGTTCGTGGGCCAACATGCGGCGGATGAAGTCCGTCTGTTCGCGGGGCGAGATCGTCAACGACGTGATCCACGCATGAGATAGCCCGTTGCTTTTGCCCGGTTCGCCGGAGACATCCATATTGCCGTAGTTAAATTTTCCGACATAGGACGAGAAGCGTTGAGCACCTACGTGACGGGCAAGTTCGCGAGAATACCAGAGCACAGAGTCGGCTTGCCAGATGATCGGATCGACCGGCTTCTTGTCCCGTGTCGGCGCTCGTATTCCTTCCTGCCAATTCCATAGCGGAGTGTGAGCGTCTGTCAAAACTCCTGCGTCATAACCCATTAGGGCGAGTGCGACCTTGAACGTCGAGGCAGCCGTATATCGATCGTCACATGCCCCCTTTTCCTCCACGGTTGCTCCAGTTTGTGCATCGACGACAAACGTGCATTCCTCCGCGTAAGCAGCACTGGAAATGCTGACCAGGATTGAGAGGATCAGTGCGGGGAAGCCGAATGCCTTGTTGATCACGTGGATGCTCATTACGTCTCTAAATTGAACTGTTTCCTTGGTGGTAGAGACTTCTCGTTAGTAAATCATTCACGAGTTCGCTTTTGTCGGATGCTGTTGAAAAACTCGTTGTTGCAGGCGCTTGGGACGCATGATTCAATCCTCTGAGTGATTTGGCAGGGGATCAGGCGATGATGGGATTTCAGGCGGCTCCGGCGCAGCTCTTCTACGATTTCAGCCTCGATGAGCACGTGCCGGCCGATCATCTTCTGCGCCGGATCGACAACCACCTGGACCTCGATAGCGTCCGCACGCAGTTGAATCCCTACTACAGCAACACGGGTCGGCCCTCGATTGATCCAGAATTGATGATGCGGATGCTGATCATCGGCTACAGCATGGGTATCCGGTCGGAGCGCCGGCTGTGCGAGGAGGTTCATCTCAATCTCGCCTACCGTTTGTTCTGCCGGCTGGGACTGGACGGCAAGGTACCGGACCATTCCAGCTTCTCGAAGAACCGCCACGGGCGTTTCCGGCAAAGCGATATCCTTCGGCATCTGTTCGAGACGGTGGTCGAACGCTGCCTGGCACAGGGGCTCGTTGGTGCTGAGGGCTTTGCCGTCGATGCCAGCTTGATTGCTGCCGATGCCAACAAACAGCGTTCGGTGCCCGGCTCGGAATGGAGTGTCCAAGAGGCGAAGGATAATGCAAGTCGCTCGGTTCAGGAATATATTGCGGTCCTTGATGACGCCGCTTTTGGTGCGGCCTCGCCCGTGACGCCGAAGTTCATTTCCCCGTCTGATCCGGCAGCACAGTGGACCGGTGCCCATAAAGGTCATGCCTTCTTTGCCTACGCCACTAACTATCTGATCGATACCGATCACGGCGTCATTCTTGATGTGGAGGCAACGCGTGCCATCCGGCAGGCCGAGGTCGGAGCATCACGCACGATGATCGATCGAACCGAGAACCGCTTCGGCTTGAAGCCAGGCTATCTGGCCGCCGATAGCGCTTATGGTTCTGCCGATAATCTGGCTTGGCTGGTCAAGGAAAAGGACATCGCGCCGCACATTCCGGTGTTCGACAAATCCAACCGAACGGACGGGACCTTCTCGCGTTCGGACTTCACCTGGGATGGCGAGAATGATCGGTACATCTGCGTGGCAGGCAAGGAGCTGAAGCAGTTCCACCGAACCTATGCAACGCCCAGATCGGGGATCACGAGTGAAGGAACGCGGCTCTACCGCGCACAAAAGAGGGATTGCGATGCCTGTGACCTCAAGCAACGTTGCTGCCCAAATGCGCCTGCTCGCAAGGTGCCGCGTGATCTCAACGAAGATGCTCGCGATGTCGCCAGAGCTATCGCCGCTACACCCGATTACGAGCATTCCCGGCATCGCCGCAAGAAGGTCGAGATGCTCTTCGCTCACCTCAAACGTATTCTCCGGATGGCGCGTTTGAGGCTGCGAGGTCCATGTGGTGCGCGAGACGAATTCCTGCTTGCCGCAACCGCCCAGAACCTAAGGCGACTGGCGAAACTCAGACCACCAAGGTCACCACACGCCGTCATCACCGCATAAAAGCGGCCAGGCGCATAAGTGCGGGGCAGATAACCGATCATCCTCACCGCAAAGGTGCTGAAAAAGCCCGATCTACAGTTAATCGGCCGAGTTTTTCAACGATATCGTCGCAAAACCCCTAAAGCCTGTTACGTCAACCGCACGTGTCATCGCAGCGCGAGGTATCTATGAGGTTGAAGTTCCATGATCAGTAAAATCCTAAACCTGCAACAGATCGGGCGTCCGCCCCGGAAAGCCATGATTTGTAGAGGGGATCAGCACTCCAAACAGACAACTGTTCAATTGAGACGAGCTGACTTGCCAGCGATGTTAAAGAAGGACCTAAAACGGGTAATCTATGGTGCCGCCGATACAATGTGCTTCAAGAGATCGAAAAAAGCGCTCGTTCTGATCCCCTTCGGATTCTGTTTCAGATCTACGGTTTGAACCACGACCATCCGTTTTGACGGGAGGTACGCAATGATCTGACCGCCGTAACCGGCAGCATAGGCGGCATTCGGACCCCAGACGTCAGACGGAAGGGACCACCACATATAACCGTAACCCTGTCGTCCCCGCTTGGTCCAAGAATAGGCAGTCGTCGACTCCTCGACCCATGACGCAGGCAGGATTTGGCTGTTACCCCACCGTCCGCCGTTCAGGAAAAGCTGGCCGAAACGGGCCGCATCGCGAGCGCTGAGACTGAAGGGATAGGCTGGATGCCGGGAGAATTTCTCGGTTATGTAACGGCCGTCTCTGGCCGAGAAATCATCCATGTCGAGTGGCCGGGCGATCCTCTTCTCGAAACTTTGAAAGATGTCCTCCCCTGTCTGCTGCCGGTAGATGGTTCCCAGCGCGTTGAAATCCCAATTGTTATAGAACCAGTGCGACCCGGGCGCATGGCTGCCACGCGCAGGTCGCTTGCGCTTGATGTCGCCAGTCTCATAGGCGGCAGGATGGTAGATGCCAGAGCGCGCCATCAGAAGATCGCGTACAGTCGCCGTCTTCTCGGTTGCTGTCAGGCTGGGCTCCTTGTCGTCTATATCGAGGTCGGCGAGGCTGCTGGAAAGGTCTATACGTCGCTCGGAGACGGCGATTCCGTAGAGAGCACTCAGAAGGCTTTTGCGAACGGACGCAACGTTCACCTTGTGAGATACCTCGCCCCAGCTTGCAATGACTTTGCCGTCCTGCACAATCATGATAGCTGTTGGCTTAAGGCTTATCGAATAGCGCTTGGCGGTTTCAAGTTTTTCGACGGACCACCCGGCGTCGGACGGATTGGCCTCTTGCCACGATTGTGCGTTCACTTGTCCTGCAATTAGAAGCACGACGACAAAAAGGAGCAGTGCTCCTGGAATTATCCTCACAGCAAACACGCGCAGACTCCTTTTCCAAACAGCGTCACAAAGGCAACGCACAACGGCACTTTTCAGGCTTACTTTGCAAATCTTGCCCGCGCACCACTAAGTACGGTGGCATCCGGCGCACTCTAGAACGCAGATGCGTTCATTTGAAAGCACACGAACGAACGCACAAGATTTCGAAAGCTTTGTTGCCGCTTCCGGTTGCTCAGTCGTACGTTTGGGGATCGTTCAACGGACAGTCAAGCATCAGGTCGCTGGTCCTTGATGTAGCCTTGATCACTAGCTGAGGTTGCTGTGAGGCAGAATTGCCCCACAGTCCATTAGCCGACGCTCAGAATATATTGCGACCGTCGCTCCTCGGGTCACTATCCACCCGGTGAGGTTCGTAAACGTCGGATCGGGCGGTTCGTCTCCAAGGCCGCGCAGGGTTTCCTGGATCAGTCTTGATGTTCGCGACAGCGATTGAGGGCGTACCATCCCTCGGGCACTGCGCTGTCCATCGACCGTCCGGTGCGGCAATTCCGGAAGGCACTGTCAGGCTTTGTGGCGCGTGGGCGGAATAGCTGACCCAGTATGTATTGCTTGCAGCGTGTCCCAACACCTCTGCTGCGAAAGCTGGCGCGACGGAAGGCGTCTCGCCTGTGGTCGAGAACAGGATGCAGTCCGCCTCAAGCTGTTCATACTCGGTGAATATTTCTGGATAGTGCGCCTCCATGCCAAGTGCGCAGCCGAAACGGACACCATCAACGTCAAATGTCACTGGAGTTTTTCCCGGCGAATACATGAAGGAGATTTTTGTGTTCGATAGCATCCGCTCATCGTAGCGTGTCACCAATTCCCCACGATCAGAGACGACATACAGGCTATTGTGCGGGCGATGTGGCGGGGTAAGTTGATGGACCGAGCCGAACACCGCCCATAGCTTAAGCTCCTTCGCGAGCTTGCTAGTAGCGCTCAGTTCCTCACGCAGAACCGCCCATTCGAACCTGGTCCAATCAGAAGGGCCGATTTCTCTGGGTCCGTTCTCGGACATAACCCGCTTGTTGGGAGAGCACATTGCTCCCTCCGGAAAATGTATAAGCCTCGCGTCGGCCTTATGGGCATCACGCATCAAGCTACGCATTTCCATTCCGCTGGCACGGAGCCCAGAAATATCGCGAGGATCGTTGAAGAGCGACGTTTGCGCGACAGCCACCCGCACCGATTTGGTGTCGGGATGATCCAGCGATGCCCGCCGAATATGTCTGAGAGCTGCGGTGTAAGACTCGCCTGTTTTTGCTGCGCGAGCACGAACGCGGCGTTTGAGATTTCCGTTTTGCGTCATTGTCAAGCCTTTCACGTCCCGGACGCAAGTTCCCCAGCAACTCGCCCGAAACGATAGGACCAAGACAGCGACCCGAGACGGAAGTCCCTTTGCCTCCGATTAAGACCATGCTGGGGAAGGTCTTGAGAGGTTAGGCGCTGGCCACGCCATATTCAGAATGTCGGACCAATGCCGATTCGTCAATCTGTCGCGAATGACCCGCAGGCCTGTCAAAAGTCTTGCGATCGCTGATTTTGGCGAAGCCCAAGTTTTGAAATCAACTTGGAAACGGATTGATCCACGTCCTGCTCCGCAGTGTCGATAACTATGGGACTTTGTCCCCACTCGTCATAATGTCGTGCGGTAATTTCTTCCCAAGTTGGCTTTCTCAGCCCCTGAACATCGGTTGCCCGCGTTTCCACCCGTCGGCGATGCTCATTTTTGTCGGAACAGATAATCTCTATTTCAACTGCTGGCACCGCGGATCGCCGTGCAACCGATAGCCAAGCGTCTCGGGTCACTTTTAAGCAATTTACTGAATCCGCAATGACTGTGTTGCCGAGAGTCAGATTGTCTTCAGCGATCCCATACCCGACCATGTATCCTGCTGGACCAACGCCCGATTTTAACATAGCCGAAGCCCGTATATTTTGCTCGACGGTATCAACGCGTACATGGACAGCCGCTAGCCGTTTCGCCAAGGCACGAGCGATTGTCGTTTTCCCCGTGCCCGGCAAGCCGCTAAAAATAATGAGCATAAATACTGACCTTCCATTTATTTATGAACCGTTCCAGCCGAAGGAGGATTCGTGATCTTAGAATGTCATAATATGAGTGGCCGTCTACGAAACCATATTACACTGCGACGACAACACATCGATTGCTAGCGACAATCTGCAACTGAGTTTTGGAACAACATTCGAACGTCCCCACCTGGGTGTTTCCCATATCCGCAACGGGATCATTCATCTCCAAGATCGCAGAAGGGTGGTGGCCGCCTAGTTCGTAGCCCCCGCGAACGCAATCAGATTCCCATCTGGGTCTTGCACGATGAAGGTTCGTGCTCCCCATGGCTCAGTTCTCAAAGCTCGATGGAACGGCACGCCCGCTTTCTCAAACTCTAGGAACAGCGGCTTGGCATCGTCAATCGTAAGCGTGGCAGATAGAGCGTTATGTTCCCTGGCCCGAAAACTGCTGTCGAACACTGGGCCAGCCACCTTTCGCAGGTTCAATCGACCGCCATCGCGAAACACCTGAGTGTAGAACGTCGGCTCACCGTAAGAGAATGCAATTTTGAAGCCGAGCTTCTGGACATAAAACCCATAAGCCACCTCCATGTCGGAAACAAAGAGCTGCGGTTCTGCAGTCTTTATGGCTGACATTCGAGCGATCGATGATGATGTCATGGTTTCGACTCCTTTGATTAACGCCGTCCAGTTCTCGAAACCGTGTTTTCTGGCGACGAGCTCCTGCGCATCGCTGAGCTTAAAGTTCGCCTCAAGCACCTCTCTGTCGGGCAAGTCTCGGAAGCGTGACAGAACCGAGCTGATCTGCGCTGCGACGGGGTAGTACCGTTCACGGTGCCAGCGCAGGAATTGCTTGGCTTGCTTTCTGAGGTTTTCGATATTCGGCATGGCGCGCACTACGTTGACATTGATGTAGGCGGGCAATGCCCCTCCGGCTCACGAACCGACGCGCCCTACAGCAGCACAACGCACGCTATGCCAACAAAACACTTGCGTCAATAAATGAGGCGGTTTGGAATATCGCCCTAGGTCGCATACCGGCCGCAAGGGGTTCGTTCAACGGACGGTCGCACAACTAACGCCCACCCTGGAATGCACCGTGAGCCGTGTCTCATATAGATGGTGCGATGAGAATCGCATTTGAGTGGCCTTCATCGAACGCAAGGAACCGAGACATGACTGATCGATGACAGTATGCCTTGAGGCGATTATCCAGTTTTTCGACGATTGAATCTGGCCCATTCGAAATCGCGTCCGTCGCCCGGTCCGCTTCCAGGCAAAATTTGAAATTAGGCCGTTTTGAAATTTCACAGTCAAGCATTTCGCGGACGGCTATGCATTGTTTTTATTTAATATTTATTTCTATACCGTATCTAAACCCCGACTCACTTCACCTCGTCTGACTATAAAATGAAAAATTCCCAGCCTGCCATGGATGGCTCCCTCTGCAGGCTCGCAACGGAGTGGCTATGCGTGCCTGCGATCGTCCAAACACCAGTTTCCCTTGTATTTCGGGGGCTTGGACGGCTATAGCGCCACGCATTTTCCTGTTATCGGCATTTTCAAACGATCGTTTATCCATAACTTCCGATATTGTACAAACCTCACTTTCGTTGCTAGAATCGACACATGAAAGCCCCCCAAAAGCCGCGCCTTGTCGGGTACGCCCGCGTCTCCACGGAAGACCAGCTGAATGACGCGCAGCTGATCGAACTGAGGGCCGCAGGCTGTCATGAGATATTTGAGGAACACGGCTCTGGTGTATCCCGCGCCCGTCCAATCCTCGCAAGGCTCTTGCACGAGATCAAACCCGGCGACATCCTGGTGGTCGTGCGGCTCGATCGTCTGGCGAGGTCGGTCAGCCACCTGCTTCTCGTCATCGAACAACTGGAGGACAAGGGCGCACATTTCCGCTCGCTCCAGGATCCGATCGACACCTCGACGCCGCAGGGCATGTTTTCTTTGCAGGTTCTGGGCGCTGTCGCGCAATTGGAGCGTTCACTGATTTCCGAACGCACGAAGGCTGGGATCAAGGCGGCGAAAGCCCGCGGTAAACTGCCTGGCAATCCCGGCTTCCGTGAACTGCGGCCGGATGCGCTTGCCAAGGCGTCGCGGGCACGAGAACGCAGCCATCTCGCGGATCTGACCGCAACCATGTCAGCATGGTTGCCAATCGTGCAGCGCATGCGGCCGGACCATCCCTGGGAAGACGTGGCGCGGAGCCTCAACCGGGTGACAAGACAGAAATGGTCGGTTGATCGCCTACGTCGTTCGGTCAAACGGCTGGTGCGTGAGGGGCTGGCTGATCCAGGATTGATTGTCCCCTCGCCTCGCCGCACACCGCAAGACCGATTGATGTCGCTGATCACCGGGATTGCCAACGCCAACCCGGATCTAACGTTCCGTGATATTGCAAGTCAACTTGAGGCGATGCATGAGCGCACACCGCGCGGATCATCGACATGGGCGGCTTCGTCGGTAAAACACCTGCTTGACCGAGCCAGAAAGCTCGGCCTTGTTGCGCAGGCTAAGAATTGACGTTATTCACCTGCTCATTCTATTAGATGAGAAATCCATGGCTGTTGATTGGGTCGCCACGCTACAGGAACATGCGGATTTGGTGATAGATGTAGCGAAGGACGTAGCCAAAACGCTGGACGCATCCGATCTGACTGTTGAACAGGCATCCCGGCTCTACAGAATGGTGGAATTAGGAGCCCAAGACTTCGATCGGATTGTCGAGCTGATGAACGAGCACGACCTGGATGAGAGTTTCATTGACGCGGCCGAAATCATCGAAGACACTTGGACCAATCTCTCGGTTGCAACGGCGAACAGGCTAAGAGTGATGCGTGGCCTGAATCCCATCGACATAGCGCCTGATGATCGAAATGAGGCATGAGCTCAACGCAGCAATGGGCATAGCTCGCGGCCATGCATGTTTGAGCCGCTACGATCTCCAGAGATTTTCGTCATCATATCGTGATGACACGTTTTCTGGGTATCCTCGTTCCGGATGAAACAATTGGGGCGGGAACAGAGTTTGAGAGCCATGGACAACATCGTTTGGCAAAAAACCAGCATTGGAGCACAAGAGTGGTCGCACGAGTTCACAGCGATTGCACCGAATGGGATTGATGTCGGCCGGATCTATCGCATCGATGGCGGTCCGCTCAAAGGACGCTGGCGCTGGATTTTTCTGCTTGGCCATTCGCAATTCCGCCAAGGCATAATGAGCGGTGACCGGGCATCGAAGCAACGGGCCGCAATCCAGGTACGAAAGATATACGAGCGCTATCTCGAAACACCGGGCTGCGCCGGCGGGGGTCGAAGCCGGATACCGCTTAGAAAGCAACCAAACCAAATCCGGGCGGTTTGACATACTGGCGCTCTTTGCTCCACAGAAGATGTACCGTTACCGAGTGAAGGGTGGAACGATGCGCGTCCAATTGTGCCCAAACGATGGGAACAGATGAGACAACATTACCTCTTTTTCCTTGCGCTGGTCATGGGATTTGCGCTGCTGGCTGCACTCGCTTTTTGTTCGACTGAAGATGCGCCACCCAGCCTGACGCCCACCACTCCGCTGCAACAGCCAGGAACCGGCGGATAACCAGCCCACTGGGCCCACCATCACGTCCCGGTCACCAACTGCGGATGCACGCCGTTTGCCTTCAACGCCGCCATCAGTATCGGCCCGACGGAAAACCCCTGCCCTTGCCTTTTCGGTCAAAGCCCGCAGGTAACCGCCGGTGGAATTGATGTTCTGGGTTCGCTGCAGCTCCTCTGCGCGTGCCAGCAGCGGCGCCAGGGAGAAGCCGAAAGCGTCGGTGATCGCCCCTCCCCTGCCCTTGCGTGAATAGCGTTTGCTGTGCCGGGATTGCCAACGCGAACCCGGACCTAACGTTCCCTGATATTGCCAGCCAGCTTGAGGCGATGCATGAGCACACACCGCGAGGATCATCGACATGGGCAGCTTCGTCGGTAAAACACCTGCACGATCGGGCCAGAAAGCTCGGCCTTGTTGTGCAATAACAGTTGCGCGCCGCTGGATTAAGAACAGGAACATCGCGGAGACAAGAGGGCAATCGGTGGTTCGGTGAATGCCTCGGTTGAGCCGGACTTGAACAAGGATGGAACCCGGCGCAAAAGGTGGCCGCCGTGCCGCCGGCACGCGTTCTCAAACACAGAGCAGAGTACCCTCCTGCGGAACTGAAAACACGGTCGATAATGTGTATCTCTGCGAACAATCTTTATAAGCGACAAAAGCTTAATCGCGCAGGAAATTGTCCGCTGACAAAAACAACAAATTGTGTTGCTAATTCAATTGCATGGAAAAAGACCAACGTGATTCTTTTGTCCTGGGCGCGTTAACCTTTTGTTAACTTAAAACTCCTTGCCGTAATAAAAGAATCGGGCATAATCACGCTTGTCGGCTATATTCGGCCTGAAAATCGTTTTTTGAAAGCCCCCGTCGAATGAACGCGAATGCACTCCCGTTGACGAAACCCCCGTTTTTGTTCGAAAAGCAGATTCTCGAACAAGGCGATCAGATTTCGAAGAAGCTGCATCTTTTGAGCCTGCAGCGCTTTCCCCCTCACGCTAGAAAAGATTTGCGGTCATTTTCGTTGAGCGAGGTTGCCGCCTACTTGGGCGTTTCACAAAGCCATCTTAAGAAGTTGCACCTTGAGGGTAAAGGCCCCATTCCTGAAACATCTCCGACTGGCAGGCGGACGTATACCGCCGAACAAATGCTCGAGCTGCGGCAATATCTGGATCAACACGGTCGATCTGAAGCAAAAATGTACGTCCCGCATAGAAAACAGGGTGAAAAGCTTCAGATTCTAGCTGTCGTGAACTTCAAAGGCGGCTCGGGCAAGACGACAACGGCTGCTCACCTTGCTCAGTATCTTGCGCTCACTGGACATCGGGTGCTTGCTGTCGATCTCGATCCACAGGCGTCACTTTCCTCGCTGCATGGCTTTCAACCTGAACTGGACCAGACACCTTCGCTGTATGATGCCATCCGCTATGACGGGGAAAGAAAGCCGCTGTCGGAGATCATCCAGCCCACCAATTTCCCCGGATTGGACATCGTTCCTGCGAACCTTGAGCTGCAGGAATTCGAGTACGACACTCCCTTGGCAATGACGGACAAGAGCTCAAACGCAGGCCGAGCATTCTTCACACGAATCTCCGGTGCTTTGGCGGAGGTTGATAATCGATATGACGTCGTCGTCATCGATTGCCCTCCTCAGCTCGGTTATCTCACAATCACGGCTTTGACAGCTGCCACAAGCGTTCTAATTACGATCCATCCACAAATGCTCGACGTCATGTCGATGGGACAGTTTTTGCTGATGCTCGGTGGCATCTTGGAACCTATCCGGAGTGCGGGAGCTGAAGTCAATCTGGAGTGGTATCGATATTTAGTGACACGATACGAACCGACAGACATGCCGCAAGCCCAGATGGTAGCGTTTTTGCAGACGCTCTTCGGGCAATTCATTCTCAAGAATCAGATGCTCAAGTCCACAGCTGTATCTGATGCGGGAATAACAAAACAAACCCTGTACGAAGTTGAGAAGAATGCAATGACACGGTCAACTTACGAGCGCGCGATCGGTTCGCTTGACGCAGTTAATGCCGAAATAGCAGACTTGATTCACGAGGCTTGGGGACGTTGATTGTTGTCGGCTGACAAAATCGACGTTTTATCGAGAATATTCAATTCTTTGAGCGAAGTTGGAGCGAACACATGGCTAGAAAAAATCTATTGGCAGGCCTCGCGGACGATACATCTGATCAGTCGCACTCCACGGCTTCTTATCCGATACGTGGCGCTTCCAAATCCATGATCCGGTCCATCGATGAGCTGGCAAAGCAAGCTGATAGATTTCTTGAAGGTGAAACGGTTATAGAGATAGATCCGGCAACCATCGACGGGTCATTCGTTTCCGACCGTATGGAAGATGATACCGATCAGTTCAAGGACTTGCTCGAAGCAATCAAGGAACGTGGCCAAAACTCCCCGGTGTTGGTTCGGCCTCATCCCGAAATCGATGGCCGATTTCAGATTGTCTTCGGGCATCGACGAGTACGAGTCGCCCGCGAACTGGGAAGGAAGGTGCGGGCAGTTGTTAAGGCTTTAGACGACAAGACGCATGTAATTGCCCAGGGCCAGGAGAATTCGGCACGCGCAAATCTAACCTTTATAGAGCGGGCGGTATTTGCGAAGCGTCTGGAAGACCTTGGATACGACCGAGAAGTCATCTCGTCGGCACTGGCGGCCAACGCTGCGGCGGTCTCAAAAATGATTTCAGTCGTCAGCCGCGTTCCCGCAAGTTTAATAGAAAAGATTGGGTCTGCGCCGTCGGTCGGCCGCGAACGTTGGGTAGAGTTTTCGCTCCTTGTAGGAAGGTTTGGGCACGCCAGCAAGTTAGACGCGGTTGTTTCGGATGCAGCTTTTCACGAACTGGATAGCAGCGAACGTTTCGACAGACTCTTCAACGCGCTGAACAAATCGGCAAAGCCTGTGAAAAAGACAATCGAAAAGAAGGCCGTTCACAGCTCGTGGGCGCCTGGCGACAAATCAGTGACCGTGGTCTCGAAAGCAGTTGGCAAGAGCTATACGCTGGCGCTTCGAGACAAGAATGCCGCCATATTCGGTGGATGGATTTCGGAGAATCTTGAAGGGCTCTATCGAGCTTTCATGGAATCGGGAAAAGTTAGGAAAACAGGAGACTGAACCGCAAAAGAAAAAGGCCCCCAAACGACGTAATCGTGGAAGCCCTTCTCAACGTGTGACAACCTGAGAATCGCATTTCCCCGAATCATAGTCAAGAGTCTTTGACGTCATTTTGGCGAGCGGGTTTCTTTTGCCTTTAGAAAGGTGAACGGAGATGCTTGGAAATCTCATAACGACGCCCTTTGGGCGGCGATCGATGTCGCTTGGCCAGTTGAAAACACAGGCTCAAGCCCAGTGCATCGAAGCGGGTACGACCGCCGACAAGTGGCAGGTGTATCGCTGGCTGTGCGAAGGCAAGGAAATCATTGGCGTTGGCGACCGCTCGCTGGCGGTGCTCAACGCTTTGTTGTCATTCCTGCCCGATAACGAACTGTCAGCCGACAACGGCCTGGTGGTGTTTCCCTCCAATGTTCAGCTGTCGATGCGCGCCCACGGCATGGCCAATGCCACCTTGCGCCGGCATTTGGCCGCCCTGCTGGAATGCGGTCTGATCTCGCGCAAGGATAGCCCCAACGGCAAACGCTATTCCAGGAAGGGCAGGGGAGGGGGAGATCACCGACGCGTTCGGCTTTTCCCTGGCGCCCTTGCTGGCCCGTGCAGAAGAGCTGCAGCAGGCCGCTGAGAGCGTGCGGGCCGCCTCCCGGGCCTTGAAGCTGGTGCGCGAGCGGATCACGCTGCAGCGGCGGGATATCGCCAAACTTATCGAGGTGGCCGTGGCCGAAGACGTTTGCGGCGACTGGGGAGCGCTCTGGACACGGTTTCGGGCTATTGTCGAGGCAATCCCGCGCCGGGCAGCGCTTGATGCCCTGGAGCCCATTCTGAATGATTTGGCGGCGTTGCACGACGAAGTAGCTATGCTGTTGGAAAAGCATGTAAATGTCGCGAATCAGAGCGCCAATGAGTCTCAAAATGAACCGCAACACCAGATTACAGAATCTAATACTAAATTTGATCTTGAACCTCGCTTCAGAAACAGCCAAGCGCCAAAATCCGAGTTCGTGAAGGCCAAGGCTGAGGATGCAACAAAAGCCTATCCGCTTGGACTGGTGATGAAGGCCTGTCCGGAAATCGCCGACTATGCGGCCAGTGGGATCAGCAACTGGCGCGATCTGATGACCACGGCGGCGCAGGTAAGGGGCTATCTCGGCATTTCCCCCTCGGCCTATGAGGATGCGCTCGATGTCTTTGGCCAGGAGAACACCGCCATCGTTATCGCCTGCATCTTGCAGCGGTCCCAGCACATCAACTCCGCCGGCGGCTATCTGCGCGCTTTGACCGAGAAGGCGAGGGCAGGGGAGTTTTCCGTCGGGCCGATGCTGATGGCGGCGTTGAAGGCTAATGGTGTGCATCCGCAACTGGTGGCGACATGATAGGATCGCCTGATGCCTTGCGGCTGATTGTTCGGGGGCATTTCCGGCGATTCAGAGACACCAACAAATCTGCCCCGCTTACATGATAATTATCATAATTAATGACGAATCATTGGGGGAAAAATATGGACATAATGGGAACGCTTGCCACTGCAAGCCAAGCGATCAAGATCGCAAAAGACCTTCGCGATATCGCAAGGGATGTGAATTCCGCGAGCTATAAGGCGAAGATGGACGAACTCTATGGCGGCCTCGCTGATATAAAGATCGCGCTAAGTGATGCGCGGGAGGAACTGCACGAGAAAGATACGCTGATTAAAAAACTGCAAGGCGAAATCGTTGCGTTGAAGTCAGGCGAGACATGTCCGCTGTGCCGAAGCGGTCGGTTTAAAGTCACTGCTGTAAGGGATCACCCTACCTTTGGTGTCTTTGGTATAAGGAACATACGCTTACGTGCCAGAATACAGACTGCGGACATTCGGAACGGCGTAAAGTGGTTCCGGCTTAGGAAGGAAGTCATGAAATATTCTGTATAAAACTTGAACCAAGTTTATTCCTTATCGGAAAGCGGTGGCGGAGACGTCTATTAGAGGGGACAAATTTTTACTTTTTTGCCGAGAACAAGAAGGAAGCGGAGATGCAGTGTTTGTTCAATCTCTGCGGTTGAGCGCGCTGGATTGCGCAGCCTCAACGACGGTCAGAAGATCAGTGACGAGCTCGTGCAGGACAAGAAGTCGGGCAAGACATGGGCTGAGAAGTTGGGTGCGCTTTGAAGCGGCAAGCTCCCAGCCTGTGACCTGTCTCGCTTAGCATCAATAAAGTTAATCAGACGTGCGGATCCCTCTGGGCCGTCGCCCGGGACAGAGTCTCAGTTTACGATGTTGAGGCATGGATTGTTGACGGCTTGAAGCACTCCGTCCGGAATGCGACCGCGGTTCAACCGAAACTTGGCCTGTTCCATCATGGCTCTTACGTCGGTGATATCGATACCGTCACGCATCATCACCAAACGAATTATCGGCTCGCTCAGAAGCTCGTCCAGGGTGGGCTCTACGTTATTTGTCATATAAGGCCACCTTTTTGAATCTTGACGACATCCTAGCAGTTCCTGATGACGGCGGTGAGTCAGCAATGTGACAATAGTGCATCGACGGATGCAAATTGCTTGCTCAAAGCAGTTATGTGAATGGTGCGCATAAAGAGCTTGAGGAATTTCGCCGGTAGGGAGATCGATGTCGCACCTCGGGGCATCGAACCCGTGACGGAGATTTTTGTTCTCGCCACGACGCAACGCGATAGCCCGGAAAGGGACCTGGTGCCAGGCCGAATTATCCTGGCAACGGCACTTTGCAAACGTAAATTCGTCATTTTAACTTAAACGTTACTCGGTGTCGAAGGATCTCAACTTGTCGAGAAGCTCCTTCGAGATCTCGAATTTTCGTGCCGTTCCGCGCCCCATGGAGTTCTTGACCATGGTCTCGTTGAGTAATCCTCGTCTGACGAGGAGATCGACCGTCTCCTTCGCCCCGCTCCGTGTGAGTTTCAAAAGTTCCGATATATTTGTGAGGGTTAGCGGTTGATGCGCCTGGCTCATCGCATAGAGCACCGTCATCATGCCGATCTCTTTCAGCCGCGCCTGAGGGGTCTCGTCATCGAGAGGGCGATCGAGAATCTCCTGCAGGACGAGGCCGGAGAATGCGACATTTTGTAAGTGGGACCTGAGGACTCTTGTCATGTTTTTTTACTGTGGTATATACGAAAGTCTAAAAGCGTGATCGGGCTGATTACTCCCGTCTGCGATTGCATTCCGTCGTCTCGGTAGGGCCCGTACATGAAAAACCTTCTGCTCAATCCGCTGTTCCCCGTTTGCTGCATATTACCACTCTATCTCATTTCCGTTAGCCATGCGCGAGCGGATGTTTGGGGATGCCAGGTGCTTCTTTGCTTGTCCAATCCCGGCGGTCCGACGGAATTCGCAGAATGCCGGCCGCCGGTCGAGAAGCTATGGCGGCACCTTGCCAAGGGACATTCGTTCCCGACCTGCAGCGGTGTCGGGTTTCACAGCTCGCGGCCCGGCTATGAGCCATACTACTGCGACGACGGCTACAAACTGGTCGGCAGCTACGGCCCGCACGGGCAGGAAGCGACCTGTGTTTCGCAGTCGCTGCAGGAAGTGAGCGGCGCGCTGTGCAGTTTCGATCGAGACCGCGGCGACAGAGGCTCCGGCGTGGCTGCGTCCCCGCGTTGGCAGCGCGTAAACGGTCGTTTCCAATGCATGGCCTATCCGATAACCCGGCCCAATGTCCGGTCGCAACCCCACTATGTCGACGTCACCATCGACGGCTCCGGCACCCACAGGGTCTGGTACTGAGCATGGACGTCGCATTCGTTGATCTCGCCG
The DNA here is from genome assembly GCF_025452195.1 of Phyllobacterium zundukense. NCBI lineage: Bacteria > Pseudomonadati > Pseudomonadota > Alphaproteobacteria > Hyphomicrobiales > Phyllobacteriaceae > Phyllobacterium > Phyllobacterium zundukense. The sequence continues at coordinate 239,762 of NZ_CP104970.1, read as the reverse complement.
GGACCTGCGCACCGGCCGTGCAGGTGGAAGCGCTCGCTGCTGTCGTCAGCCTCGAGAGCCGGTTTCAGCCGTTCAATATCCGCATCAACGGCGGGACGCCACTTGCCAGCCAGCCCGCGTCAAAGGCGGAGGCAATTGAAGCCGCCACATCCCTCATGGCCGAGAACCAGGATATTCAACTGGGGCTCGGCGGTGTTGGTACAAAGGAACTCCAGAAGCTGAAGCTCTCCATTTCCGACGCCTTCGATCCTTGCCTCAACCTCAAGGCCACGGCGAGCCTTCTTGACGGATATTACAGGCTTGCCTCGCGCGAAGGGGCGGACGCCGCCCAGGCCGAACAAGTGATGCTCTGGTCCTATTACGGCCGCAACGATCCTACCGTCGGCGCGATGGTCAAGTATGACGAGCAAGTGCGCCAGGAGGTGAAGCGGCTTGCGCCGCGGCTTGCCTCGCTGACCATAGCAGGACCGCAGGAACATGCGGATGTTGTCGCTCAGCCCGATGATGCGGCCGAACGTCAACTTCCCACCCAATCCTCCCGAACCGCCGAAGCATTGCCCTGGGACGTGTTCAGCTCCCGACGGCGATCCTCAGTTCTCATCTTTCAGAATGACCGACCGGAGCCCACCGAATGATCTCGAAACACCGTATCCGCCCCTTTGCTGCCTCCGCCCTGATGGCCACTGCCATCATTACCCTCCTGGTTGAGCCAGCCTTCGCGCAATCGGCCGGTATCGAAACCGTGCTGCAGAACATCGTCGACATGCTTACCGGCAATATCGCCAAACTGCTGGCCGTGATCGCCGTGATCATCATCTGCATCGCCTGGATGTTCGGCTATATGGATCTTAGGCGCGCCGGCTTCTGGATCATTGGTATTGGCGGCATCTTCGGAGCCACGGAACTCGTCAATACCATCGTCGGAAGTTGACCGATGGCAAGCGCCTCCACACTCGAAGAAGAGACTCTGTTTCTCGCCTGCACGCGCCCCGCGATGATCGCCGGCGTAACCATGGAGGCAATGGGCGTCAACATCATGCTGACGACTATCCTCTACATCACCGCGGGATCGATCGCCTATGGGCTGGTCGGCGTCGTCTTCCACTTCGTCTTCCGGGCACTCGTCAAACACGATCACAACATGTTCCGCATCCTGGTGGCGTGGCTGGAAACCCGCGGCCGCTCGCGCAATGCCTCGTATTGGGGTGGTTCCACGCTCTCTCCCCTGAAACTCGTCAAACGCTACGATGAAAGGGACTTCAGCCTTGCCTAACCTTACAACGCTTCGGCATCGTGAACTCGGGCCGGAAACCTTTATTCCCTATGTCCGTCACGTGGACGAGACCACCATTGCGCTCGGTTCACGGGCGATGATGGTGATGCTCGCCATCGAGGGGGTTTCCTTCGAGACCGCGGACATTCGCGATCTCAACGGGTTGCACCGCGATCTGAACACCCTCTACCGCAACATTGCCGACGAGCGGCTGGCGCTCTGGACGCATGTCATCCGCCGGCGCGACAATACTTATCCCGAAGGCGAATTCGAAAACTCGTTCTCCGCAGGCCTCAATACAAAATACCGCGAGCGGATGGTCCGGGAGGACCTGTTCCGCAACGACCTCTACGTCAGCTTGGTCTGGCGTCCCGATCGCGATCCCGCGCAGAAGGCGGCAAGTGTTCTCAAGCGGCTGCGCAAGGCGCGCCGTTCCGGCGTCGAGGTGGACGAGACCGCTCTCAAACATCTGCGCGACAAGGTGACAGACCTGAAAGCCGGCCTCAAGCGCTTCGAGCCGCGTCTCCTTTCCCTCTATGAGCTGGACGGCATTCTCTTTTCTCAACCGAGCGAAGTCCTGCACCAGCTTGCCGGCGGACGACGCGAGCCGGTCCCGTTGACCGAGGGACAAATATCCTCGGCGATCTATTCGGACCGCGTGATCTTTGGCCGCGAAACCATCGAGATCCGCCACGAAGCCGAAAGCCGCTATGCCGGGATGTTCGGCTTCAAGGAATATCCGGCTACCACCCGCTCCGGAATGCTCGACGGAATTCTCACAGCACCGTTCGAGCTCATCTTGACGCAATCCTTCGCCTTTGCCTCAAAGGCCGACGCGCGCACCATCATGGGCCGCAAGCAAAACCAGATGGTCAGCGCCGGCGACAAGGCGGCCTCGCAAATCGGCGAACTCAGCGATGCGATGGACGACTTGGAATCGAACCGGTTTGTTCTCGGCGAACATCATCTGACACTTTCGGTTTTCGCTCCCTCGGTCGGGGAACTGACTGACAATCTCGCCAAGGCACGCGCCTACCTCACCAATGGCGGTGCTGTGGTCGCCCGTGAGGATCTCGGTCTGGAAGCCGCCTGGTGGGCGCAACTGCCAGGAAATACCCGCTATCGCGCCCGGTCGGGCGCCATCACCTCGCGGAACTTTGCCGCCTTGTCACCTTATCACTCCTATCCGACCGGCCAGAAGGACGGCAACGAATGGGGACAGGCGGTCGCGATGCTCAAGACCGCTTCGGGCTCGCCGTTCTATTTCAATTTCCACCATGGCGATCTCGGCAATACCTTCGTCTGCGGTCCATCGGGTGCCGGCAAAACGGTGCTTTTGAACTTCATGCTCTCGCAGCTCGAGAAACATGATCCGCATATGGTGTTCTTCGACAAGGATCGCGGCGCCGATCTCTTCGTTCGCGCCGCCGGCGGCAATTACCTGCCGCTCAGGAACGGTGTTGCCACGGGCTGCGCGCCCTTGAAGGCGCTCGAATTTACCGCGGCGAACAAGGTGTTCCTGGCTCAGTGGGTCGGCAAGCTGGTCGGGTCCACAACCCGGGAGCTGACGGTCACGGAGCTGCGCGATATAGCCTCTGCGATCGACGGCGTGGCAGACCTTCCCGTCGAACGCCGTTCGATCGGCGCCTTGCGCGCCTTTCTCAACAACACCGATCCTGAAGGTATCGCATCCCGGCTGCGGCGTTGGGAGAGGGGAGGGCCCCTCGGCTGGGTGTTCGACAATGAGGCCGACGACATCGGCATCGGCGCCAAGTTCATCGGCTACGACATGACCGATTTCCTCGACAACGAGGAAATCCGTAACCCCTTGATGGCCTATCTTTTCTACCGCGTCGAGAAACTGATCGACGGGCGCCGGATCATCATCGTCATTGACGAGTTCTGGAAAGCGCTGCAGGATGAGGGCTTTCGCGATCTGGCGCAGAACAAACTCAAAACCATCCGCAAACAGAATGGGCTGATGCTGTTTGCGACCCAGAGCCCGCGCGATGCGATCGCCTCGCCGATCGCACACACGATCATCGAACAGTGCCCGACGCAGCTCTTCCTTCCCAATCCGCGCGGCGATCACGCCGACTATGTCGGTGGCTTCAAGCTGACCGAGCGGGAATTTGAGCTTGTCGCACGCGAGCTCTCCGTCGAGAGCCGGCGCTTCATCGTCAAGCAGGGGCACAACAGCGTCGTCGCGGAACTGAACCTCAATGGCTTCGATGATGACCTCGCTATTCTGTCGGGCCGGACCGCCAATGTCGAGCTTGCCGACGCGATTCGGGCGGAAGTTGGCGACCGGCGCCAAGACTGGCTTCCGGCGTTCCGGACAAGAAGGAGAGCAGGCTGATGCGAACTTATCGAGCCCCAACGATCTTCGCCATTCTGGCCCTCCTGCTCTCGGCCGAGCATGCCGCGACTCAAGGCATCCCCGTCATCGATCAGACGGCGATCGCCAAGCAGATCGAGAGCATCGCCCAGCTCAAATCCCAGCTCGACGCCCTCAATCAGCAGCTTGAGCAAGCCCAGCAGCTCTATGGATCGCTAAACAAGATCACCGACATGGCGGATGTCGCAAGCGTGCTCAACGATCCGTCGGTCCGCAAGGCATTGCCGCAGGACTTCACTGCGATCGAGAGCCTCTTCAACGGACAGGGAACCGATGTCTTCGGCAACTCCGCCACGAAATTTCTGGAGAAGAATTCCACCTATCGCACGGAGGCGGGTGATTTCTACGCACAGGAATTGTCGCGCATCCAGAACCAGAATGCGGGGCAGATGAGCCTGGGGCAGCAGATCTACGATGCGGCGACCAAGCGCATCGACGGCATAGACCAGCTTCGACAGAAGATCTCCAGTGCGGCCGACGCCAAGGACACCGCCGATCTCCAGGCGCGTCTGCAGGCGGAGACGGCATTTCTGCAAACCGACGTTCTGAGAATGCAAGGGCTGCAGATGATCCAGCAGGCGCAGGTTCAGGTCGATGACCAGCGCAAGTCCGAGGATTGGCGAAAGCGCATGGATGCGATGGGAGCGGCTCTCCAATGAAGCAAGCTTTCCTTGCCATGATCCTGCTTGCGCTTGCAGGCTGCTCCGGACAATCGGAGACGTCCTACACCGTCGATGAACTGGTCGGCGATGCGGCCATGCTTGCGAAAATCATCACCGAATGCCGCAACAATCCCGGCGAACTGCGGGACACGCCCAACTGCTCAAATGCGGAGGCCGCCGATGGCAAGCTGCGCCTGGAGCGGATGCGCAGGTCGCTGGGGAGTTGACGGATGTACCAGGTCTTCAAATTCGTCGACGCGCAGTTCAAGGCGCCGCTCGAGAACTTCATTTCCTCAGGCACCTCGAATATCGCCAACTGGATCAGCGGCCCGCTGACGGCCGCGCTCACCCTCTATATCGTGCTCTACGGCTATCTCGTGTTGCGCGGCTCGGTCCAGGAGCCCATTCTCGAGTTCGCCTTCCGGGCAATGAAGCTTGCCATCATCGTCATGCTGGTCAGGAACGCCAGCGACTACCAGACCTACGTCACCAGCATCTTCTTCGACACGCTGCCAAGGGAGATCTCGCAGGCGCTGAACAGTGGCACTACGCCAAGTGCGTCCACGTTCGACAGTCTGCTCGATAAGGGACAGAAATGCGCCTATGAGATCTGGTCGCGCGCGTCCTGGCCGGTCGATATCGTCACCGGCATCGGCGGCATGATGGTGATCGGCGCGAGCTTCATCGTCGCCGCGATCGGCTACATCGTCTCGCTCTATGCACGCTTGGCGCTTGCCATCGTCCTTGCGATCGGTCCGATCTTCGTGGCGCTTGCCATGTTCCAGGCGACGCGGCGTTTTACCGAATCCTGGATCGGCCAGCTCGTCAATTTCGTCATTCTGCAGGTGCTGGTCGTCGCGATCGGCTCGCTGCTGATCACCTGCATCGATACGACGTTTACGGCCATCGAAGGCTACAGCGACGTGTTGATGCGGCCGATCGCCCTTTGCGCGATTTGTCTGGCCGCGCTCTATGTTTTCTATCAGTTGCCCGGCATTGCCTCGGCGCTTGCGGCCGGAGGAGCGTCGCTCACCTACGGCTATGGTGCGGCGCGCGACGCCCACGAAAGCACTCTTGCCTGGGCCGCTTCCCACACGGCCAGCGCAGTCGGCCGAGGCGCGCGTTCAGCGGCGCGCCGTTTGACGCCGTGAGGGGTCGAATGATGTCACATTATTGCAAATGCACAGGTTGTTTCCGCATGATCCGCATGACTTTGTCGCTCTTTCTTCTCGCCGGTTTGACCGGTTGCGCCTCAATCTCTTACCCGCTTCCCAAATGTGACGGCTATTCCCGCCGGCCGCTGAACCGCGCGATGTGGCAGTGGGAGGACAAGAGCACCACGAAGCAGCCGGCGTCTGAAGCGGACCCTACGACGTCGACGAACCGCGAAACGCCTTATGTCGAAGAGCAAGAAACGGTCACACCAGCCGCTTTCGAACAGTTCGATGCCGCCGGCTCCTTCCGTCACTGCGGGAGGAGAGTGAGATGGTGACCACGGATAGTCTCAAGAGCTATTTCGAGAGGGCGCGCCGTTTCGATCAGGACCGTCTCATCCAGGTGGAACGCTCTGCGCGGATCGCGTGGTCGGTTGCGATCGCCGCCAGTGTTCTCGCCGCAGTTTCCATCGTCGCAATCGTCGGCCTGACACCACTGAAGTCCGTCGAGCCGTTCGTCGTGCGCGTCGACAATTCGACAGGCATCGTCGATGTCGTCTCGGCGCTCACATCGACCGCCGGCACCTACGATGAAGCTGTGACGAAATACTTCGCGGCAAAATATGTGCGTGCCCGGGAAGGCTACGTCTGGAGTGAAGCGGAGGAGAATTTTCGAACCGTCGCGCTTCTCTCGACCCAGCCGGAACAGACCCGCTTTGCGGGCCACTATCGCGGCAGCAATCCGGACTCGCCGCAAAATATTTATGGCCGCGCGGTAACCGCCCGCATCAACATCGTGTCGATTTCGCTGATCAACACGAAGGTCGCCTCGGTCCGCTATATGCGAACGGTCACCCGAGGCGACGAGGTGAAAACCACGCATTGGGTGGCAACGCTCACCTTCTCCTATGCCAACGCGCCGATGTCGTCCACCGACCGGCTGATCAATCCCCTGGGCTTCGTCGTCGGCGACTATCGCGCCGATCCGGAGGCCATCAATTGAGACAGAAATTCCTTATTGCCTCTGTTCTGAGCCTCGGGCTTTCCTCGACAGCACTTGCACTGGAAATTCCCCGCGGCGCATCGCAGGATAGCCGTGTCCGCTTCGTGGAATACCAGCCATACAACATCACGAGAATCGTCGGCACCTTGCGATCCTCGGTTCAGGTCGAATTTGCCGCCGACGAGGAGATCGCCCATGTCGCGCTCGGCAACTCTGTTGCCTGGGAAGTGGCGCCCGCCGGTAATATTCTCTTCCTGAAGCCCCGCGAAAACCAGCCCGTGACCAACATTTCGGTCGTCACCACCCAGCGGGACGGTTCGACACGCAGTTATCAAATGGAGCTGACAGTGCGCGACGGCCCAGTCGGCGCCGGTCAGAACACATACTTCTACGTCAAGTACCGCTATCCGGCCGATGAAGCCAAACGGCGGCGGCTGGAGGCGGCGGCCCGGGCCCAGGCCGCGCAAGCCTCCGCAGCGGATCGGGTGCTTGGCCTCCACGAGGCCTATGGCCCGCGCAACTGGCGCTATTCGGCGCAAGGATCCCAGGCGCTGGAACCGCAGGCGGTCTACGACAATGGCAAGGTCACGACCTTCGCGTTTGTCGGCAACCAGGAAATGCCGGCGATCTATATGGAAAATTCCGACGGCACGGAAAGCCTGGTACCGAAATCCATCGACGGCAATCTCGTGCTCGTCCATGCGATCAGCCGCAAGTTCATCCTGCGCAGGGGAGGCGACGTGCTGTGCGTCTTCAACGAGGCCTATGACCGCGTCGGTATCAATCCCGAGACCAACACAACGTCGCCGTCCGTCGAGCGCGTCCTCAAGACGCCGACAGGGCAATAGGGAGATCACATGGCCGAGGAAGAAGTGAACCAGATCCCGGGCGAGCGAGCTGAAACGACCGTCGGTCGCAGGCTCGACAACAATCCCGTGTTGAAGCGCGGCGCCGTGGCGCTTGCGATCGTCGCCTTTGTGACCTTTGCGCTCTGGTCGATGCGGGGACAAAACAAGCCGACAGACGGCGCACAACCCGAGCGCGTCGTCATCCGACAGACATCAGATTTTGAGCCGGCGAAGGAGAAGGTGGAACCTGCCTCAATCCCGACGGAGGTCAAACTGCCGACGCCGGTCGTGACCGAAAAGGCACCCTTGGAGGACGACAAATTGCTGGACGCAGCGCGCCGCGCTCCTGTCATCGCCTATGGTGGCGAAAAATCGCCGTCGACAGAGCGGCGCACCGACGAGAAGAGCACGGACGCGACGTCGAACTACGTGCCACTTGGCGTCAACCCCTCCAATATCAGCACGCAGGGAGAAAACGAGGATCAGCGCTTCAACCGTCTGATGACGCCGACGCAATTGCAGGGATCGCGCGCCGGTACACTTGGCAATCGTGACTTTATTGTCGCCATGGGAACGTCCATTCCTTGCGTTCTGGAAACCGCGCTCGCTTCCGATCAGCCGGGCTTCACCAGCTGCGTCATCAATCGGGATGTCCTGTCTGATAACGGCCGCGTCGTGTTGATGGAGAAGGGGACGCAGGTGGTCGGCGAATATCGCGGCGGCCTACACCGCGGCCAGAAACGCCTGTTTGTCCTCTGGAACCGGGCGAAAACGCCAAAAGGCGTGATTGTGACCCTGGCATCGCCAGCCACCGATGCCCTCGGCCGCGCCGGTATGGATGGTTACGTTGATACGCACTGGTGGGAGCGCTTCGGCAGCGCCATTCTTTTGTCCATCGTTGGCGATGCCACCTCCTATGCCAACAGCCAGCTTCAGGATAGCGATGTGAATGCGCAAAGCACCACGAGCGCCGGCCAACAGGCAGCCGCTATTGCCGTCGAACAGTCGATCAACATTCCGCCGACGCTGATAAAACATCAGGGAGAGCCGGTTTCGATTTTCGTGGCGCGCGATCTCGATTTCTCTGGTGTCTATGGGCTTCGGGTCACGGAGCCACACAACCGCATCTATGATCGTGCCGTGCTTGGGGATTTCCGTCCGGATTCAAAGCTGATCACGAAGTAGGGTGGATGATGGGGGAGGGTACTGACGCCGGTGTCGTTCGGGAGCTGCTTTTGCCGCTCTCACGCTTCCTGCGAGACCAGACGCTTTATGAGATCATCATCAATCGACCGGGCGAAGGTCTCACCGAAGGGACATCCGGATGGCAAACCCACGACATGCCGGAACTCTCGTTCGACAAGCTGATGCGCCTCGCACGGGCCGTTGCGAGCTTCTCCAGCCAGTCGATCGACGAAACCCGGCCGATCCTGTCGGCGACCTTGCCCGACGAGGAGCGGATTCAAATCGTAATCCCGCCCGCCACGACCAAAGCAACCGTCAGCATCACCATCCGAAAGCCATCCTCTGTTTCACTGAGCCTCGACGATCTCGATCATGGGGGACTGTTTGCCAATGTCGTGCAGATTGATAGCGATGCGGCATCACCGTCCAACCGCTTGCTGGAGCTCCACAGAGCCGGGGCTTACAAGGCATTTCTTCAGGAGGCAGTGCTCGCCCGAAAGAACATCATCATCTCCGGAGCGACGGGCTCGGGCAAGACGACGCTTTCGAAAGCGCTGATCCGCCATATTCCGGACAGCGAACGGATCATTTCGATAGAAGACACGCCCGAGCTCGTCATCCCGCAACCCAACCACGTTCGCCTCTTTTATTCAAAGGGGGGCCAGGGCATCGCCAGAATTGCCGCCAAGGAACTGCTGGAGTCCTGCCTTCGTATGCGTCCCGATCGTATTCTCCTTCAGGAGCTGCGAGACGGCACGGCGTTTTACTATATTCGCAATGTCAACTCGGGTCACCCCGGTTCGATTACAACCGTCCACGCGGATTCTGCCCGGCTCGCCTTCGAACAGCTGACGCTGCTCGTCAAGGAATCCGAAGGGGGGAGGGACCTGGAGAGGCAAGATATACGCGAGATGCTCAAGATTGCGATCGACGTTGTCGTGCAATGCAAGCGCGTCGACGGGCGGTTTCGGGTGACCGAGATCTACTATCGGGCAGCGGCTTGAGTGACGAGAGGGACCTCCGGCTTTTGCATCCGACTTTTGCGACAGAAATTCCTTATGTTTTTCAGGGGTCGGCGATCTGTCGCGAATCTTAGAAAATTACGCGACAACAGGACTGCTTTGTCCTTCAGGCAGGAACGGACTGCGTGCGGCCCTGCTGTCGCCGCGCCGGGTCGGTCTGGTGAAGATAGACAGCAAAGGTGTCCCAAGGCGGAGTGACGGTAAGCTGCCAGAGTATTCGGCCAACCTCGCCCCGGTGATAGCCTCCGTGCAGAGCAACATGGGTCAGCATTTCCTCTCTGGTCATATAGCCCTTGTCTCCATCTGCGAAAGTGAACGGGATGGCCGCGGCTAGATTTTCGGGCGAGACGCCGAGAAGGTAATAAAGATACCATTGATCGGAAGATATTACGGCGGCGCGTAGCTCGCCCAACGTTGGCGACTCGTCCGTGTTGTCGGAGGTATAGCCTTGCTGCACACCGGTTAGACGCCCGGCGAAAATCCGAGCCACAACATAATAGTGGTTGATCAGCCGCAAGGCGGTGTGCAGCTCAGTCTTATGCTGCTCCTGATCCAGCGTTCCCAATTTGTCGAATAGGTCGTTATTTACCCAGGCATGATAGCCATAGAGCTTCTGAAGCAAAGCGCTCATGAGACGGTCCTTCCAAGTTCCACAGAATGCGAGTAATTTACTCACATTCTGTACAAGGGGGTTGCGTTGTCTACTCGCATTGCAAAAGAGCAGTCGGTAATGCGCAAGGAGCCGCGCCAGGCCCCTTCCCGTGCGACGGTTGAAACGTCCTTCAAGCTGGTGCTCGCATTTTGAGCGCTGAAGGATGGGCCGGCTTCACGACCAACAGGGTTGCAGACTTGGCCGGAGTGAGCATCGGCTCGCTGTATCAGTATTTTCCGGACAAGCTCTCCCTGGTCGATGCTATTCGTCGCCGGCATCTGGACGACTGTCTTGCCGTCATGCGCAAATCCAAAGCCAAAGACCTATCGCCGGTGCAGTTTGTGGCGAACCTCGTTCATGCCATGGTCGCCGCCCACAGCGTCTATCCAGGACTGCACAGGGTATTACTCGATGAAGCTCCAAGTTCTGATGACTATCGGAATCCCAACAGCGAATTCGAGGTCGAATATCTCGCCTACTATGCAGAAGCCGTAGCCACCTACCGGAACCGCCAGCCCAATAGAGCCGACCACACCGCCGCGCTGATCATTTCTGATGCGATTGACGGGGTGATTCACAATGCCGCCCGCCGTGGCATGTTGGCGGACCCGACAATGCAAAACGAGCTGGTCCGACTGGTCAGCCTATACCTTGCCGACGCGGGTGACGGAGCGGCAGCTCAGGCGCTTAAATGGTCTGATTTCGCGAATATCCCAAAGCCTGCGACACCCTTTGCGACAGAAACCTGTGACGTAACAGGTCTTAGGATTTCTGCGATAGAGGGCGGCGTTGGCCGAAGATAAACGGCCACCCGAGATTCACGCCGAGTCCGGCGAGCAGGATCAGCGCCAAGCCAACAGCCTGCATTGCGGTGACAGAGCGATCAAAGACGAAGAAATCAGACAGCAGGGCAGCGGCAGGGTTCAGGAAGGATGCAGCGGCAATGATGGTGGTGGGCACCCTGGGATAAGCCGAATACAGCAGCACATAGACGATACCGGTATGGATGATGCCAAGCCCAACCAGCCATCCCCACATGCTGGCGGTGCCACCTTGGAGCGTTGCCATGTTGACAAACGGCAGGAAGGCGATGCACCCGATCAGGCAATGAACCGCGCTTAGCACGTCCGGCTTCACGCCTCTGACCGCGCGCGTGGTCAGCGTTGTGGCGGCGTAGAAAAGCGAGGCAACGAGCGCCAAGCCGACGCCGATCAGCCAATTCCGGTCGGTCTGCACATCCCCGAGCTTCGGCAGGATGGTGAGGACCAGGCCGAGGAACGCGAGGCATATCCACCCGATCTTGTGCCGCGAGAGCGCCTCGCCCAGAAGCAGTCCGCCGGCGAGCACGATCCAGAAGGGTTGCAGATGATAGATGATCGTTGCGAACCCGATCGAGGTTCGATGGAATGCCTCGAACAGGGTCAGCCAATTGAGCACGAGGCAGATGCCGCTCACCAGCACGAGTGGCCACAGTTTTCGCTCAATGGAGAAAAGGCTTTTCAAGCCACCCCTCAGTGATAGCCATCCGATAAGCGCCAACGCTCCGAACAAGCAGCGGAAAAACACCACGTTGAAAGTCGGCTGGCCTGACGAGACGGAAAAAAGCCCTGCCGTTCCTGACAGAGCCATGCCTAAGGAGAGTATGATTGTTGCCCATGTCAGCCCCGCTCTAGATTCCATCTTTCCTCCATTGTCGCACCGCCGCGACGCCGTAAATTCGCTATTCTACGTTTCGGGCCGTCTGGGCCAATGAAATGCGGTCGAAAAGGGCGTGCTCGCGAGCCGGCCATGGAACTATGGATAAGGGTTAGCCGGCCGCCGATCAACATATGTGCCGGTCCGAAGCGCTGCTTTTGCCGAGGGGACCCATCTTGAATTGCCGGAATGGAAGAGAGAGGGAGAGGGGGGAAGGGAGATTTGTGACGGGTTGAGGTGGTTGGAGAGAGGCTCCGGCCGGCCCGTCATGGAGAACGGACATGGCTCAGGCCACCCAGAAAATCACCCTCAGTGCTGCACGCGACATTCCCTTCAACAAGCTGGTCCTCAGCCAACAGAACGTTCGCAAGACCAAGGCGGGCGTCTCGATCGACGATCTTGCCGAGGACATTGCGCACCGTGGCCTGTTGGCCAGCCTCAACGTCAGGCCAGAACTCGATGCCGACGGCAACGAGACCGGCATCTATCGCATCCCGGCCGGTGGCCGCCGCTATCGCGCGCTCGAACGCCTCGTTGCCCAGAAGCGGCTGGCGAAGACCGCCGGCGTCCCGTGCATCGTCAGCAAGGGCGAGACGGCGGAAGTCGAGGATTCGCTTGCCGAAAACTGCCAAAGAATCGACCTGCACCCGCTCGACCAGTTCAGGGCGTTTCAGACGCTGCGCGAACAGGGTCAGGATGAAGAAGACATCGCTGCCCGTTTCTTCGTATCCGTTGCAACAGTCCGGCAAAGATTGCGGCTTGCGTCGATATCGCCTCGTCTGCTCGATCTCTACGCCAGTGACGAAATGACGTTGCAACAAGTTATGGCCTTTTCGATCACCAATGACCACGTCCGTCAGGAACAGGTCTGGGATACGATCTCGCGCCAGCACGTCCGCGAGCCCTATTATATCCGCAGGCTACTGACCGAAACGGCGATCCGCGCAAGCGACCGCCGTGCCGTCTATGTCGGGATCGAGGCTTACGACGACGCAGGCGGCGTGGTGATGCGCGACCTCTTCGACGAGGACAATGGTGGCTGGCTGCAGGATCCCGCACTCCTCGAGCAGCTTGTGATCGAGAAGCTCAATAGCGATGCCGAAGCGCTCAAGGCAAACGAGGGCTGGAACTGGGTCGAGGCGGCCTTCGACTTCCCTTATGGTCACACGGCCGGGCTTCGCCGCTTTTATGGCGAACAGGCGGAAATGACGGCGGACGAGCTTGCGCGATACGATGCCCTGAAGGCCGAATACGACAAGCTCGACGCGGAGTATGCTCAAGCCGAACAGTATTGCGAAGAAACCGAGCGCAAGCTTGAGGAGCTCGGCGACGCGCTCGACAGGCTGAACGACCGGCCTTATGTCTTCGACCATGAAGACGTCGCACGCGGCGGCGCCGTCATCTCGCTCGGCGCCAACGGTGAGCTGAAGATCGAACGCGGATTTGTCCGGCCCGAGGACGAGCCGCAGGTCGAGAGAGACGGCGATCATGCTTTGGAATCTCATGAGGATGCCGAGGGCGGCGACACCCCGTCCGCATTCCTCAACGGCGTCTCCGCGAATGGCACGCCCGCCGCGGACGGCGAGAGCGAAGACGACGATGGTGCGCTTCGTCCGCTTTCCGACCGGCTCGTGCTCGACCTGACGGCAGCCCGCACCGTGGCGCTACGCAACGCGCTCGCCAATGACCCGGTCATTGCCTTCATCGCCGTGCTGCACGCCTTCGTGCTGAAGACCTTCTATCTCTACGGCTCCGATACATGCCTTGAACTGACGCTGCAAAGCGCCAGATTCTCGCAGACACCAAGGCTTGGCGACACGGTCTGGGCGAAGGAGATCGATCAGCGGCACGAAGGCTGGGGCCAGGATCTGCCGAAAAACCCGGACGAGCTCTGGGGCTTCCTGATCGTGCTCGACGACGCGAGCCGCCAGGCGCTGTTTGCCCATTGCGCGTCGCTCTCCTTGAACGCCGTGATCGAGCCCTGGAACAAGCGTAGCGGCGCAATCGCCCACACCGACCAGGTCGCCGGTTCGATCGGCTTCGACATGGTTGAGGCGGGATGGGCTCCGACCGTCGACAACTATCTCGGAAGGGTGACCAAGGCTCATATCCTGCAGGCGGTGCGGGATGCCAAGGGCGAGCAATCGGCACAACTGATCGAGCACCTGAAAAAGACCGACATGGCACGGGAGGCCGAACGCCTGCTTGCCGGCAGCGGCTGGTTGCCGGAGCCGTTGCGCAGCGCCGGTGTGGAGGCCGCGTCCGATGAGGTTTTGCCAGTGGCTGAAGACGCCGGTAATGACCCGACCTCTGAAATCGCCATCAGCGAACTTCCTGCCTTCCTGACAGAGGACGTCGATCTCGCTGATCAGGATGACGAGGCGCAGGACGTGGATGGCCTCGGCCATCTCGACGCGGCCGAGTAATCCCTTCCTGTCCTTCACTCAACACTGCCCGGCCTCGTGCCGGGCTCTTTCGCTTCAGGAGTTTTGAAATGCCTCAATACACGATCGAGACGACCTACCAGCTGCCTGTTTTTCGGAGCCGCGGCTATTGCGCCGAAAGCCTTGGTGCCGCCTGCCGCGCGGTGTCAGGAGCGATGACGAAGCTGCAGGCGAAACCCATGTCACCGGGATCTGGGAAGGAGCGGACGCCGCCTATCGTGGTCCAGCCGTCCCTGTTCCCTCACGTTTTCGGGGAATGGTGCAACGGAAAGTTGGCCACTTCGAGATCCTGCTCGGCTTGCTCAAGATGATGGTCGACGACGTGCTCGCGCATCGGTCGACATCGGAGCAATGGCTTGCCAAAGCCAAATGGGCGATCGCCAGGGGCGAGGCCATCCTTTCCGGCGCCGACGATGTCGACCAGCCGTCCTGTCCGCCGGGATCGAGCAATGAATCGGATGGCGACCGGTCATCTTCGTTCGAGCGTCGGGACGACGACGTTTGAGCGCACATGTCGCTCAGACCATCTCATGCCACTCCACTGCCTTTCAACCACACCCGGCCACAGTGCCGGGCTTTTCGTTTCAGAGGACAATATCATGAACATCATGCCCTCCGCCTCCAGCCCTGTTTCCACCGGCTTCAAGGTCGACATTTCCCGCGGAGAGCGCATTGGCCGCGTTTCGTCCGAATGGTTTTCGCGGCCGGACGACGAACGCTACCTCTCGCTCTCAGAACTCCACTATGCCGTCAAAACCAGGGCGGATCGTGCGCAGGTCCGGACCGTGGAAAGCTCGGCAATCCGGGTTGAAGCGACGCGCAACAATGCCGAGCGGCTGGAACTCGTCGTTCCCGGCGGACGCCAGTCGATCTCGCCAACCCATTGGAGCTACGGACAGCTCTGTAGTCTGGTTGGCGCGCCCGCCAGCTATATGCGGCAGCTTCCCGCGCCGCTGGCTGCGATCAACCTCCAGCATGGTCTGCTCAACAGCCGGTCGGAGCTCATCAAAACGCTCGAAATGGACGACGGCCGCACCGAGCTCAGGGCTGTGACAGGCCCGGAATATGGCAGGATCTGGGATAAGAATCTGGTCGAGGCCATAATGAGCATCGCCGGCAATGGGACCGGAGATACGATGTGGAAGATTCCAGGCCGACTTGACTGGGCCAGTATGACGCACAATCCGTTCGTCGATATCACCAAGGACACGACGACGCTTTATGCGTCGGATCGTGATGTCTTCGTGTTTTTGGTCGATGACACCCATCCGATTGAGGCCGGCCGTCTCCCGAACGGCGAGCCTGATCTGTATTTCCGCGGCTTTTATGCCTGGAACAGTGAGGTCGGCTCGAAGACACTCGGGATCGCCTCGTTCTATCTCAGAGCCGTGTGTGCCAATCGCAACATCTGGGGCTCCGAAAATTTCGAGGAAATCACCATCAGGCACAGTAAATTTGCGGCGCAGCGCTTCGCCCACGAAGCAGCGCCGGCGCTGACAAGTTTCGCCAATTCCTCGCCGGCACCCTTTGTCGCCGGTATCCGCGCGGCGCGCGAACGCATCGTTGCGCGCAACGATGAGGACCGCCAGACCTTTTTGCGCCGGCGCGGATTTTCGAAAGCGGAGACCGGCAAGATCATCGAGACGGTGCTTAGCGAAGAAGGTCGCCCGCCAGAAAGTATCTTCGATTTCGTGCAGGGGATTACAGCGCTCGCCCGCGGCAAGCCACACCAGGACACGCGTCTCGAACTCGAGGGTAAGGCCAAGAAGCTGCTCGAAAGCGCTGCCTGATTGCGCCCCGAAATCCTGCCTGATGCGGTCGAACGGTGTTCGGCCGCATCCGGTTGCTCTCGCCGCAGAATCCAGGATTATTCAATCGATGAAGACGTTGAACGTGTTCGGTTTAATTCACCGGCACTTTAGGGATATGACCCAGGACGGTGATCAGAGTGTTCACCACATACATCTGCGCGTGCATGTCCATGCGGGCCCGGATGTATTCGAGATGCTGAGCACCGCCGGTCGTCTTTCCGGATCTGTAGTCGTCGGGCAATGCCTGGTACAGCTGGTCAGCCTCCTCGACCAGACACCGACGGGTGCGGATGGCCTCGACGGTCAAGCTCTCCAGGTCCGCCTTGGAAAGCCCCTCCGTGAGCCCGAACACGGCACGAACTTCACAACGTTGTTCCAATGTCGTTGTCGCTAGATCCATTTCAATTCCACTCTTTGGCTTGTCTGCGATGCGCATCGACGACCCCTTCCTCTTGATTGGCATGGCAGCGTTCACGGCCATGGCAATTTCGGCATATCGCCTTCGGCGATGCGCCAGATCCACGGTGTCATTTCCGGGCGCGTCTTGATCAGCTCCGCAAGCGCTGCCTCGTAGTCTTCGCCGGCGCCGGCCGGCACGATGTACATCGCGACCGGACCTGGCCGTTCGGCCGCAAGGGTCACCGACACGACCGGTTGGTCCCGCGACAGGTTGAAACGCAGGCCTTTGACGCTCTTGCGCCGCCAGCTTGCCAGTTTCTCCAAAAGCCGTTGCTCGTGGACACTTTCGAACGGGATCCAGTTCTCATTGACCACCATCAGCGCAATTTCCTCGACGCTGGCTATGCCCGCGTCGGAAATTCCAAATGTCGCGATCATGATCAAATGCAACGCATCGCCGGTACCCCAAAGTTCAAGCTCAGTTTCATATTTGGCGCTCAGCCGTCTCCAGGCGTTTGCCTCGATCATGAAGGGGAAGGGGAGGTGGCGCACGAGGATTTTCTGCCCGTCTCGCGCAGCGGCAAATTCCTTCACTTCCGCAACCGCCACCATCAGCTTGCGCGGACCTGGCCCAGACGCCTGGGCACCGGCCAGCGCCGCTGCACGGCGGGCGGCAATCCCTTCCTTGTCTTCCTGATGGAAGGCCTCCGGCACGAACAGGATGTTGCTGAGCGGCTCGCCGCGAACATTCATTTGGCCTGCAGCATCGATGAGGCTTGCCCGGACGCGCCCCCAGCCGCGCTTGCCTGTCCACAGCGACATCCATTCGGTCAACTCGCCGGTATCCCAAAGATAATGCAACACGGCGCGCAGCGACAGTTTCTTTGCCTCATTGCGAACGCTCTCCGAGGCCTGCGAAGCCTCAGCCGCACTTGCGCGAGCGCCGCGCTTCGACAATGAGAAGTCGAGCTTCAGCACCGACGAGCCGGACGCCGCGTCGATCTGGATCGCGTTTCCGATCAAGGGGCCCAGACCCGACAGCTCGTAGGGCGGCTCGTAGGAGGGGCAGGCGCCATCGTGCGCCCCGCCGGTGAGCGGCATCCGCTTGACGAGATATTGCCCGTCCAGCCGCGCGATATACATCGGGACCGGTGGGTTCTTGCATTGGCATAGTGGGCGAAGCTTCTGTGCATAAGCCCGTTCAAGGCAACCCTGGAATTCGGGTGCGCTTTCATCCCACGCCTGTTCGCCAATCAGATAGTGCCGCACATCGCTTCCATGATTTTTTGTCGTCGAGACCACCGTCCAAACCGGAGTGAGGATGTAGCACAGGTTGCTGCGGTCATACTAGCGCAAAAGCAATAGTAAAATCTTGGAGTTGCTCTTTGGAAGCGCGGTGATGTCCACTGATACGGCAGGTGCACGGGCGTTCGGGCGAGTGCTGTTGGTTGCGGGAGAGGAAGAGAGGGGCCGGAAAGGGTTGGCCTGGCGGGGTTTGGAGAGCGCCCAGCGGGCCAGCCTTTACCTCGCTCTCGCCAAGGGTCTTCCCATGAACGTGATTTCTTGCCCTGTCGCGGCTGCTCCTGTCGATCGTCCAGATCCCGCAACCCGCGCAGCACACATCCATCAGGCCGCCACCACGTTGCTGCCATTCCTCGAACGCGGCCAGCAGATCATGAGCGCCGATCTTCGTGACGTCCTCACCTCCACCTTCGGCGGCAGCGATGCCCAAGGCGTCTGGGCGTGGAAAGACGCCTATGAGGCGACCGAGGTGGCACAGGTTCTGTTTCTCAACAAGTTCGGTGCGGCGCTGGAAGCCCGTGCCGCGTCGCCGCGCTCTGTCCTTTCGATCCTGGAAAAAGTGGCGCAGCTGGTGCCGACCCATACCCGCCGCTCCGAGGAGAGCCAGGCGCTGCAGCAGCTTTCCACGCCGCTGCCGCTCGGCTATGCCGCAGCACGCGCCGCCGGCATGACGGCGGCGGACATCGTTCTCGAACCCTCCGCCGGGACCGGCCTGCTCGCGATCTTCGGCGAAATTGCCGGCGCACGACTGGTACTCAATGAATATGCCGCGGTCCGGCGATCCCTGCTCGAGACGCTCTTCTCCGGGGCGACGGTTTCACCGCATGATGCTGCCCATATCGACGATTATCTCGATCCTTCGATCCGGCCGACCGTCGTGCTGATGAACCCGCCCTTTTCAGCAAGCCTGCATCGAGAAGGCCGGGTCGCCGACGCCGCCTGGCGGCATCTTGCTTCCGCCTTCGCACGGCTTGCTCCCGGTGGCCGGCTTGTTGCCATCACCGCTGCCAGCCTCTCGCCCGACAATCCGGCATGGCGTGATGCCTTCATCCGCCTGCAGGCGCAGGGCACGATCCTGTTGACGGCGGCAATCGACGGCAAGGCCTATGCCCGGCATGGCACGACGACCGAAACCCGCCTGACGGTCATCGACAAGATGCCCGCCGCCGATCCCGGACGCTGCGTGACCGCGCAGGCAACCACGCCAGACGTCGAGACCCTGCTTTCCTGGGTCGGAGATCTTCCGCCCCGCTCGCCTTCTGCAGCGCCGAAACTCATCGGCGGCCCCTCGAACACGCCGCGCCACGCCGGCAAGGCGATCGCATCCATGGCAGCCGGGCGCCCGGCAGCGAATGCAGCGAATGCCGGGCGATCGACCCTTCAGGCGGCGTGCGGCAAACCGGATCCGATCGTCGAACTCGTCTACGAGACGCGCGATGACATCGCGCCCGATAGCAGGCATGCGTCTGTGGGCATCTATGAACCCTACCGTCTGCAGTCGGTGCATATTCCCGGCGCCAAACCGCATCCGGACACGCTGGTCGAATCCACCGCGATGGCATCCGTCGCACCGCCAAAACCGTCTTATCGGCCTCATCTGCCGGAGCGCCTCATCGACGATGGTATTCTTTCCGACGCCCAGCTCGAAAGTGTGATCTATGCCGGCGAAGCCCATTCCGGTCATCTCGCCGGCTGGTGGACGGCGGATCAATCCTTTGACAATTTGAGCGCCGCCAATGAAGGCACCGACGGCGCTGTGCGCTTCCGCCGTGGCTGGTTTCTCGGCGATGGCACCGGCGTCGGCAAGGGCCGGCAGGTCGCCGGGATCATTCTGGACAATTGGCTGAAGGGTCGCCGCCGGCACGTCTGGATCTCGAAGTCCGACAAGCTCCTGGAAGACGCCCAGCGTGATTGGGCGGCGCTCGGCCAGGAGAAACTGCTCGTCACGCCGCTGTCGCGGTTTCGGCAGGGAACGCCGATCCGTCTCCAGGACGGTATTCTCTTCACAACTTTCGCCACCTTGCGCAGTGACGAGCGGGAAGGCAAACGCTCCCGCGTCCAGCAGATTGTCGACTGGTTGAGCGAGGACGCGGGAAGCCGCGCCGCCGCGACAGGGAGCACGAAGAGCTTCGACGGCGTCATCGCCTTCGACGAGGGGCATGCGATGGCAAACGCCGCCGGCGGCAAGTCCGAACGCGGCGCCAAGGCCGCCTCGCAGCAGGGCAGGGCGGGTCTGAGGCTCCAGCGCGCTCTTCCCGACGCGCGCATCGTCTATGTCTCGGCGACCGGTGCGACGGAGGTCGAGGCGCTTGCCTATGCCGAACGCCTTGGCCTTTGGGGCAGCGCAGATTTTCCGTTTGCGACACGATCGGAATTCGTCGCAGCGATAGAGGACGGCGGTGTCGCGGCCATGGAAGTGCTCGCCCGCGACCTCAAGGCAATGGGGCTCTACACCGCGCGATCACTCTCCTTCGACGGTGTCGAATACGAAATCGTTGAACATGAGCTCACCGAGGAGCAAGTTGGTATCTACGATTCCTATGCGAAAGCCTTCCAGGTGATCCACAAGCACCTGGAGGCGGCGATGGAGGCGGCCGGCATAACGGGCAAGAGCGGCACGTTGAACAAAAACGCCAAGGCGGCGGCCCGTTCTGCCTTCGAAAGTTCCAAGCAGCGCTTCTTCAATCATCTGCTCACATCGATGAAGACGCCGACCTTGCTTCGATCGATCAGCAAGGATCTCGATGAGGGGCATGCGGCGATCATCCAGATCGTCTCGACCGGCGAGGCCCTGACCGAGCGCCGGCTCGCAGAGATCCCGACCGAGGAATGGCGTGATATCCAGGTCGACGTCACGCCGCGCGAATATGTGCTCGACTACCTGATGCATTCCTTCCCGACGCAGCTCTTCGAGGAATTCTCCGATGCCGACGGCAATGTGAGCTCTCGCCTCGTTTTTGACGCCGATGGACGACCAGTGACGTGCGGGCAAGCCGTGGCCGCCCGTGATGCGCTCGTCGAACAGCTCGGCAGCCTTGCCGCGGTCCCGACCGCGCTTGATCAGATCGTCCAGCATTTCGGGACGGATCGTGTCGCCGAGATTACTGGCCGCGCCCGCCGTATCGTGCGGCGCGACGAGGCTTCCAGCATCGCGCGCTTTTCTGTCGAGAACCGGCCGGGTGCGGCCAATCTCGATGAGACCCGCGCTTTCATGGATGACGACAAAGCCATCCTGGTGTTTTCCGATGCCGGCGGGACGGGACGCTCCTACCATGCGGATCTTGCCGCAAAAAACCAGCGCCTTCGCGTTCACTATCTCCTGGAAGCCGGCTGGCGCGCCGATGTGGCGATCCAAGGTCTCGGGCGTAGCCACCGCACCAACCAGAAACAACCGCCGCTCTTTCGCCCGGTGACGACCAACGTCAAGGCGGAGCGTCGATTTTTGTCGACGATCGCGCGACGTCTCGACACGCTCGGCGCCATCACCCGCGGGCAGCGCCAGACCGGCGGGCAGGGCATGTTCCGGGCCGAGGACAATCTCGAATCCCAATATGCCCGCGACGCGCTGAGACAGTTCTACAACCTGCTCCATCTCGGCCAAATCGCGGGATGCTCGCTGTCGACTTTTGAGGCGATCACCGGCCTGTCGCTGACCTCGGAAGAGGGCGGCCTGAAGGACGAGCTGCCGCCGATCCAGACTTTCCTCAACCGGATGCTGGCGCTCACCATCGACATGCAAAACCGGTTGTTCGAGGCGTTCGAGCAGCTCATGGGCGCGCGCATCGAAGGCGCGATTGCCGCCGGCATCTACGATAAGGGACTGGAGACGATCGCTGCCGATAGCATGTCGATCACTGACCGGCGGTTGGTCTACACCCACCCGGTCACCAGCGCCCGGTCGCATCTCCTGACGATCGAACAGAAGAGCCGCAACCGACCGATGCAGCTTTGCGACGCCCAGGCCCTCGTCAGGCAGGACCCGCGTGCCCGGCTGATGATCAACGGCCGGTCGGGCCGTCCGGCGGTCATGATACCCACCCGCTCGATCATGCTCGACGACGGCTCTGTTGAGCCGCGCGTGTCGCTGATCCGGCCAATGGATGAGCTGCGTTTCGAACTGCGGCAGCTTGAGGAGACGAGCTGGGAGGAAGCCGATGAGCGTGCCTTCGCCGCGGCATGGGAGGCCGACGTTTCCGCCACGCCCGAATTTTCGCAGTCGACGCTTAACATTGTCAGCGGTCTCCTGCTGCCGATCTGGCGTCTGCTGCCGCAGGACTATTGCCGCGTCTATCGGCTTCAGACCGATGACGGCGAGCGGATCGTCGGCCGCGTTGTTCAGCCGGAGGAGATGGGCCGGCTTTGCCAGGCCCTTGGTATTGCCAATAATACGCTCGTCACGCCGGAAGCGGCCTGGGCCTCGCTTGTCGATGGATCGTCGATCATCGGTCTTGCCAGCGACATGACGCTCAGACGCGTCCGGGTGATGAACAACTACCGTGTCGAGCTCACCGGCTTTACCGACGGTATGCGCGGCTGGTTGACGTCGATCGGCCTCTTCTCGGAGATGATCGCCTGGAAGATGCGGATGTTCGTGCCGACGAGCGAGGAGGGGTCGGCGATCCTCAGCCGCCTGATGCAGCGCCATCGGCTGATCGACGTTGTGAGCCGGACGTGATGGGGGCGGTGCAGATGTTGACCGCTTCCGAACTGTCCGACCGCCTCGCGCAAAATGCCGAGGCGGTCTGCCGCCATTATCTCTCCGCCGGCCGCCGCGCCGGCAAATACTGGATCGTCGGGGACGTCGCCAACAACAAGGGCCGTTCGCTCTACGTGCATCTGACTGGCCCGCGCGCCGGCCGGTGGGCTGACGCAGCAACGGCTCAGTTCGGTGATCTGCTCGATCTTGTGCGCGAGAGTTGCGGCCTGATCGACTTCCGTGACGTCGCCGGCGAGGCCCGGCACTTTCTGAGCCTTCCGCAACCCGATCCACAATGCTCCCGAGAAGGCGATGGCCGTGCGGATGCGCCGATCGCAAGACCGCCTTCGGAGCGGGCGCAACGCCTGTTCCGGATGACGCGTCCGCTCGCCGGCACGCTTGGCGACGCCTATCTGCGGCAGCGCGGCATTTTGCGGGCAGCGACCCATGCGGCCCTCGGGTTTCATCCCTCGTGCTACTACCGCGATCTCGCGACCGGCGGGACGTCGACTTTCCCTGCACTAATCGCGGCGGTGACCGACGCAGACGGCTGCGTCACAGGCGTCCACCGCACCTATCTCGGTCATTCGGGTGAAGGCGGTGTCGGCAAGGCGCCGGTCGAAGCGCCGCGCCGCGCGCTCGGCGGTCTTCTCGGCAATGCCGTGCGATTCCGCTTTCCAGCCGGTGCTCCGATCCCGGTGACGGCAGCGGGTGAAGGTCTCGAAACGATGCTTTCGCTGTCGCATGTGATGCCCGCCATGCCGATGGTTGCCGCACTCACCGCCAATCACCTCGCCGCTTTCCGTCTGCCCGAGGGTTGTCGGCGCCTCTACATCGCCGCCGACGCCGATACCGCCGGCCGGCACGGTATCGAAGGCCTGAGCCGGCGGGCCCAGAGGCGCGGCGTCCTGCCCCTGGTGATCGCACCCGAACTCGGCGACTTCAACGAGGATCTGCGGCGGCTCGGACCGGACCGGCTCACCCGAAACTTGCGTGACCAGCTCGCGCCCGAAGACGCGAAAGCGTTTCTGCCTCCGTGATGATCGGGCCCGTGAAGGGCGGCGGGGTATCCGTCATGCGGAGAAGCGGGCTTTGAGGTGCCCGCCCGGTCGGCGCGCCTGCGGGCCTGTCGAGAGGCGACCCTTATCACGCGGGCGCATGGCCTTCAGCGGGTCAGTCAGGTTTCTTCCCCTGACGGGCCGATAATCGGCCCGTCATTCCTCGCGGGGCAAGAAACCCTTCTTCCGCCGCCCGGCGCTCCGCTGGGCCGCGGCGCGGGGCGCCGCGGTTCCGGCCCGTCTCCACGTGAAAGGGGTTCGCCGTCAGGCCGCGAGAGGCGCGGCCCAAACCAACGGAGACCACCATGAACCTTGCCCTTCCCCTCGACGACGGCTATGAGCCCCACCACGCTTCCTCCCCGACCGACCGCGTCATCTACGAGATGCAGCTCTACGGTCATCGTCCCTTCGCAGATGAGCCCGATCCGCGGCCGCTTCCCGAAGAGCCGGTCGTCCAGGGGGCACTGACCGCGATCTTCGGCGCCCTCGTCGAAATGCTCGGCGACACCCGGCTCGAGCCGGATCTCGAAGACCTGCTCTGGTCGTCGGTCAACCTCTTCCATCGTGCCGGTGAGCGCATCCAGCGCGAGCTTCAGCGCAACGAGGATGCCCAGCGCAGTGGGCAGAGCGAGCAGGACGGGTCGGAGGTGAAAAGCGTCGAGCTCGAGCGCCATATCGCCGAGGGCATCACGCTCCTGGAACGCCGCAATGCCTTCGAATTCATGCGCGACTACGCTGGCGATCTCTTCGAGGCGCAGACCGGATCGGCCTGGCGTCCGCGCACCGGCTCCAAGGTCAGCCACGCCAACATGACGGCGGCGATGATCGACTCGAAAGACTTTCTCTCGGCCCGCCGCCGCGCCGAGACCGAGGTGCTGATCCCGGCCGGCACCAAGATCGCCTTTTCCGGCGGCACGGACTACAACGATCATCAACGGATCTGCGCAAAGCTCGACCAGGCCCACGCCAAGCATCCCGACATGATCTTGTTGCACGGTGGTTCTCCGAAAGGGGCCGAGCGCGTCGCCGCTTGCTGGGCCGAAGCCCGCAAGGTCACGCAGATCACCTTCAAGCCGAACTGGGCGAAGCACGCCAAGGCGGCCCCCTTCCGCCGCAATGACGAGATGCTCTCGGTCATGCCGGCGGGCGTCATCATCTTCCCAGGTTCCGGAATCACGGACAATCTCGCCGACAAGGCCCGGCGCCTCGGCATACCGGTCTGGCAGGTTGCTCCGGACGGCGCGTGAGCGCCGTTTTCCTGCAGATCGGGAGAATCCGGATGGTATGGCAATCTATGAAGGAGCACGGCAATGCGGCAATTTACGACAGGCGATCTCAACAAGGTTGGCGACGTTATCGACGCTGCTGCCCGCGAACCCATTGTCCTCACCAGGCACAGGAAACCCTGCTTCGTACTGAGAGCTGTGAGTATTGCCAGCGGATGCGTGCCGGAGGCGATCCTCGCGGCGCCCATCGCGTTTCCGATATGCCGGAGGAACATAAGGAACTCTTCGCCGCGGAGATTGATCGGCTGGCGCGCGGCAAGGGGTATGACGATGAGCCGTAAGTTCTTGCCTGGTCGGGTGATTACCTATCCCGGGTGCGGCAATGGCGTGCGGCCGGTGGCGCAAAAGGCGGCCTGAGCCATCTGCACTTCTGGCGGTCGCGACCCAGCTTCCTCGGGGTGATCGAGGCGCCGTGTAGGTTTCCGATTGAGTTATTCGAGCGCATTCAGGATCGCCTGCAACGTTTCCAGCGCGACTTTGTACTTGTCTTCTGGCATGCGCTCCAAGTTCTGCAATTTCCAGCGGACGGCCGGCAGCTTGTCCGCTCCATCGACGCCAAGCAGCGACCAGTCAGGGTTCCGGGATTTGAAGGATATCAGAAATCGCTTCTGATTGTCGGTCAATGCCTTGTTGATCTCGACGACCAATCGCTCCCGCACGCCCAGAAGCTCGTCGAGGCTGACCTCTTCCTGAGCCATTTGCAGAAACTCACCTTTGTAGAGGCCGGCAATGTCCTTCCGCACAGGGCGCAGCAGCTCCCCCATCGTGCGATTATGGCTGATCAAGTACACGACGAACGTCTTCACGAGATCGGGCGTTAGTCCCTCGGTCTGGAGTAGGAGCTTCACGTCGAAAAGATCGCATGGATGCTGGCGATCGAGAGCGGCGCAGATTTTGCCGGCATAGGGTCAGGAAACGAGAGCAACGGCATCTCGACGTAGCCGAATCTCTCTTCAACGCTGGGCGAAAACTCCCGCAGCTCTTCCGGGAAAGCCGATCCGCGAAGGACGGGCGACAGCTCGATCTTGATGCGATCACCAGCCTGCATGACGAAGAGCCTGAGCGCGTCGGCGCGATCCTGGAATGACCGGATGATGTCGACGTCTGACATTGCTTTTTGGATCGTATCGGCAATGCGGCCAAGTGCAGCTGTGATGTTCTTCAGCGCTGTCTCGCGATCGTCCATCGGCAGGTAGACGAGGTCGATGTCGACAGAGAGCCGCGGTAGGTCTCGAACGAAGAGATTGATGGCCGTGCCGCCCTTCGGGGAGCAACGAGAGGCAGAATGCGTGTCAGGAGCCTGACTTGTCTGTAATAGGGGCTGGCGGTGTCCACATATCCTCCGGAACGGTTATCATGTACTTTGCGTCGAGCCTGCCGCCCTTGATCAGCATCCTGTTTCCGCTACCAAGCCCGAGCTCATCGAGTGTTTCGGCCGGAGGCAGTTTCTTGAGCCACGTGTAGGAATGGCGCTCCGCCATCCAATAGAAGAGTCGCCTCACTTTGACCTGGGTACACTTTCGTAAAAGCCTCTCCATCACGCGCGGCGAGAGCGTCGTCATACCCTGCAGAAGCTGCTCGGCATGTTTGAAAGATATCGTCTCCGGGACATCCTGAAGGACTTCGAGATACGCTCGCTCCGGCGAGGACAGGGTAAATGGCCAGGCGCTTTTTCGCTGCCCGGGGATGTTCGGCCTGGAAAGGATCCGCTCCTGCGTTTCGTATTCGAAATTGACAAGACCGGTCGCACCCAGACCTGGGAGAGGAAGGTGGCGGACAAACTCCACATCTGGGAGGCCGGTTATGAGCCATTTTGGAAGAGGGTCCTTGCCGAACAGGTGCACCTGGCGCCTGTGTGAGATTGGGAGATAGTGCGCGAAACCCTGCTGTTCGAGCGCGGTCAATCCACCTGGTGTCAAATCCAGGCGGAACATATTCTGCAGGGAGGCAACCGCGCTCTCCCAGTTCATCCGCGTGCTCGGCCGCAAATAGACGCCATGCGCTATCGGTTCGAGCTGACGCCCCTTCAGGAGATTGTCTACGGCATGTCGGTCCATGGACGGATCCTGACGCATGAGCCACGACTTGCTGACCGGCATTCCCTCTGGGAGCAGGTCTAGAAGGCGATATCGTCTGTCGGCATCAAGGGGCATCGTTTAGCATAAGCTCCAGTTGCGGCGATGATCGCCGCAAACTCTAGGTCAATACAAATACCACACGCATGGAGTTTATCAAAATAGAAAAATACGGCGATGATCGCCGCAAGTTCATGAATTTAAAACCAGGAGAACCGGAATTCCAGCGTAGTGATTGAGAAGGTGCCTCTATCGTCGCGGTGCTCAAACCTCATGTCCGTCTGCGCCACAACACTTAAGGCGGATTTTTGACCGGGACGAAACGCAAATAATCACGATGCGTTTTCCAACGTACAAACAGATGCTGCGACTTGACGCTTCACGGCTCGTCTTGTTCATTTGCGGCATGTTCAAAGCCCTCAATGCCCTTCAGATTCGCGTTTCGCTCGACGAGATCGAGCCAGCCATCTGGCGTCGTCTCGTCTTGCCGTCGCATTGGAATCTCGAACAATTGCATCTTGCCATCCAGGCGGCCTTCAATTGGTGGAACTATCATTTGCACGAGTTTCGGATCGGCGGGCTACGCTATGGCGACGTGGCGCTGCTGACGGAGGATGCTTTCGACGACGATCCTCGCGTCTTTGATTCCCGGGAGGTGCGGCTTTGCGATTTCGAGCGGCGCGCAACGTTCACCTATATCTATGACTTCGGCGACAACTGGCGCCATACGGTCTCGGTTGAAGAGTTCGTGGCGCTGAATACCGCCCCGAAACATGGCGCCTGCATCGAGGGTGCGCGGGCAAGGCCGCCTGAGGATGTCGGCGGCGTGTCCGGTTATGAGCGTTTCCTGGAAATCATGTCGGACAAGTCCGATCCCGAATATGCGGAAACGAAACGATGGTGCGGCGGGTATTTCGATCCGGACTGGTTCGACCTTACGATCGTCGACAAGGACGTTCGCAACGCGTTGCGTTCAAATGTCCGCCGGCGCCTCCATCAGCCGAAGCCCTCATCACAGCGCAACAAATCGGAAAACTGACGGACAAAGCGAGCGGTGCTCTCTTCGTCTGACGACACCACTCGGGCATTGTCCGCTCAAAGAGGTCGATTAGATCAAAGGTTATCTCCAAATATGTCTGAGCTCATTACTTTCCAAGGCCTGCAGTTCAGCATTCAAAATCGTCCTGGCCTTGTCACCCGCATCCGGGCTCGCCAGGCGCTGCGCGCTTATGAGAGGGCGAAAGGTCCCTATCTTTGGTTTGAAGCGGAGTTCGAGCGACTTGAGACGCTTCGCGAGGCTGCTAACCGGGGTGGCATGATCTCATTCGACAAGGGCCGGAAGCCGACGAGGTTGCCGTTGCTGACGTCGAGCGCGAGATGGATCGCATCAACAAACGTTTCGGTGCGTTGGCGGAACCCTTACTCAAGGCCCGAGCCGCTTTCACCCGCGCCAAACAGTCCACGCAGCGCGTTTTGGAAAAGGTCGGGTTTGAACCGGTCGAGGACGAGGTGTCGGACGGCCCATAAGTCCGAGGGATCGGCGACCAACGTGTGGTCATGGTCGTTCCTTCCTCAGCTCAGAAGACCATTGACCGAAAACCGGCTGATGTAACCGCGTGCATCAGCCGTGTTCTCAGGCGTTCATGGAATTTCCACAAGTTCCGACCGGGGTATAGCCTCTCTGGCGTTTCCGTCGCACCAATTCCAGAAAGTGTGACGCGGCGTCTCGCTCCGTCGAAAAGACATCGCGCTTTTCGCCGCCTCGACTGCCGATCCGGCCCCATGCGCGCACAACCGCGGCCTCACCGAACAATGTCGTTTCGATCGACAACATGTAATAGCGTGCCAGGTTGCGACTGGCATCGACACGCTGGCAGTAGAGTTTGAATGGATAAAGTGCCATGCGGCAAATATCGCTGGCATGAGCAAAACTGTCCAACGAGAGTTTTGAATCGTTTACCGCCGACCGATTCACGACGTTGATATATTGCAAGCACCCGTTGGTTCGCATGACACCGCAAACCTGGTAGCAGCGGCAAAAACCGGTCGCCGGAAGGTGCGCTGCAGCAGGCGCATGGCTGCATTGCACAACAATGAGTTGCTTTTGGTCAAAAAACAGGCATTCTGCACACAGCTGATGCACATGGTGGTTTCTCCTCCCAGTGCCACCGCACCAGCTGTTCCCCTCTGGAGGTTAAATTACCCTTCACACCTTATGGGCCGCGGTCTTCCGTCGGCCCTTTTTTCTGCCTGTCGATGACAAGCTGGCGAAGCGGCTATCGAAGCTATCCGCCTACCTATGCCCTGCCGATAGGTCAGTCGAACGTGCTAAAGGGATGGAGCGAAGCAGTTTTGTAAAAAGACATGAAGCATCTGCGAGCATCTCAATTGCTGAATGCTAAGTTTAGTAAGCAGCGCAGACATCACGTTTGGTCACTGTCGCCTCCTCAGGAGCAACACTTCAAATCAGAATGCTACCCAAAATTACCCAATACCGCGCGGAAGCACCGCACGCCTGTTTTCGAGCGTGATACCGTCCGGTCCATGTTCGCCGTTGAGGATACGCCGAACAGTGCAAACTTGGGAGGATTCTATGTTTAAGCCATTGGCGGCGTTGCGTTGCCGATCCAAAATTCGCGTCCAGTTGCTGCTAGCCGGTGCGGTCCTCTCGACCTCGCTTGTGCTTGGGTCGAGTGCGCATGCCGATGATATAAATTGGCGTCAGTATGAAGGTACGACGATTACCTGGGCCTACGATATCCATCCGTATGCGGATGCGGTCGCGGCACAACTACCCGAGTTCGAAAAGCTCACAGGGATCAAGGTCAAGCCGGAGCTTTACCCGGATGATTCATACTGGAGCAAGCTCACTATCCAGCTCACGACGAAGTCGCCGGCCTGGGACGTCATAGGAACCGGTATCCAGCCGGCATGGGATCTCGGCGAAACGCTGGAACCGTTGAACAAGTATCTCGAAGACCCAAAGCTCACGTCTTCCGACTATGACTACAAAGATTTTTTCCCGGCGCTTACAAGCGCACTGACTTGGAACCTGACCGACGGCCAGATCGAACCCGACGACAATGGGAAGGTCTGGGCCATCCCCCACGCCTTCGAGAACATTCAGCTCTTCTATCGGAAGGACATTCTCGACAAGTATAAGGTTCCCGTGCCAACGACGCCTCAGGAAATGGGCAAGGCATGCGACGCGCTCAAGGCTGCAGATCCCAAGATAACACCGCTTGGCGTGCGAGGCGTCCGCTTCTGGAGCAGCATCCACACCGCGGCGGTATCGATCGCCAAGTCGTATGGCGTCCAAGACTTCGTGGTAAAGGACGGGAAGCTAGACTCGGGGCTGGACTCGCCGGAGTCCATTCAATTCCACAAAGACTATGTGGAAATGATCAAGAAGTGTGCGGCGCCGTCGTTCGCGAACGACAACTGGTACCAGGTTGTCGACGGCATTTCGTCCGGACGCACCGCCATGGCGATCGACTCGAACATGTTCGGCTTCTGGAACGACGTCGCGGGTCAGCCGGCATCCGGTAAGATTGCCTTCGCACCGCCCCCTCGCGCACCCGACGCGAAGATCTTCGAATCCAATATCTGGATCTGGTCACTCGCAATGAATTCGGCATCGAACCAAAAGGGTGCCGCTTGGATGTTCATCCAATGGGCGACGTCGAAGAAGGTCGACCTAGCCGGCGCCGTTGCAGGAAAGCTGGTCAATTCTCCACGGCAATCCACATGGGCCGACAAGAGCTGGGTGGAATACGCCTCCAAGCCGGAATTCAACAACTTCGTCGAAAGCTTCAAGTCGACGCAGGATCGAGCCAAGCTCGCTTTCACGCCAAGAGTTGGATTTAGCGAAGCGATGAACGCCTGGGCTGTCGCCATGCAGAAGATGGTGAGCGGAGCAGACGTCGAATCGACTCTCCACGATCTCGCCGAAGAAATCCGTTCGGGTCTCTAGTCGCGCGCGGTGGGCGGCCCCTGCGCCGCCCTCTCTCGATTGCATGGATATGGAGAAAACCTATGAGCCTGCGTGTTTCAAGGGCGATGTCAGCCAATGCGGCGCCGGCCGTAACAGCAATTCACAGATCTTCGATCACTGACGAGGAGGCAAGAAAGTTCGATTGGGGCAGCGCACTGGCGATAGCGCCGGCGGTCCTTATACTTCTTGGCTTCCTGTTCCTCTTCTTCTACGGCGTCTATCAGTCGCTCACCGATCTCAAGCTCGGTCGAGCAACTGTCAAGTTCGTCTGGTTCGCAAACTACGCATATCTGCTAAAAAACCCCGACTTCTGGAACAACGTCCGCGTCACCGTGACGTACGCATTCAGTGCTGTTGCCATCGAAGCGGTCCTGGGCTTCGCGATCGCAAAGCTCTTTGCAACGGAAGTCCTTCTCGCCCGAATCCTGAAGCCGGTGATACTTCTGCCCCTCGTCCTGCCGCCGATGAGCGTAGCTCTGATGTGGACGACCATGATGGACCCGCAGAGCGGCATCTTGAACTATCTGCTCTCGCTTGTGGGAATCCCACCTATGGGCTGGATTGCCAATCCAAATTCCGCGCTGCTTTCCGTCATCCTGATTGACGTGTGGACCTATACGCCTTTCTTCACACTCATCCTCTTTGCCGGCCTCCAGGGCATAACAGACGATATCAGGGAGGCTGCCCGCATCAACGGTGCAAAGGGGTGGGCAACTTTTACCAGGATCGAGCTTCCGCTCGTCGTCCCGTACCTGTTGATAGCCGTCCTTTTCAGGCTCATCGAATCCTTGAACCAGTTCGACATCATCTTCGGCACCACCCAAGGCGGCCCAGGCAACAGCACATCCGCTCTGTCCGTCCAGGCCTATGTTACCGCTTTCCAGAATCTGACGTTCGGCCGCGGCGCCGCGATGATGGTCGTCAACTGGCTGATAGTCCTCGGAACGTCGATGCTGACTGTGAAGCTCTGGCAAGCTGCCCGTAAGCGTGTGGGCTAGGAGATCGTTCAATGCAATTTACCCGTTCACCCCTCCTTTCGTTCTTACTGAACATTCTCGTCCTTCTCTGTGCGCTGGTCCTTGTTTTCCCGCTCGCATGGATCGTGATGATGTCATTGAAGCAACAGGCCGACGTCATGGCGTGGCCGCCGACCTTCTACTTTACGCCTACGCTCGAGAACTTTCGCGTTCTCTTCGACGTGGCGCAGGCTGGCAGCACAAACTACGGCACGATCAAGGTCGACTTTATTAGTCCTGTGATCAACAGCGTCATCATTGCCTTGGGGTCCGTGCTTGTCTCCCTAGTCGTCGGCGTTCCTGCAGGGTATGTGTTGGCGCGCCGCGACATTCCCAAAAAAGAAGACATCGCGTTCTTCATTCTGGGCTTCCGCTTCGCACCAGCATTGCTGGTTGTCATTCCGCTGTTCGGC
This sequence comes from Phyllobacterium zundukense, assembly GCF_025452195.1. Taxonomy (NCBI): domain Bacteria; kingdom Pseudomonadati; phylum Pseudomonadota; class Alphaproteobacteria; order Hyphomicrobiales; family Phyllobacteriaceae; genus Phyllobacterium; species Phyllobacterium zundukense. Next base: position 207,376 of record NZ_CP104970.1, on the reverse strand, counting down.
ATCTTCCAGTCAATTGGCCTCTACGACACTTACACCGGCATGATCTGGGTATATCAGGTCATCACGCTTCCGATGATCGTCTGGCTTAGCCGTTCCTACATCGAAGACATCCCGCGCGACATCGAGGAAGCCGCCGCGATCGATGGGGCGAAACCCGTGCGCATCTTCTTCCACATCGTTCTGCCGCTCTTGAAACCCGGTCTCATCGGAGCATCGCTTCTTGTCTTCCTGCTTGCATGGCACAATTTTGCGCTCGGCCTCATGTTGAGCTCAACACGAGCACCGGTAACGGTCGCTCTCCTCAAGCTGCTCAATCCCGGCGTTCAGTTCTACCCCGTCATGGCGGCCGGCTTGGTCGTGACGATGATCGTGCCGGTCATTCTGATCGTATTCGGCCAGCGGCATCTCGAGCGTGGCCTGACTTTCGGAGCTGTCAAATGAGTCATCGTCCGCTCTTTTTCTTTGGCACGACGAACCTGGATTTTTGTTTCAATGTCGAGAGGCTGCCGACGCCCGGAGAAACGGTTGCTGGAACGCCGGCTCGGCATGCCGGCGGGAAGGGGGCAAACCAGGCGGTTGCCGCCGCCCGACTGGGAATGAGGCCCAAATTCTTCACCAGGTTGGGGGACGACGCCGCCGGTCACATGCTGCTGGATGCGCTTGCTTCCGCAGGTGTGAATACCGAAGCGGTACTCGTTGCACCCGGTGAAATGTCCGGATCGGCCGCCGTCATCGTCGATGACGACGGAGGGAACATGATAGTGATCGCGCCCGGAGCCAATGCCGAGATCACTGGACCGATGATCCGCGATGCCGGTGAGCTTATCGAAGAAAATTCGATCGTCATTGCCGAAATGGGATTGCCGGTCAGCGCTCTGGAAGAGCTATTCGCACTTCGCGACAAGAAGGGCTTCCAGCTCGTCTTCAATCCGGCCCCGGTTCGTCCAGGCCTCTCTTCCTTCGCCTGGAAGCAGGTTGATTTCATAACTCCGAACGAGACGGAAGCTTTCGAGCTTACCGGGATAGAACTTACCGACTTGGCGCCGCCCGCGCGGCTGCGGATGCGCTCCTGGGGATGGGGCCTCGCGCCGCGCTGATCACGCTCGGCTCACGAGGAGCGCTCTACGCAGACGGCAAGGAATCCTTCGTCGTGCCGGCCTTTCCGGTTGTCGCCATTGATACGACGGCTGCCGGCGACGCATTTAACGGCGGCTTTGCTTCGGCGCTGGCCAAGGGACTGCCGGTTCGCGAAGCGGTCAGACAAGCGATGGCGATCGCAGCCCTGTGCGTCAGCCGTCGTGGCGCTCAGTCATCCATGCCGACCGCGGAGACAGTGGCAGAATTCTTGAATCATAACATGCTAAAGGAAATCTAATGACAGTTCTGGGCTTTTCCATCGATGGCAAGACCGTGCTTGTGACAGGCGCGGGCGGCGGTATCGGCGGCGCGATCGTTCAAGCCTTTCTGGCAAGCGGCGCCAACGTGGTCGCAACCGATGCCAACATCGACCATCTCAACGCATCTTTGAGCGGCACGTCGAGCGACCGGCTCCTGACTTTGCAGGTCGATGTAACGAGCGAAGAAGCGATTTCGGCCGCACTTGACGCCGCGATCGACAAATTTGGCTCAATAGACGTGCTCGTGAACAACGCTGGTATCAAGTCAGGAGAGAGCCTCCTTCAAGGGGACAAAGGTAAGATCGACCGCACAATGGAGATCAATACAAGTGCGGTCCTGTCCTGCTCCAAAGTGGCCGTATCCAAGTTTCCTCAACAGTCCGGCGGCCGTATCATAAACATCGGATCTTCTCTTTCCTCGCAAGGCGCGGTGTTCAACTATCAGGCGGGCGGGGCGGATTACTGCCTCTCGAAGGCCGTGGTGCATGACATTACCAAACTGCTCGCCTACGAATGCGCGCCTCGGAAGATCAACGTCAATGCGATCGCTCCGGGCATCATCGACACTCCGATGCACGGCCGGCCACGTGAAGAGACCGAAGCACGTCACGCTGGCCGCATTCCGATGGGTCGCGTCGGAACCCCGGAAGATATTGCAGGGCTGGCTGTGTTTCTTGCAACGCCCGCTGCCGATTACATCACAGGGCAGGTAATCCACGTGAACGGCGGGATGTTGATGAATGGCTGATACTCCAGTGCCTGGTGCCATTTCCGACATCAAAGGTGTCGTGTCGGATCTCGACGGCGTCGTCTATCGCGGCAAGGCTCCGATCCCCGACGCCATCGAAACCTTCAAGGTCTGGCAGAGAGAAGGCGTGCCGTTCTGCTTCGTCACCAATAACTCCACTCATTCGGCGGATGACATTGTCCAGAAGCTGAAGGGCTTCGGCTTGTTGATCACAACGGACAACGTTGTCACTTCCGCTGCAACAGCGGCTATTCTGATCCGCAATGATTACCCCGCTCATACGCCCGTCTATGTCATCGGCGCTTCGTCTCTCAAGGACGCCATCAAGGATGCGGATCTCGAACTCACGGAGCACTCGCCGAAGGTTGTGGTGGTCGGCCTTGATCGCGAGATTACTCATCAGAAGATGACGGTGGCCGTGGATGCGGTACTAAAGGGGGCGCTGTTGATCGGAACCAACCCGGATCTGCTGCTCCCAACCGCAACTGGCTTCGAGCCGGGAAATGGTGCGATCCTCACAGCCATCGCCGCGGCGACAAGGGTAACGCCCGTCATCGTAGGAAAACCTGAGGTGCACATGATCGTGACCGCGCTGGCAAGGCTCGGGACCGATCGCGGGTCGACGATCATGATCGGCGACCAGATCCCTACCGACATACAAGCCGGGAAACGGGCCGGGCTCCGCTCCATCCTTGTGACCACCGGTGTCCCGCCTGTCCAGGACCCGACCCTGCACAAGCCGGATGTCACGGTATCAAGCCTGCGCGAGCTACTGTCGGCGCATACCGTGTAAATAAAACAGGAATTATCGGGAGGAAACGATGGCTGAAGTTCGCTTGGAGAGCATCCGGAAAGTCTATGGTGCTTTGGAAATCTTGAAGGATGTCAACCTGGACATCAAACATGGGGAATTCGTGGTGTTTGTCGGACCTTCCGGGTCCGGCAAATCCACCTTGCTCCGAATGATCGGCGGCCTGGAGAAGATCACGGGAGGGAAACTGCTGATCGACAACAAGGTGGTGAACCAGCTCGACGCGGCAGATCGCAATCTGGGCATGGTATTCCAGAGCTATGCGTTGTACCCGCATATGACGGTTCGAGAGAACCTTGCGTTCCCGCTGCGCATGGCGAAACTTGGCAGGGCTCAGATCGCGCAAAAGGTCGAGGACGCCGCGACCCTTCTGCAGATCAATCATCTGCTGGATAGAAAGCCAAAGCAGCTCTCGGGAGGCCAACGCCAAAGAGTAGCGATCGGACGGGCGATCGTCCGCGAGCCGCAGGTATTCCTGTTCGACGAGCCGCTGTCGAATCTGGACACCGAGTTGAGAGTTCAGATGCGGGTTCAGATCGCCAAGCTCCACAGGCAACTCGGTAACACGATGATCTATGTCACCCACGACCAGGTCGAGGCGATGACTATGGCCGACAAGATCGTCGTCCTGAAGAACGGGAACGTCGAGCAGGTCGGAACGCCACACGATCTATATCATAATCCAGCGTCGCAGTTCGTGGCAGGGTTCATCGGCTCGCCGCGGATGAACTTCTTGAACGGGAAGCTTACCGACGTTGCGCGCGACAGCATCCGTCTCAAGGTGGGCGACCGGGCTCCGACGTTCGTGCCGGTACGCGGGGAGACCGTTCGGACCGGCGACGAGGTAACGCTTGGCGTCCGACCTGACGACTTCATCACGCCGACCGGTCGGCCCGAAGAGCTGATCATAGACGTAGATCTGGACTATATCGAGCATTTGGGCGCGACGACGTACCTTTACGGGACTTCGTCTGGAGAGCCCATCACGGCGCTTGCTCCCGTCGGTGACACGCGTTTCGAGCAGGGGCAACAGATCTCTCTGGCCGTTTCCACGAGCGACTGTCATGTCTTCACCAAGGATGGAAGTGCACTCGCTAGACTACAGGCACCCACCAATTGGAGTTGAATTCACTCCGTCAATGTTCCACTCTTCGGGACTGCGACGGGGTGGAGAGCGGGCTATTGTGACCAAGAATGCGAGCCGATCGGAGCAACCAGCACATGGACATCCGGCCGGCATTGCGGTGCTGGGCGCGCTAAAATGACGGGCATACGGCGCTTTCTGTCAAATCCACGGTCGTTCATGCTCGGAGCTGCGATAGGCTCCGGCATGACGGCCCGCGCGGCAGAGAGGGCGGGCGCTGATTTCGTTATTGCCCTCAACGCAGGTCGATTCAGGGCGATGGGCGGTTCTTCTCCCGCCTCGATCCTTCCCATACGAGACAACAACGCTTTCGTTGCGAGCTTCGGACGAACGGAAATCCTCAAGAGCACGAAGCTGCCCGTTTTTTTTGGCGTCTGCATGTTCTCTCCTTCCACCGATCCGGAGCTTCTTCTGGATCGGCTTGCCAGATGGGGCGTCTCCGGCGTCACCAACTTCCCATCCGTCATTCATCTCGATGACCGCAGGCGCGCTATCATGGATGACGTGGGGCTGGGGTACGACCGTGAAATCTCCTTTCTCACGAAGGCGGCGGATCGCGGGCTCATGACCATCGCCTACACCCGGACGCAATCTGAAGCACGTCGGATGGTCGAAGCAGGCATCCAGGCGATATGCATGAATTTCAATCTCAACGCCGCCGACTTCGCCGAAGGCTCGAACATAGGGCTGACCGAACTGGCCGCGCGCTGCCAGACAATCGCGCGCACCGTGCATTCGATCGACAAGAATGTCGTCTGTCTCCTTGGTGGCGGTCCTATTACAAGACCGGACGAACTGATGGACGTCTGCAAGGAGACGGGAACACAGGGGTTCATCGGTGGGTCTTCGCTGGACCGCGTCCCGCTTGAGATGTCCGTTCTGGAAATCACCTCGGGATTCAAGACAGTCCACGTTCTACGTGAGAGGGTTGAAATCCTGGAGCGCCAGCTTCGCCTCAGCGGCTATCATCACGGCATCGTCGCGCAGTCCGCCTCGATGAACGTTGTCCTCGAGAGGGCCAGGCAAATGGCGGTGGGAGCGAACCCCGTTCTGATCGTCGGAGAGAGCGGGACAGGGAAACGTCGGCTGGCAAGCCTCGTGCACGCCCTGGGCTCTCGCAAGCATCGCAAACCCACCGTTCTACCCTGTCGCCAACCACCCGCAGTCACCTCGGCGGCGCTCTTTGGCACGCAGACCGACGTCAGGCGCCGCATTGCGATTCTCGAGAGTGCGAGTGAATCGTCTGTGATCCTTTTACACGTCGACGGTCTTTCGTCCTCTGCCCAGGAAAAGCTGGCAGACTACATGGAGTCCGGCTTGTTCTCGTCTGTCGACGGCACCGAACAAAGACACTCGACAACCAAGATAATTGCGACGGCCAACACGGCTTCGGAGCTGACGCCAACGCTGGCCGCGGCCTTCTCCGGCTATGAGATCGGTCTTCCGCCCCTGCGAGATCGCCTCGAGGACCTGCCTCTGCTGATCACCCATTTCACGGCAGAGGCTCGGGGCGACGCCACCTCGAATGCGGCGCTTCATATCGAGAATTCGGCCTTCCAAGCGCTCGCGGCGCACCATTGGCCCGGAAACATCCGGGACCTACGGCATGTCGTCGAGCGACTTGCGGCACTACCTGTCGAAACGGCCATCGACGCAGGGCGTCTTGCACCATTGCTTGGCGACGACAGGCCCGTGAGACCTGCGAAGGGCTTATCGGAAAGAGACCTGATCATCGAAGCTCTCCGCCGCAACAAGCTCCATAGAGGAAAAACGGCAGCTTATCTGGGTATGTCGAGAAAAACTTTGTTCAATAAGATCAAGAAGCTTCGAATACTGGAGTGAATCGAATTCACCCTGGGAGACTGACGACCCCGTCGACGATGACGAACTTCATTTCGTCTTCAATGGTTGAGTTCATCAGTTCCGGCGACAACTGCACCGCATTGCTAGAAAGGCCTTGCGGGAGCTGACCGACGTCCGCTGCGTTGTAGAGCACCTCGAATCCTTCGTTCTGAAACCACTCCAAACATTCGATCTCCACCCTCCCGAATGTCTCGTTCTGGCCCGAAGCGCCCTGGCAGAACGACGCCGGAGGAAAATTCGTCACACGGCTTATGCCGCCTTTTCGGAGCAGCTCTGCTATATCGGACCAGCAGGCAAACGGATCAATCATGAGAACGGCGGCATACGACGCGCCGGCTTCCGGAACTTGAACGTCCAGCAACGCGGCCTGCAGCAGCTCATTCCAATCCAGGACCGGCAGTGTTGCCATGATCAATCGCGATCCCGAGGGCAGGGAAGCCAACGGGGGCGCATAGACCGAGATGGTTTTCCCAGCTCCGCTCGGGATGCCCGGCCGAACCGACAGACAGTATTCCCCAGTAATCGCTTCTTCAGTTCCCAATTTTACCCATCTCCCAAGTTATCGGCGACCAACGAGGCGGCGAATGGACTTAGATCGTTTCTCAGGAAGAGGAAATACCTGGGAAGAGAATCTATGAATTTGGATACGTTGTGCGTTGCGATGAGAAGGCCGCAGCCATGGGCCTGATCGATAATCAAGGCGCCGTGGGTATCGTCGCAACCATGGACACAAAATCCGCCGAGGCGGATTTCGTTGCCGAAATCATCATGGACTGCGGACGACGGGTGGTCTTTCTTGACACCGGAACCTCTGGCGCGAGAGAGCAAAACCCCGCAGAATTGCTTGAGTCCAACGCCGCCGCCGTGAAAAAGTGTGTCGATGAACAAGCGGCTTCCGGAGAGATAACCGCGGTTCTAGGGATCGCAGGTGGCAAAGGAAGCGGTGTCTTCGCTCATGTGGCCTCGGACCTGCCTTACGGGTTTCCCAAACTGCTGGTTTCGAGCGCGCGCCCCGCACTGCTGGGAGAGCTCGCAGCCAAGAGCGACATTATTCTGTACCCGACAATTGTCGATTTCTTCGGGATCAACTCTTTCACGTCTAGGGTGCTGGGCAATGCGGCCCGCGCGATTGCAAACCTCCACTATGAGCCCACGCAAGGTGGGAGAGAGCGGAAGATTGTCGCGATTACCGCGTTCGGCGTGACGACGCCTGCTGTTAATCGATGCGTCGAACTGCTCAAGCAGAGCGATATCGACTCGATCGTCTTTCCGGCAAACGGAACCGGCGGAAAGAAGATGGAGGCGTTGATCCAGGCCGGAGAGTTCGATGGCGTCATTGATCTAACGACGACTGAACTCGCCGACGAACTGCTCGGTGGTACGGCAAGCGCCGGCCCTGGACGTCTTACGTCGGCAGGCAGAAAGGGCATACCCCAGTTCATCGCGCCGGGTGCTGTCGACATGGTGAACTTCGGCGCTCGGCAGACTGTTCCGAAGTCGTTCGAGCACAGAAACCTCTACTCGCACACGCCCTACACGACCCTCATGCGTACCACGCGAGAGGAGAACGAGCAGATTGGACGGCTTGCCGGAGAGCGGCTCGCCAGCGCATCAGGCCCCACGATCGTTGCTTGGCCCGCCCGAGGCGTATCCGACTACGATCGCGACGGTGGCGTCTTCTTTGACACGAATGCAGATGAAGGATGGTTGAAGGGGTTGCGGGACGTCCTTCCCGAAACGGTGCCTATCATCGAGCTCGACGCTCACATCAACGATCCCGACTTTTCAGAAACCGCAGTGAACTGGCTCCTGCAGCAGCTTCGAGAGGAGAAGCATCAATGAAAACTATCTCTCGAGATGAAATTCTTGCGTCGATCAGAAGGCAAGTAGATCAAGGCAAACCCGTCCTGGCAGCAGGAAGCAGTTGTGGTCTTGTTGCGAAATGCGCGGTGATCGGCGGCGCCGATATGCTCGTCGTCTACAGCACCGGTCTCTCCAGATTGATGGGTCTTCCAACGAGCCGCATTGGCGATTCAAATTCCAGGACGATCGAGATGGCAGCCGAGATCCGCAACGTGGTCTCGGAGGTGCCGGTGATCGGTGGGGTCGAAGCTTGGGATCCTGTCAGGCTCGACCTCGATCTTCTCTTGGATAAGTTCATCGCTGCCGGCTACTCCGGGGTGATCAACTATCCGACCATCTCGACCATGGGAGACAAGTGGCGAGATCGAAGGGGGCGTGTCGGTCTCGGCTTCGATCGCGAAGTCGAGATGATAGAGCTCGCCAGAAAAAAGAAAATCTTCACGATGGCGTATGTCGCGTCGGCGGAAGACGCCGAAGCCATGGCACGGGTTGGCGCGGACTGCATCGTGCCACATGTCGGCGCGACGCGTGGAGGCTTGTCCGGCCATGAAGACGGTCAGGCAATTAATGAAGCGATCACGAAGATCAACCACATCAACAATGCTGCGAAGGCGGTGCGCTCGGACGTGATCCTGCTGTCGCATGGAGGCGCGATCGCGGAGCCCGAAGATACGGAAGCGGTCTACCGGGAGACCGAATGCGTAGGATTCGTCGGCGCTTCATCGATCGAACGGATCCCGATCGAACGGGCCGTCAAAGCCGTTGCCGAGGCCTTCAAGGCCGTCCCGTTGAAAAGATGACCCAGCCCCGACAGCCAAGCGAGATGAAAATGTCTGAAGAACTCACTGCACGCGCAGGGTGCGGCTCAACGGAAAACATGAAATGGGACCAGGAGGCCGATGTCGTGGTCTTCGGCAGTGGCGCCGCCGGACTTTCGGCAGCTCTCTTCGCCGCGAAGCAGGGACTTAAAGTCCTGGTATTCGAAAAATCGCCCAAGCTCGGTGGGACGACTGCGCTTTCGAACGGCATGATCTGGATCCCTTGCTCGCCGCAAGCAGTGGCGGCAAAGGTCAGTGACAGCCTTGATAACGCGCGCACATATCTGAAGAACGAGCTCGGCAACTATTATCGGGCCGACTATGTAGATGCGTTGCTTCAGGACGGTCCCAAGGCTGTTTCGGAACTGGAGAAAGACACGGACGTCAAGTTCACGCTTGCCTCGGCGCCGGACTACCATTCGAGCCAGGTCGGCGGCGTCGATTCCGGCCGCGCTCTCAGTCCCGCCCCCTACGACGGGCGGCTGTTGAAGGCGGACTTCAAGCTGATCGGCGATCCGATACGCGTCGTGCTGGGCGGCATGATGATTTCTTCGAGCGAGGTGGGAAAATTCCTCAATCCGCTGCAGTCGGGATCGGCTATGAAACATGTCCTGAAACGCGTTTCCCGTTATGTGGCGGACCGTACGAAGTTTCCGCGGGGCACGGAACTCAGTGGAGGTAACGCGCTCATCGCCAGGCTTTTAACGAGCTTGCGCAAGCGCGGCGTCCCGATCTCGACGAATGCCAGCTTGGCTGACGTTGTTCGCTCGTCTGATGGCAATGTGATCGGCGCAACCGTCCGGGAGAGCGGCGGTATCGTCGCAGTACGAGCCAGACGCGGCGTCGTTCTTGCAACGGGCGGCTTTGCTCGTAGCCCGCAGCTCCGGCAGGAATTGAGCGGTAACCATCAGCATGACTATACGCTTGCGCATCCTGACGCCACCGGCGATGGCATTTCTGCTGCTCGGCGGGCCGGGGCGGACGTGGATACCGAAGGCGCAAGCGCTGGCTTCTGGACGCCCATCTCGCTTCTGAATAGCGGTAGAGGCGAAGTCAAGACCGTGCCTTATGGTTGGCTTGACCGCGGCAGGCCGGGCGTAATCGCAGTCGGGCCGAATGCCAAACGTTTCGTCAATGAATCCAACTCGTATCACGACATTTGCCTCGCGCTGTTCGAGAACGGCTATTCGAGGGAAAAACGCTTCTATTTCATCTGCGACGCGATGTTCATCAAGAAGCGAGGAATGGGCCAGCTTCTTCCTTGGCCATGGACATCGAGCACGAAAAAGTTCGAAAAGCTGGGGTACCTGCAGTCGGGGAAATCCCTTAGCGAGCTTGCAGCCAAGATCGGTCTCGATGCCTCCACGCTCGAAGCTACGGTCTCGGAGCATAACCGTCATGCCGAAACCGGCGTAGACCCTTATTTCAAAAGAGGCGAATCGGCCTTCAACCGGATGCTTGGCGACCCGGCTGTGGGCATCAAGAACCCAAATCTCGGCAAGATCTCCCACGGTCCATTCTATGCCCTTCAGATCGTTCCGGCGACGCTTGGCACCTCTACAGGACTGGCTGCCAACACCTATGGGCAGGTGCTGGACGGCGAAGGGATGCCGATCAAGGGTCTTTACGCTTGCGGTAACGACATGACGTCGCCGATGCGGGGAATCTATCCGGGGGCCGGCATCACGATAGGGCCAGGCATCACCTTCGCATTCAGGGTTGTCGAGCACATCAAGCAGACTGTCGGCTGAAGCGCTGTGAGACCCGCAGACTAAGGGCAGCCCGCGTGTCTGACATTCGCGATGCCGGGTATGATGTCGGTTAGGAGGAACCGTGACCGAAGCATCCGTTTTCTGACGCCATCCCCTGAGATCATCGGGAGGCGCAGCCAGATCGTAAAAGACCTGGCTGCGCTGGTGCCCCGCGACGCCCTCATTCACGAACCTCGGGAACTCGTTCCGTTCGAAACCGACGCATTTGTGTCTTATCGGAGGATCCCGCTCGCGGTTGTTCTTCCCACGACAACGGAAGAAGTCGGCGCAGTGATGGCATACTGCTACCGGAACAAGATTCCTGTCGTTCCTCGCGGTGCGGGAACATCCATGTGGAGGAGCGATTCCGCAGGAGGACGCGGTCGTGATCGGCCTCTCTAAAATGAACCGCATCCTTGAGATCGACTTGCCGAACCGCGTTGCCGTCGTTCAGGCGGGCGTCACAAACATCTCGATCACGGAAGCGGTCGCTGTGGACGGCTTCTTCTATGCGCCGGATCCGAGCTCGCAGCTCGCTTGCACCATTGGCGGCAATATCGGAATGTATTCCGGCGGGTCACACTGTCTAAAATACGGAGTGACGACGAACAATCGAAATCCTCTGGCTTCAGAGCGGTCCGCTTCTCCATTTACTGACGGCCGGCATGGCGTTGCAACATGGACATAAGCGCCATTCCGAGGTCGTCGCATGTCTTGCGGCAGGTGATGGTGTTGGCGCAAGCGAGGCGCTGAAAAACGATATTCGCGAAGCTTACGCGACGATGTTCGCCACCATTGAGAAGGGTTAGCCAGAGCGAACCTGAAACGGTGACTTGGCTTCGGCAAGGTTGGGGCGGCTGGCAGTAAAAGATGGACGGACCCACGGAGTCCGCCAACTCCTTTATGGGCTCCCGACACGAAAGTGGTTCATCTGTCCGACATTTGAGAACGGATATGGAACACTGTGCTTGACGGCGTAAAGGCTGATTTTTTGACCTTGAGTGCACCGTTTGCGGGACAAGATGAAATCTTTCTGCGGGGATGAAATCACGAATACCCGATTCATAATTTCACCGCTGAGAAAAAGATGAAGCGAGGCTTGGTCGTCAGGCTCTGATATGCATCCGGGAAGAGCGCGCGCGGGTCAGGCTGCGGTTCGCTCAGTATATTGATCTGAAAACCGGCCGACTTGAGGGCGTCAAACATGGCGTGGAGTGGCCGATGCCAGAAGCGCATTTCGATAGCCCTTCCGTCGCGCTGCCACGTCTCATTGAAACTATAAGTTTCAAAGTAATTGTCGTGTACCAGTCCTTCTTGCCTGTGTTCTCAAACACCAGCAGCTGTGGCCGGGCGATTGGTAATAGCCTTTCGACAAGCTTCGCCAAGCTATTGCGTGCTGGATGTGCCCAGGTCGCGATTACCTTTCCGTCCTTGATCCACTCATATCCCCGGTTCTGAATGGCCAGCAGAATCTGCGTAGCAAGGTCCGGGTTTATGTCGGATAGTCGACTGCCTCTCAGTTTGCTCCCTTTACATCGACACCGCGACCTTGCAGGTCGGAGAGCGCCACCCGGTAAAATTGTTGCTGTAGATTCGAAAGAGATGCCGCCGATATCGCCCGTGCCGCCTTCTGGCGGCTGCGTTCAACTTCCTCGCGAAAAGCCGCCAGTGGAGGACGTCGTGGAGTTTGATCAGCCTGCACTCTGGCCCAATATCCGCGCGGCGGCTTTGGAACCTGCAAACGAACACATAGCTTACCGATTGCAACATCCGAAACACCGAGCTCTTTCGCCACTTCCTGGGTCGGCTTTTCCCAAACCAACGCAAACAGCTCTTCGCGGGAGAGCCCGTGTTGGGTCATGCAATCTCCATCTGGCTTTCGCAAGTTCAGAGGCGATATTATCGGTTCGCCACACACAGTTGCAACCGGCAACGAAAGCTTGGCTGCAACCGCGAAATGCATAAATTTTAGGCCAAAGGTAATTTATCTTGGCAAAAAAGGTAATTTTGCTGCAACACGTCAAAATTGACTTATGCGATTTCAATGGCTTAGAATGTGGCCAAGGGTAATTTACCTTGGCAATCGACACTTGCTTTCCGGCGGCTTCGGGTTTGCGATCTATCTCCTGCCGACTCTTGTACCAGGCGCGTCCGAGGCCTTCCTCTACATGGCATGTGGGTTTCTGATCGTCGTCTGCGCGGGCGTTCTATCCATTTCGATCAAGCGCCGCGAACAGGCGTGACGTCGCAGCTTGGGGGACCAGTTCATCGAGCCGCTGTTGACGCGTGCTGGTTCAATCGGGTCGCCTCCGCGTTGTGCACTTCGCAACGATCCCAGCCAGCGGGGCGCGCCAATGGATAATGCGGTCTCGGCGGCCATTCGGGGTTACCATCGCAAGCGTCCGGCTGTCGAGGGCGCCGAGTTTTAATGCCTGCCGCAGCGCGCCGCGAGCGGAGACAGTCGCCCGGAGGCTGACGGGTTGCATGGCGCTCGCACATGCCGGTCTGCCTGTGCATGCGGCGAGACGGGGCCGGTTCCCGCACATTTGCATCTGACTGGCGACGCGGGGCGGTTCCGGCAAGTGGTGACTTCAACTCCCCTATCTACCCGCACCGGGTTGCCACCGGACGGCCGTGCGATTCTATCTCCGGCTTCGGCCGCTTCGAAACCATTCCCGTTCTCTATGCCGCCTTTTTAAGGGACCGGCCGCCGTCAGCGTCAACCCCGCAAGGGGGTTCCCCCTCGCTGTCGCTCCGGTGACGCCTGCGGCTCGGCCCCTTCTTCGGGCGTCATCGGGAATGGTCCCGAGCAACCGAAGGAGAAACTACCATGGCCACCACGATCGCAACCCTCACCCAGAAGACCGACGGCAGCCTCGAAGGCGTCTTCGCCACCATCCGGGTCAACGCCCCGATCGCCATCATCCCGAACGCCAACAAGGCGAGCGAGGAAGCCCCCGACTACCGCATCATCCACCGCAAAAGTGGCTTTGAGATCGGCGCGGGCTGGAACCGCATCGCCCGCCAGACCGGTGAAGAATACCTCTCGGTCAAGCTGGAGGCTCCGGAGATCGGCGTGATCTTCGGCAACCTCGCCCCCGCCCCCGGCGGTGAGCCGAACCGCAAGGTTATCCTCTGGAACAATCCGGCCTGAGGCCGGGCAGCCGGCTACAGCGACGCAGGATCCTTGCACCGCCGATTTCCAAAACTGCAAACGGGTATCGAACCCGTTTGCAGTTTTTCGGGTGCCACACGAGAGGATGGCTGTCTGCTCAGTTCCGCCCAGTCTGCCATGAGGCAAACAAGGCCTCAAGGCCGCCGGTCGCGTTCCGCGAGCCCTTGACCCCTTGTACCCCTCATGACGCCGCCGGCATCTTTCACGTCAATAAGGAGATGACGACGATGACCACTACTACTTCAACATCATGTGGACCATCGAGGAACTGCGCGCCGAGGCAAAAGCGGCGCAGCGCCGGCTCATCGAGGCCGAGCTCGAGACACTCAAGGCCTAGCGCGAAGATTACGCCGGGGAGCAGCTGCCATAAGGCAGCTCTTTCCTCTCCGGATAGAGGGAGTCGCGCCGGATCGACCGGCGCGACTCCCTGTCCGCCTTGGCGCTCCCGGTATTGCCTTGTCTCTGGATCATGATTAGACTCGCGCGAAAACATCAGTCTACTCTGTGGCAGGTTGGCCTTCGCGCCATAATCGAAAAGGCGAATGTGGGTCGGATCGCCGTCTGGGCCCGAGAGCAAAAACGGGATGTCCGACGATGGCGATCGAGCCTCTTTCCACGAACAGCCACCGTTGTGCTGCGCCCAAAGGTCCCGGCGCGCTCATTTTCCGCTTTGCCGTCAGTTTTCCCTTCACTCTTCTCAAAGGAACGGGACGCGTCGTCTTCTATTGTGTCTGGTATCTCGCCTTCTATCTGCTCTGCATGTTTCGGCCATTCACCGGAATGATGATGCTGGCGGCGATCGTCATGCTACCGATGTCGATCGTCGTTTTCGCCCATCCGGAAGCCGCCGCCGGCATGCCCTTCTGGACTTTCGGCCTGATGGCGCTCGGTCTCGTCGCCTTCTCTGTTGGCTATACGATGCTTGTCGATTGGTTCGCTCCTCCGGGAGCTGAAGATCCCTTCGAGCGCTATAGGCGACGGCGGTAGGTTGTCGTCGACTGCGCCTACCAGGAATCCCGAGTCATTTCTTCAACCCATTTACTGCCGTCATATTCAAACTCCACGCTCATGGACATGACCTCAGGATCGTCGGAAAATTCGGTCACGATCGTTGCGGAGGGAAAACGGTCTTGGGCTCGTTCCAGGGCCATTTTCCGATCCGCACGGGTCATTTCGACAACTTCAGGATCCTGAGTGTCGCCAATGCAGGCTCCAAGGAGCCAGAGCGTGATCTTGTCATGCTCTGCCGCCGCCGCTCGCGCATCATCAAAGATGTCGTCAAGCAACTGAGAGTTCACGGACCACCCGGACTCGTGCACCAGCCAGGCTTTTCCTTGGCTATGATTGAGCACGGCTGCAGCAATGCACGGACCCATGCCCGATGAGCCTATCCCGTCAGGAGCCGCAGCAAAGCCGCTTTGTCCTTGTTCGACGTCGACCAGTTCGCTGGATTCTTTATTCCGCTCTATCGTCAAAGCGTTACAAAGCGGTTTGCCTTTGCCGCCGCATCCATCTCCTTGCGCCGGAAGTAGATCGCCCGCCCGCAGCGGATCGGGCTATGGCCCTGGACAATGATGATCTGCTCGTCCTTGCGCATCGATTGGGTGATCTCGTGCGGCATGATCAGCGGCCGGCGTTGGAAGTTGACGCTTTCGGATTTGCGCGTGCCGCCGTTTTTCGTGTCCCAGCCCAAATTGCGCGAGCGGCCCTCGACTTCGACGGTCATTTCGCCGCATTGGGCCGAGACGTTGCGGGCGGTGTCGAGCGCCTTGATCGCCGCGTAGGATGCAAAGGCGCAACCATCGATCCACGACGTCGCGCCGTCCTTGCCGAAATGCCGCTCCAACTGACCGACCGACTGGTACATCAGCATCATGGTGATGCCATACTTGCGCCCCCGATCGCGCGCCTCCTCCAGCACCCGCATGTAGCCGAGCAGATCCACCTCGTCGAGCATGAACAGCGCCCGGCGTTTGAACGCGCCGTCGGCCTGAACCATGGCATTGATCAGCGAGCCGATGATGACGCGGCCGATGCCCGGATAGGAGCGCAGGATCGACGCGGGGATATTGAGGAACACGTCCTTCTTGCCCGTGACGATATCGCTCGACTTGAAGGCATTGCCGCAGACGAGCGCGGCGTAACTATCGAGCGAGAGCCATTGCGTATCCTTCGACGCGGTCGAATAGACACCCGAGAACGTCTGCTCGGTCATGTTGGTGAAGACGCCGAGCGTTTCGCGGATGAAGGTCGATTGCGCGTTCTCCTGGATGTCGCGCAGCATCGCCAGCACCGACGGCTCAGGCTCCGATACGATCTGCCTCAAACTGCGCAGGTGTCGCCGGCCGGCATAGTCCGGCGACAGCATGACATGCGCCAAGAGGCCGGTCAGCAAATTGTGCGCCTGGTTCTGGAAGTAGGAGCCGGTCGAGGATTCGAAGCGCGCGCTTTCCGACAAAAGCATGTGTGCGATGCCAACGATGTCTTCCTCCTTGTGCTTCGATGCCGCGATCCCGTCGAGCACGTTGAAGCCCATGATCGGGTTCGTCGGATCGAGCACCATCACCTCGCGGCCGAGCGTGTGCGTTCGGTGTTCGACTACCATCGGTGCGACCTCGGTCGACGGATCGAGGCAGATCAGCGGCCCGGTATATCTGAGCGCCGTTGGCACAACATTGCTGGTGGTCTTAAAGCCGCCTGAGCCGGCGAAAAACAGCATATGGGTGGAATCGAAATCTTGTCTGAACGTCAGCAATGGCGCCTTGCCACCTTGCCCCCATGTGCCCCGATCGCTCGGGTCGAAGGGGAGCTCATGGACGATTTCCTTGTCGACGCGGTAGCGTTCCCCGACGACGATTTCGCCATCGGCCGGAAACAGCTTTCCCACTGCGGCCATCGGCAGCCAATCGGCGTCGCCGAAGGTCCCCCGCTTGGCGCGCTTGACCGCTTCGGGGACGACAATGGAAATGCGCGCGGCTACCGCCGAGGCGATAAAGCCGGCGAGCGCGCCCAGCGCGGCAACCATGTCGAGATAGGAAAGCGCGCGATCCCAGGTGACGATCCCCTGGTTTACGGACAGAGCAAGACGCCCATATTCGCGCAGGGCATAGAATGCGAAAACGGCCAGAAAGCAGATGAGGCCCGCAACGGCGATCGGCCTGCGCCGATGCAGCGGCAAGGCCCAGACCGTCAGGAGACCACCAAGCGGTCCGAACAGAAGTGCCGGTACCGGTCCGGCCCGGAGGAACCAATATTCTGCCTTGCCCGTGAGTCCGGAGGCCAATCCTGGCCATCGCCAGCCGACGATGTAGATCGTCATTACCGTCACCGCGATCGGCACGAGCACAAGCAACTGGCTCGGATGCAATTTCCCTTTCAGTGCCATTCCGCCGTCTCCCCGATCTGCGGTGACGCCGCGTCCATCGATGTGGCCCTGAATGCCTCAGCGCCGAGATCGCGCAGCCGCCGATGTTCGGGCGAGCCCGGAGCGATCCTTGCCAGTTCGATGAAGCCGCCGAGCAGAAAGGCCCGGTCAGCTGTCGTCAGACCCGCCTTGGCGACAATGCCGCCGAGAAGAAACGTCTCGCGTGCCTGGCGTTTGCGATCAGCTGTCATGTGAAACCTCCGGCGACGCTCCAGTGCCGCGATTTGCTGGTCGATGCGCTTGAGAAGCAGTGCCACCAGATCCTTTCTTCTCTTCTTTGCGAAATCGCGCGGCAATCTCCTCGAAGATGCGGTCGAGCGCGTCATCCGTGATCTCCATTTCCGCCAGCCCTGATTTCGTGGCGGAACGGGCAAAGCGCTCCGCCGATTTGACGACCAGAAGCTTTCTGCGCTCCCGCAGCTTCTCGATCTGGGCGTCGAGATCGTTGATCGATGATTTTGCGGCCATTCCTGTTTCCTTCCTCTGTCGCAGCAATCTGAACAGCGGCGATTATACTAGCTAGAAAACGTTAGTAAAATAGGTTATTTTGCATTACCCCAAAAATGTCGTGCCGGCATTCCGGCTGTTGGCCGGCATCCGGAGAAGCGGCATCGGCTTGATGAGGCCGATCGGTTTGAGGGCGCAATATACGTCGCTGGCGCGACGTGCTTGGAAGGTGCGGAGAGTCATGGCGATCATGTTCATCAGAGGGCAGGTGATCAGCAGGGGAGCGGGACGCAGCATCGTCTCGGCCGCCGCCTATCGTCATCGCGCCCGGATGATGGACGAACAGGCCGGCACGTCGTTCAGCTATCGTGGCGGTGCCTCCGAGCTGGTGCATGAGGAACTGGCCCTGCCGGACGAGATACCGGCGTGGCTTCGCACCGCAATCGACGGACGTTCCGTTGCCGGCGCCAGTGAGGTGCTGTGGAATGCTGTCGATGCGTTCGAGAAGAGGGCGGACGCGCAGCTCGCCCGAGAGCTGATCATTGCCCTGCCGGAAGAACTGTCGCGGGCGGAAAACGTCGCGCTGGTGCGCGAGTTCAGTGAGAATTTCACGTCGAAGGGCATGATTGCCGACTGGGTCTATCACGACAAGGACGGCAACCCGCACATTCACTTAATGACCGCGCTGAGGCCCCTGACGGAGGAAGGGTTTGGGCCGAAGAAGATCGCCGTCCTGGGTGAGAATGGCGAGCCGCTGCGTGTCGTCACGCCGGATCGGCCGGGCGGCAAGATCGTTTACAAGCTCTGGGCCGGCGACAAGGAAACCATGAAGGCGTGGAAGATCGCCTGGGCGGAAACGGCAAACCGCCATCTGGCGCTTGGCGGCCATGAGATCCGGCTCGACGGCCGCTCATATGCCGAACAGGGTCTCGACGGCATTGCGCAGAAGCACCTCGGGCCGGAAAAGGCAGCATTGGCCAGGAAGGGCAGGGAGCTCTATTTCGCGCCGGCGGACCTTGCCCGGCGGCAGGAGATGGCGGATCGGTTGCTGGCCGATCCGGAGCTTCTCCTGAAGCAGCTCGGTAACGAACGGTCGACCTTTGACGAACGCGACATCGCCAAAGCGCTGCATCGCTATGTCGACAATCCCTCGGACTTCGCCAACATCCGGGCGCGGCTGATGGCGTCCGACAATCTGGTGATGCTAAAGCCGCAAGAGGTCGATGCCGAGACGGGGAGGGCGGCGGAGCCGGCGATCTTCACGACGCGGGATATCCTGCGCGTCGAATACGACATGGCGCAATCGGCGCAGGTCCTGTCGGAGCGCAAGGGTTTTGCCGTTTCGTCACGGCATGTCGCGGCCGCCATCAAGAGCGTCGAAACCGGTGATCCCGAAAAGCCCTTCCAGCTCGATGCGGAACAGGTTGACGCTGTCCGTCATGTCACTGGCGACCGTGGCATCGCGGCCGTCGTCGGTCTCGCAGGCGCGGGCAAATCGACGCTGCTTGCCGCCGCTCGTGTCGCCTGGGAGAGCGACGGCCGCCGGGTGATCGGTGCGGCCCTTGCCGGCAAAGCGGCGGAAGGGTTGGAGGACAGTTCCGGCATAAGATCGCGCACACTTGCCTCGTTGGAACTGGCCTGGGCGGGCGGTCGCGGCAGGCTCGAACGCGGCGATGTGCTGGTGATCGACGAGGCTGGCATGGTGTCGTCGCAGCAGATGGCCCGTGTCCTGAAGATTGCCGAAGAGGCACAGGCGAAAGTCGTTTTGGTCGGCGACGCCATGCAGCTCCAGCCGATCCAGGCGGGTGCCGCCTTCCGGGCGATCACCGAGCGGATCGGCTTTGCCGAGCTCGCCGGTGTGCGGCGCCAGCGTGAACAGTGGGCGCGCGAGGCCTCGCGTCTTTTCGCGCGCAGCGAGGTCGAGAGGGGACTCGACGTCTATGCCCTACATGGCCATCTTGTGGAAGCGCAAACGCGTGACGAGATCGTCGGGCGGATCGTTGCCGATTGGACGGATACCCGCCGGCAACTGCTTCGCAAATCCGTCCTGGAAGGCAACAGTGACCGTTTGCGCGGCGACGAACTGCTCGTCCTCGCCCACACCAATGACGACGTGAAACGGCTGAACGCGGCGCTGCGTCACGTCATGACGGGTGAGGGCGCGCTCGGTGACAATCGCGCCTTCCAGACCGAACGAGGGACCCGCGAATTCGCCGCCGGCGACCGGATCATCTTTCTCAAAAACGCCCGCTTCCTCGAACGGCGTGCCGACCATCTCGGCCCGCAATATGTCAAGAACGGCATGCTCGGCACGGTCGTTTCCACCAGTGACAAGCGCGGCCGAACCCTGATTTCGGTCCGCCTCGACAATGGCCGCGACGTCATTTTCAGCGAAGACAGCTATCGCAATGTCGATCACGGCTATGCCGCCACCATCCACAAATCGCAAGGTGTCACCGTTGACCGGACCTTTGTGCTGGCGACCGGCATGATGGACCAGCACCTCACCTATGTTGCGATGACGCGGCATCGCGATCGCGCCGATCTCTATGCGGCGAAGGAAGATTTCGAGGCGAGGCCGGACTGGGGACGAAAGGCGCGCGTCGATCATATGGCGGGTGTTACCGGCGAACTCATCCAAGAGGGGATGGCGAAATTCCGTGATGCCGACGATGTCGAGGCAAGCCCCTATGCCGATATCAAGACCGACGGAGGGGCCACGCATCGCCTTTGGGGTGTCAGCCTGCCGAAGGCGATCGAGAGGGGCGGCGTCTCGACCGGCGACACCGTGACGTTGCGCAAGGATGGTATCGAGAACGTCACCGTGAAGGTTCCGGTCATCGATGCGGAAACCGGGAGCAAGCGTTTTGTGGAACGGCTCGTCGAGCGCAATGTCTGGACAGCGAAGCAGATCGAAACCGCTGAGGCGCGTGAGTCGCGGATCGAGCTGGAAAGCCATCGGCCGGAACTGTTCGGGCAGTTGGTGGGGCGATTGTCGCGCTCCGGCGCAAAGACGACGACGCTCGATTTCGAGAGCGAGGCCGGATACCGCGCGCATGCACAAGACTTCGCCTGGAGGCGCGGCATCGACCATCTCTCTTTGGCCGCGGCCGAAATGGAGGAGGGCGTTTCGCGGCGGCTGGCGTGGGTGGCGGATAAGAGGGAGAAGGTGGCGAAGCTGTGGGAACGTGCAAGCGTTGCGCCCGGCTTTGCGATCGATCGGGAACGGCGCGCGTCCCACGATGAAGAGCGATCCGACACGCAAATCCTCCCGGAAGCCATCTCCGGCGGCCGGTATCTGATCCCGCCCACCACGGTGTTCCGCCGCAGCGCTGATGAGGACGCGCGGCTGGCGCAGCTTTCATCCCCGGCCTGGAGGGAACGCGAAGACATCCTGCGGCCACTCTTGGAGAAGATCTATCGCGATCCGGATGCAGCACTTGTCCACCTGAACGCCTTGGCATCGGATGCCGGCATCGAACCTCGCAAGCTCGCAGACGACGTGGCGATTGCCCCGGCTCGGCTCGGTCGCCTGCGCGGGTCCGCTCTCACGGTCGGTGGTCGCATGGCATGCGAGGAGCGCAGCGTCGCGACGGCAACTCTCACGCAATTGCTGCCGCTGATCCGCGCCCATGCGACCGCGTTCCGCAGGGACGCCGAGCGCTTTGGCATCCGCGAGCAGATGCGCCGCAGCCACATGTCACTGTCGGTGCCCGCGCTTTCCGGCCGGGCGATGGCACGTCTCGGCGAGATCGAGGCGGTGCGTGAGCGCGGCGGCGACGACACCTACAGAAACGCATTTGCGCTCGCCGTCGAGGATCGCGCCACTGTCCAGGAGATCAAGGCGGTCAGCGAGGCGCTCACCGCCCGCTTCGGCTGGAGCGCGTTTACGCCGAAGGCTGATATCGTCGCCGAGCGCAACATGATCGAGCGCATGCCGGAAGACCTCACGCCGGAAAAACGCGAAGCGCTGACAACGCTGTTTGAGTCCGTAAAACGCTTTGCCGAGGCACAGCATCTGACTGAGCGGCAGGACCGTTCGAAGATCGTTGCTGCCGCCAGCGCCGATCCGGAAATGCAGAACCCTGCCGTGCTGCCGATGCTTGCCGCGGTCACCGCGTTCAAGACGCCGGTGGACGAGGAGGCACGGTTCCGGGCGCTCTCCGCTCCGCACTATCGTCAGCAGCGCGCGTCGCTGGCGGAGGCCGCAGTACGCGTCTGGCGAGATCCCGCCGGCGCGGTCAGCAGGATCGAGGAACTCCTGGTGAAGGGTTTTGCCGCCGAGCGCATTGCCGCGGCCATCAGCAACGATCCCGCCGCCTATAGTGCTCTGCGCGGTTCCGATCGGATCATGGACCTTATGCTCGCCGCCGGCTGGGAGCGGAAGGGTGCGCTGCGATCCGTGCCCGAGGCCGCGGCACGGCTGCGTTCGCTCGGCAGCTCCTACACAGGCGCCTTGGATGCGGAAAGCCAGGCGATCGCTGAAGAGCGCCGCCGGATGGCGGTCGCCATTCCCGGGCTGTCGAAAGAGGCGGAAGATGTTCTCGCGCGGCTGGCCACCGAGGTAAAGAAGGGCGACCGCAAGCTCGGCGCCATCGCCGGTTCGATCGATCCGGACATCCGACGTGAGTTCGCGGCCGTCAGCAGGGCGCTCGACGAGCGCTTCGGGCGCAATGCGATCCTTCGTGAGGAGAAGGACGCCGTCAACCGGGTGCCGCCGGCGCATCGCCCGGCATTCGAGGCAATGCGCGACAGGCTCAAGGTCCTCCAGCAAGCCGTCCGCATGGAGGCGAGCCAGAACATCATCTCGGAGCGGCGCCAGCGCACCATCAACCGCGCCCGCGGCGTCAATCTCTGAAACCCAGGAAACGAAAGGAACCACACGCATGGCTAAACAGGAAACCTCCTACGGTGCAATCGTCCGTGCCGAGATCGCCATCGAAGTGATCAATCAGGCGCGCGCGATCGTGACAGCGCGCGTCTATGAATTCGACGAGCAAGATCCCGCCGCGGCCCAACAGATGCGCGAGCGACGCCGCGAACTCATCGATCTGCAGCAACGCATCCGTGTCGATGATCACGATGCCGTCGAAACGGTCATCGCCGTCTGGGGCCCGCGGGTCAGGGACGAAGCCCGCTTCTGGGCGGAGTTCTGATCATGGCGGAGGAGGCAGTTCCCGGCTTGCTCTCGGCCGAAAGAAACGAGCGCATCTTCCGCCACGACGTCTTGCCGGATTACCTGCCCGAGGAAATGGGCCGGGCGGCACGTCCGCGCCTGATCCTGCTCGGCGGCCAGCCGGGCGCCGGAAAGACAGCCGTTCTGATCGCCAGCCATTCTGAGCTTGCCAAGGCCGGTCCGACGATCCGCATCGTCGGCGACGAGCTCAGATCCTATCATCCGGACTTCCTGACCTACCAGCGGCAGGATCCGGAAACGGCATCGCGCTTCACGCAGATGGATGCGGGCCGCTGGACGGAGAAACTGCTGGCCGCAGCGGCCGACCGTCAGGTCAACATCGTCTTTGAGACGACGATGCGGACGCCGGAGAATGTCGCACGCGTTATCCGCACCGTTCGCGATGCCGGCTATGAAGTCGATGTGCGCGCGGTTGCCGTCAACCCACGGCTGAGCTGGCAGGGCAACCTCTTTCGCTTCGAGGAGATGCTGCACGCCGGGGAGGCCGCGCGGATCCCGCCACAACACGGTCACGATGCCGCCGTTGACGGGCTTCGTGTCAGTCTCGAAAAGCTCGAGCGTGAGCGCCTGGTCGATCGCCTGCAACTGCGGATGCGCGGCGGCACGGTTCTTTATGACAACGAACTTTGGAACAGTGAATGGTCGCGGCCGCCGCGGGCGAGGCTGGCGCTCGAGCAGGAACAGTCGCGCCCCCTGACGCGTGGCGAACTGCAACGGTTTGCCGACGACTGGGGTTTCGTGCTGAACCGGATGACCGAGCGGAAGGCGCCCGCCGATCGCATTGCTCAGGTCGAGACACGGGCTGCCGAAGACGTGAGCCTGCTTCTGGCCGAACGCCGCGAGTCCGGCGGGCCAAATGGCCAGGATCGTGATCGAACGATCTTCCAACGTTCAGCGGATGGACTGCGCCTCTTCGTGGAACTCTACGAGAATACGATCCGCGACGCGGAACGCCGGCCCATCGGCAATGTCGAGGCCCATGCGGCCGGCCGTTTGACCCAGACTTATATCGCCTTACGCCTCGTTGAAGTGGCTCGCGAGCTCGGCCTCCTGCCGGAGGACGGCAAGATCGTCACGACCCGAGCCATGGTGCAGGACAAGCGCGCTAGCACCGAGTTTCCCGCCGCGCACCGGCTGCCTGCCGATCTTGCCGTTGAAACGCCGGACGGGACACGGCGGCGGTTGACGGAGCATTTCGGCCGAGACCTCAATCGCGTGGCGATCGACGCGCAGGTGTTCGGCCCGACGGATCGCATGTCGCGTCTCGCCAATGTCGCGGATTCCTGGGCAGAGGCAGCCGGCATGCGCAAAACCTTTGCCCGAGCGGCCAACAGCGTGGCCGATGGCAGGGCGTCGGCCGACGAGGCGATGACCCGGATGATCGAACCGGGATATGCGGCGGCGATTGCGCGGGCAGGGCGGCGGCTTGAGCGCAACATGACGTTTGCCGAGCGCGCAGCGATTGCGACCGCCATCGTCGATGTGAACGGAAAACAGTTCCGCCCGATGCGGGACGACCTTCGGCTTCGGACAGTCGATCTCGACAACCGCGCTCGCGCCAAGGCCATGCTGGAGGCGGTCCTGGCTGAGACCGCACGGCATGACCGCCTCGATCCGGAACGGCGCAGAGTGGCCGATGCGTTCGTGCGCGGTATCGCCGAAAACGAACAGACGTTGGGTGTCGGGCTGGAGCGCCGATCGGACCCAGGCCGCGCTCCGGTCCCAAGCTCACCCTTGGTTCCGGCTCGGCATTTGCCGGACCTTACGGCCTTAGAGATCGGCGAGCGGCTGCAACAGTCCTCGCGGCTGGCGGACAAACGTGCCGAAATCGAGCACCTGTCGCGGCTAGTATACGGCAGCAGACAGGCGGTGTCGGCGCCAGTGCGAGGCATTGTCGATGCGCAAAGAGGTGCTGCCGCCGGCGACGACGTGCGTGCGGGGCGGCTCGGCGAAATGGCCGGGGAGGGGAGCAGATGGCTTCGCGGGGCAACCCCCGAGCGCAAGACGGCCGAGGCCCATGCGCCGCGGCTCGCCGCTGCCTTGGCTGATTACGGATTGGCGGTAGATTTCGAGCGGCATCAGATTGTCACGCAGCACCGCGAGGAACAGGCGCGTCAGCGCGTCGAAGTCCCCCAGCCATCCGCGGCGCTGTCAACGGTTCTCGCATCAGAGGGAGACGACCGACGGCGGCAGCTTGTGGGAAATGATGGGCTCAAGCGCGAGCTCGAGCGCCTTTCGCTGGCAATCACCAAGAGGTTTGCACCTTCCGACCTCGCAAACCTCAAGGCGGGGGAAATCAAGGATGTTGCGACTATCCACGGCATCGGCGAAATGCGGGCGACGGACGTCAGAAAGGTGCTGCGCCAGGTCGTGGACACGCGGCATGCGTTGAAGGTTCAATCCACAGAACGGTCACGGGTGGAGGCGATGAATCTCGCGAGACGATGAGCGCTGTCTGGCTTTCGCTGATGTCTCACGAGATGATGGTGATACCACCTCGAAGGCCGTAGTCGCGTAGTTCGAGGAGAAGGTCCGCGTTTGAGCCCGCCGCGACGCAATCGGCGACACATAAGTCACTCGACGTCGATTGCAATATCCGGAGTGCGTGTCTTCGAACCAATAGTCGATCTTGCGCAATCGCTACGAGCACGGCTTTGCCGATACCGTCCCTGATCTGCCGTGGGCAAGGCACTCCTGCGCGCGTGTGTCTGCGGGAAGGTTGTGGAAAAGCACCATAATGAATATATATGTGCATGTAGCAATTAGTTTGTGAAAGTGTAATTTCATGGCGAAGCACTCCTTGGCTCTTGAAATTCTGCCCGTGACGGCAACCGAACCTCTCAAAACCCTTGGCGCGCATCTTCGTATCGCGCGAGAGCGGAGGGGAGACAGCCTGCAGTCCATGGCCGCAAGGATCGGCACGTCGATCCCGACGCTACGCAGAATGGAAGCAGGTGACGCGAGGGTTGCCATCGGTATTTACGCCGCCGCGCTCTGGGTATTCGGAAAGTCGGCAGCGCTTGCCGAGATCCTGCAGCCTGGAGAGGACGAATACGCCACCATGCTGGACGTGGACCGCGCAAGCAGGAAGAGAGCGACGAAATGAGCGACTTCCGAGCAACATCGATTGCGGTCTGGTATCTCGGGGACGTTCTCAATCCACGTCTTGTTGGCAGGGTGCGACTGGAAAGCAGCAACCGTCGTTGCCTTCTCGATCTGGACGACGAATGGCGAAAATCCGGATTCGAACCGTCTCCGGATCTTACCCTCGACAAGAAAACGCACGCGCCCCTGGGCGAGATGCTCGCTCCCGGGGCCCTCGACGATGCGATGCCGGATCGTTGGGGTGAGCGTATGATCAGGGTCGTTTCCCGCCCATCCCGGATGAGCCCGCTCGACAAGCTCTGGTACGCCGGCGATCGGCGATTCGGAGCATTGGGCATGTCTTCCAGCTTCGAACAGTACATCCCGTGCGATGAAGCGCCGTTGATGCGGGTAGACTCGCTCGCCGAAGCGGAGGCACTCATCGCCCGTGTTCTCGAACGCGATCCGCTCGATGAGCGGGAGCGGCAGCTTATCGCGAGCGCCGGAAGCATGGGCGGGGCCCATCCCAAGATGCTTGTCGAGAACGAAGGCGAGGAATGGATTGCAAAGTTTCCCCGCGGCAGCAACGTTGACCAGCTTCTGGTGGAGCACGCTTCGATGGAACTGGCCAGGCGCGCGGGACTAGATGTCGCCTCGTCGACCGTCCTCCAAGGCGGTATCGACCACATCCTCCTCGTGCGTCGCTTTGACCGGATCGGCTCCGAACGCATCCATGCCGTCTCGGCACGCACGATGCTGGCCAAGGAAGCTGACGACAGCTACGCCACAATCTCGGCTTTGATCCGACGGCATTGCGCGCCGGATCTCATGCAATCGACGCAGCGCGAACTGTTCCGGCGAATGGTATTCAACATCATGATCGACAATACCGACGACCATACGAAGAATCATGCCTTCCTGCTGCGCGCAGAGGCCGGCTCCTGGAAGCTTTCTCCGGCTTACGACATTCCGACCCAGATGAATGGCCTCGGACAGCAGGCCATTCAAATTTCTCCAAACCCGGCATATGCGAACAACTTCAGCATCGATCACGCGACCGTGGCCGCCCCTTATTTCGGAATGTCCAGGGATGAGGCGCGCCACGAATGGAATAGGATGGCGGGATGGATCAACGCGTGGCGCTCGGTCTTTGCCGATTGCGGCGTAAGTGATTCTGATCTCGACTACATCGGCGACTTTCTGGATTCCAACGAGATGCTCGAACATCGCAAGGATGCCATACCGCCCAAAACCGGCAGTTGCCCGACGCCTTGATCGCAAAACGCGAGGGGCGGAGAATATAGGAGATCATTCGACAGCCTCGTGCCGCTCACGCTAAGCCGCAGCTGTGACCTTTGGTGTCTTCAAACGACCGGCTGGATGACGAGGGGCCGGTCGACGCGCTCGACAGTCGAAGCAATCGCCACCACCCGAATTTCCGGCATCGCAACGGGCGAAGCGCGCTGCGTCCTAGGCTCTTTCCTTTGCAGGTCGGCTTCGATCCGACCCGAAAGGTTCCCCGTTGCCGTCGTACCAGTTGATGACAATGCCGGAGGCCGGCGCGAAATTATATACTGCACCATGCAGCACACCCCGGATGCCATAGTAGGTGCTGAAATCGCGTGCGCCCACCCAGAACAGCAGGCCATTTTCTATCGGCTTGATAATCGCGCGACCGTCACCGAAGTCGACGTCGCGATCATTTCCGAAAACCTCGACCTTCTGGCAAACGGGACTGATAAAAGTGGGGATTTGAGAGGCAATCCAGGTGGCATTGCGGACCACAATGAAGGTTTCTGCAGAATATCTATACATTCTTCCATCTCTGAAGTGTGCCGCACACCGGCACTTCCCAGGGGCATGGCCGGATTGGATTTGGTTCAAGAGGGCTGCGCCTCGTACGTTGGGCGGGCACGCCTGCGAAATGTCGGCCGTTCATAGAGAGGTCCCGAAATGCCAATCTTCTCGCGCATGTTCGAAAGCACGCGGCTTGAAACCTCGAAGGCCCCACAGCAGACAGGGTGCTTGCCATAACCCACCGCCCTGCCGAGTTCGTCGAATTCGGCGCCGGCCTTCTGATAGACCCGCCGCATATGCGGCTCGTAGTTGGAGATCAGCGTGTCAATGCCGTGCTCGAGCGAGGCCTCGCAGAGCGCAAGCAACAGCAGGCAGAAGGCTCTATCGAGCCGCAGGTGCGGAAAATCACGAGCGAGAGCCTCTTCGTCGACGCACATGCGCGTCCCCTCCCAGATGCCGGGAGCGACAAGGTCGGCCGCGTGAGGGAAAGTGGCCCGGAAGACGTCGTAGAGCAGGGTGGGACCGGTGGTTGGCAGCAACCTCACCGCTCCATAGAGCTGGCTCCGATCGTTGTCGCACCAGATCAGGTAAGCTGGCTTCAAGTCGTCGTAGAAGTCGCGCTCGTGAGACCCCCGTACGTTCACCTTCCAACCCAGCCGGTCGGCAAACACCGTCTTTCTCAGGCGAAAATACTGCTCCAGAACGTTTTCATATTTGCCATACTGATGGCCCTGAACAAGTGCGTACATCGTCGTCTCCAATTGCTGGTCGGCGCGATGATGCAATGGGTTGGGCAGCCGCGAAATTCCCGCAGGTGGGCACCCTTAATTGAGGGGTTTGTCATCCGGATTGAACCGGTGCAGACGCACTGCCGCGGTTCTCGACATCCCCGCTGCCGGTGGCGAGCGCTTCGAAAGCCACGCGCCGGAAAACAAAAAGGGCCGCGCTCGGATCTCCGGCGACGGCCCTCTGCTAAAATCCGGGTGCCGGCACGGCCCGCCGAGGGCCAGCCCTACTTTGTCAACGCGGAAGCCTGCTGCGACGTCAGCGACTCAGGAAACCCGTAGTCGTTGTCGGCAATCCCGGTGTTCACCGCCATGTCGAGCGCCCCGTCCGGACGGCGGAACACCTCGTAGGTGATCCTGTCGATGATCGCGTTTCCGGGACCGAAGACGAGAACGCGAGGCTTGAGACTTATGATATCGTCGACCTCGCAAAAGACGCTGGAAGCAATAATGATTTCATCGTCTTTTTGACAGGTGCGGGCGGCAGCCCCATTGAGGATGCAGCACTTGGAACCTGCCTCGCCATAAAGCACGTAGGTGCTGATCCTTGCGCCCGACATCTTGTTCCAGATGTCGACATATTCCAGTGGCTTCAGGTCAACGGCCCTGAAGAAGTCCGCATCGATCGTGATCGATCCGTGATAGTTGAGTTTAGCATCGGTCACCCTGATCCCGTGGAGTTTAGCACTCACATACTTTTCCAACGTCGATACGTCCTTTCATGGCTTCCGCGTGTATGCCTGCCGCTCGCAGGCAGCCGTAAAAAAGGGTGCAAACCGGCGGCCTCTTTCCTGTGCTGGATGTGGCTAGACTGCTCTCCGGTAGGTCCAGAGTTGCGCCGGCGGTATGTTGCGGATGACGAAGTCATAGTGCGACACCACGTAACGGTCGGGCATCTTGATCACCGGCGACAGAGGTCCATAAGTGATCTGAATGACTGGTCGGCCGGCGGGAATTCGGTCAAGCAGGCCCTCAAGCAGACCGACACGCCGTTCCATTGGAAAGCTTAGCAACGGCACAGCGCTGACGACACAGTCGAATTGTTCGCCTTTGAGATCGCTTAGAACGTCATCCAGCGCGAATGCATCGCCCAACCGGAAATCCACGCCCGGAAAGCGTTGCGTCAAGCCATCGTAGAAATCCTGGGAGTATTCGACCGAAACCAACTGGCGCGGATTGATGCCCCGTTCCAGAATCGCCTTGGTGATCACGCCGGTACCGGCGCCGAGCTCCAGGACCGGCATGCCGGATCGCGGATTGATCACGCTTGCCATCCGGCGCGCAGTGTGGATCGACGTCGGGATGACTGCCCCGACACCCTTCCTGTCCTTCCGCCACCCTTTGAAGAATTGCACTTCCTCTTCGAACCTCTTGCCGAGGCGCTCTTTCAGTCGAAATACCATATCCTCTCCCTGCTACGATACTTACCCAACGGTCATTTTGGCGTAGCGCGTTGTGTCCAGTTCTTGCGGCATTTACAAGCCCGTTTGCGACATGGGATCTCACATAAGCTTGTTTCTTTGATCGCGGCGCGGCTGTTCCGCAGCGCTTCATCGATTGTCTTTGCAGCAGGCGGGCGGAGTGCGCGGGAAACGCGACTCGATTTCGGCGACGCCTTTCCCTCCCGCGTGCAAGCTTCACTTCTGCAAAACGTAGGGCACGGATGGAGCCCCGCGACCTGCCTTGGTGGGGCGCTCGATTTGGATCGATGTCCGCGGCGGCTTGCCCTCCGTACTCAGTTTCAGGAGCTCTTGGTCCGAGAGCTTGTCAGCTGCCGTCAGCCGGTGATGCAGGCGGTGATAGTCCGTCCAGGTGGGGGTGCGGTAGGTCTCTATCCACCGGGAGGTTTCCTGAACGTCTCGCGTGAGTGTCCAGTGCCGCGCACCGACACGGCTCTGGATGTGCCGGCGTTCCCGCATGACTTCTAGAAACAAGCCGACATTTTCTTCCGGAATCGAGTATTCCGTCGTGATCAGGATGGGGCCGCTTCTGGGCTTCAGATCGAGCGCGACCGGAGGGGCGGAGAACTCTCCCAACGGTTCGAGTTCCGATCCGGAGCGGTTGCTGACCGGCAGTTTGAGCCCCAGAACAGCCACGACCAATGAAGCGGCGGCGGACCAGCCCAATGCCCACGGCAGAGAATAGTTCTCGGCGATGCTTCCCCAGAGCCAGCTGCCGCCAGCAATGCCGCCGTATGTGAACGCGCTATAGATCGAGATGGTACGGCCCACGACCCATCTCGGGCTTGCCAGTTGTACGTTGATGCCAAATCCAGACCAGGCGGTTACCCAACCTGCACCGCCAACGGCAAGCGAGAGCGTTGCGATGGCAAGTGAAGACGTCAGCGCCAGCGAGATCGCGCATGCGGCGCATGCAACACAGGCGAGGACAATCAACCGCTCCTGTGGCAATGCCCTCCTCAGTGTTGGGTTGCTGCCCCCGGCCAAAAGTGCGCCGGCGCCGAAGCCAGCCATAAGAATACCGTAGACGACAGGACCGCCCTTCAAATGGTCGCGGGCGACCAGCGGCAGCAGCGCCAAAGTCGACGTGCTTGCAAGCCCGAACAAAGTCCCGCGTACGATCGTTGCCTTGATTTCCGAGGATATGGCCGTAAAGCGAAGGCCATCATAGATGGCCGTCATCAACGCTTCGCGCGGAAGGGATGAGGATTTCACCTTCCAATTGTTGCGCCACATAACGGTGAGAGGGGCAACAAAGCTAAGCGTGGTCAGGGCGAAGGTGACAAGCGGCCCAAAGGCGGCGACGACAATCCCGCCAAGGGCGGGGCCGACACTGCGAACCGTGTTGAAGCCGACGTTCAGCAGCGTGACGGCGGCGGGCAGATGCCGGCGCTCCAGGATGTCGCCAATCGACGCGCGCCAGGCGGGATCGCTGAGCGCGATACCGCAGCCATCGAGAAAGCTAAACGTGAGAATGACCCAGGGATCGGTGATGCCGAGAGCCATGATGATCGTCAGCATTGCAGAAGCTGCCATCATCAGGCTGCGACCGACGATCATGACCATGCGCCGGCTGTAGTTGTCGGCAATCGCGCCGACGAAGACCGCCAGAAAGAAGGCCGGCAGGGTCGAGGAAGCTTGAACCAGCGCAACCATCAGATCCGAGGTGGAGACGGTCGCCATCAGCCAGCTGAGCGCCACGGTCTGCATCAGCCAGCCGAGGCTCGAAAGCTGAGACGCGAGGAAGATCGATCGGAAGGTCCGGTTCTCTAGCGGCGCCAATAGGCTGGTATGTTCGGTGGCTGCGCTGGTCATCGTTCGGTCATTTCATATTTGCCGTTCAGCTTCCGGTAGTGCTGTAAGGGTGAATCAGCCGGAGATGCGCCGCGCGCGCTGTAGCCGCCGAAGTGGTTGCGCTTCCAAGCTTGAACCGAGCAGATTTGATGTAGGAACGGACCGTATGACTGGAAAGACCGAGCACGGCGGCGATGTCCTTTGTGTCCTTGCCGAGCGCGCTCCAATGAAGGCATTCGACCTCTCGGGCGCCGAGAAGGGGGACAGGATCATGATCGCCGTGAAGCTCGAACACAGCTTTCTCATGGATGAGAAACGCAAGCTCGACCCACTCGCTGCGCCGCTCGGACACGATGTTACTCCATTCGCGGTCACCCTTGCTGGAGTTCAGTGAAAGGAGCGCACGGCGCGATTTGGTGATGACGGGGATGGAAAAACCGTTGTTACCCAAGCCGTGCCGTCCTGCATCGGCGCAAAATTCGTATGCCGCCTCGGGGATTTCGATTTCTCGCCAGTCGAAGGGCATTTGCCGGATGAGGCCCTCATGAAAAATTGGGTCGATCTTGACGTAGTCCCTCATCAGATAACGCGAGACCCAGCTGTCGGGATAAGTCGTCCTGACGAACGGCGTATCGACGACGTCGGCAACCGTTTGGCAAAGATGGTAGGTTATGAAATCAATTCCGTAATTGGTTCGAAGGACCTCGATTGCCTCGGCAACGTTGGGCGCTGCCTGGATTCCTGCGAATGTGATCCTGAAAGTGGCTGAACTGTCGTTGGAATGCATGCACTATTCTCCTAAAATGCCGCCCTGATTGGGCGTTTTCCTGGGGAGGTTGCGGCCTAGAGCCGCGCCTCGGCTTGAAAGCAACGCCGGAGAACCGACAGCGCTTTGCGAAGCAAGGATTCAAGCGAAAACCCATGGATGGCTCCAATGTGTTGATCATGTTTGGACAACGGTGTCGCCTCCGTCCTTATCGTTCCGAAGTCAGCGCCAGGCTTCGGCTGATGTTCAATGTGCTCGACAGCGTGTTCTGACTGATCAGGACATGGACCAGGGTAAACAGCCGACGGGCGGTCTCATGGTCGATGTCAACTTTCGATCTGAGGCGTTCTCTGAGCAGTTCGGATGCTTCGTTATGGATGGCCCGGCGTCCCATGTCGATGGCCTCGAGCCTATCGGCCGCCGCGCGGGCTTTTGCATGCGAGTAGCTGTCGCACACAAGGCTGTAATCCTTGAGCAGCCGACGGAACGAGGTGAGCGACAAATGGTGACAAAGGATGGGCGCCCCCGTCTCAGTGGTGACGGATATGACCAGCCGCCTGTCGGCCAATGCAAGGCCCAGCCGATAGGGTCCGCCGTCATGGCCAACCGGTGCAAAGGTGTTGTTGTCCAAGAGATCAAAAATCGCGACAGCCTGTTCGCGTTTTTGGTCTTTGTCCGTCTGCCTTCCGAAAGACCCGTCGAGCGAGACCGCACAAAGCCGAAAGCTGGACGAAGACATGGTCGCGGCCGTCATCGCAGGCTCCGGTTCGGTGCATCGGTGGCCTGAGCCACTTCGCCAAGCCGTCCCGCAACGCGGTGAGACGTCGCTGCCGTCGAAACAGATCCGACGACAGCCACGTTGCCTTGGGAGGCGGACGGGAAAGAAAATCTGGTTGAGCTCAGCGCTGCGTGAACGCGTGGAGAAAAATCGACTGCCGTTGGAACAGGGTCAACGGCAGCCGAGTGACCCTGCGAGGCATGGAGTAATACCATTCGCAGGTCTGGAGCTGATGCAGGCGAAGTTTGATCGGGCTTGGTCGGGATGATGTTAGCCAGGCCTCCCGGGCCGGAAGCCCGCTGCAAGCACAGCTGTTCGTTGGGTGATGGGTTCATGTCGACATCACCTCAGGGGCCGCGAAACGACTTCGATGGGCCGGGGGCGGGCTGCGTCCGTCGTGCGCTCGATCGAAAGCACCGTCTGCGGCGGAAGCTCTCCATCATGCAGGGCCTGAAGCTGCTCGACGACGTCTTTATCCGCAGCCGTGAGCCGATGGTTCAGGCGAAGAAAGTCGATCCAGGTTGGCGTGCGGAATGTCTCCGTCCAAACAGACGGCGTTTGCAGGTTTCGCTGGAGAGTCCAGTTTCGGGCGCCGGCGCGGCTTTGAACGTGTCGCCTCGCGCGCATGCAACCCAGAAACGCCTCGGTGTTTTCTTCGGATATGGAATACTCGATTTTGACACCGATCGGGCCACTCCTGGGCTTCAGAGGAAGTGCCAGTTCCGGCGGATGAAAATCCGAACTTTCCTGGTCCGCTTCTTCCCACGGACGCACCGGGAAAAGTATCCCCGCTGCTGCGACCAGCAACAATGCCCCTGCGGCGCCTTCTAAAGCTGTCGTCAGGGAGTAGTTCTGGGCGACGGTTCCCCAGACCCAGCTGCCGGCAGCCATGCCGCCAGCGCTCAAGGCGTAGTAGATCGAGAGCGTGCGACCGACAACCCATCTTGGGCTGGCCAACTGCACCGAGACGTCGATGCCCGTCCAGGTGATGAGCCAGCCCGCACCCCCGAGTGCCAGCGCAAAAGCCGCCACGGCGACCGACGATGTCAGGGCAAGGCAAAGGCAGCATGCTGCACAGGCAACAGAGGCGACCGCCACCAGCTTGTTTTGCGACATGATCCGTCGGAGGAAGCTGTTGCTCATGCCGGCGATAAACGCCCCCGCGCCGAAGCCGGCCAACAGAATGCCGTAGACGATTGGCCCGCTTGTGAGTTGGTCACGCACAATGAGAGGAAGCAGCGCGAGGATGGAGATGCTGGCCAACCCGAACAGGGTCGCACGGGCGACCGCAGACCTAATCTCGAAGGACATTGCCGTGAAGCGCAGCCCGTCGTGAATAGCCGTGGTCATTTTCTCACGCGGGAGAGGCGAAGTACGGACGTGCCATTTGGTGCGCCAAATGGCGCCAAGCGGCGTCAGATCGCACAGCGCGGCCAGGGCGAAAGCGGTGAGCGGTCCGAAGAAGGCCAGGATTACGCCCCCCAAAGCCGGACCAACGCTACGCACGATGTTGTATCCGACAGACGTCAGCGTCACCGCGGCCGGAATGTCGCGCTTGTGCAGGATATCGCCGATGGAAGCGTGCCAGGCTGGATCATTCAACGCGAAGCCGCAGCCGGCGACGAAACCCAGTCCGAGGATGAGCCAGGGACTGATAAATCCCAGGTAGACAGAAATCATCAGTGTCGTTGACGCCAGCGCTAACAGGCAGTGTCCGGCAAACATCACCCTTCGGCGGCTGAAATTGTCGGCGATGGCTCCGGCGAGAACCGACAGGAAGAACACCGGCAACGTGGACGCGGCCTGAACGAGTGCAACCATCAGATCGGACGCCGAAATGGTCGCCATCAGCCAACTGATGGCAACCGTTTGCACGAGCCACCCGAGACTGGATATTTGTGAGGCCGTCCAGATCGAACGAAATACCCCGTTCCGCAACGGAGCGAGGGTTGTCGAACTGGATAGGGGAAGGTCTTCGTGCTGCATGTCTCTCTGACTCTCAAGCCGCCCAGCCTCGTTGCTGCGACGCAGCAGGATATCCGACGCCCCACGACCAACGGCGGCGAAATGCGGTCATTTGGTGCAGGAAACTGGCATCAATCGCCAAATACTGGTGATTCCGGGCGTTACGTTATAACATATCGCATAATCTATCTTATGGAACATGGCTGCGGTTTTGTGGCTGTTGCTTTTTGCCGCTCTCCGGGCCATTCGGGTAATTGCGGTGTCAGCCTCGGTAATCCCATGGGTTTATGATCGTGAGGCCAATTTCTTCGAAATCAGCCACATTGCGTGTGGCAAGTGCCGCCCCGCGCGAAGCTGCAATTGCAGCAATCTGGGCGTCGAATTGGGTTATAGGTCTGCCCAATCGCCGACGCGACGTTGCGATCATCGAATAGGCACCGGCAGCGTCGCTGTCGAAGGCAAGGATGCGACCGGCAAGATCTTCTTCGAAAATCGGCAGGATCGCTGCCTCGAGATCGCGTCGCCGCCGCCCTTCAGGGAGCAACCGCACTCCATACAGGATTTCTGCCTGCGTGACTGTTGTGGTGAAGACCGACGCTGATGGCTGCTCCGCCAGCCAGCGCTCGACGTTGCTCGCGGGCCGAGGCATTAGAAGCTCAGAAATAACGTTTGTGTCTAGAACGATCATCGACCGAAATCAATTGGCTCGCGGATTAGCTCACGTGGAGCGGTTTCGAGTTCCACCCCGCCCAAGAGGGCTATCCGCGACCGGATCGCCAGCGCAAGATTGCGCGGCTGTTTCCCATCCACTGACAATGCCGCCCGCAGAATGTCGCGCGCCTCATCCTCCATAGACCGGCCATGGGAAGCTGCCCGAAGGCGAAGCCGCCTCTTGAGAGGATCGTCTATATTGCGAATCGTCATGCTTGCCATGGTCACTCTCCATTAGTCATTGATTGCAATTTAATCATTGGTGGCAAGCATTGCAAGGTACTTACTGCGCGGCAGATTCGGCAACAAAGGGTACAGCAAGGCCATGCAACACTCCGTATAAACGTCTGCGGGAACATGCTCCGACGGCCGATGAGATGGCGCGACAGGCTCTCTCCGAGGCTTATCGCTCCAGGGGCAGGAAGGGCCAGGCGCTGCAGGTCGGCATTGCCCGCGAGCGTGACTACGCTGCCGATCGAGGCCGCGTATTCGTCGAACCCGAACTTCGCCAGATCTTCGAGCTCATGGCTAGCGCCGCGTAAGACCGGCGATCGGGCGGCTGTCGCGGACGGCGTCCAGGAAACGCCGGGCGACCCTTTCAAGAAAGCGCGGGCTGAAAGACCCTACAGGGGTTAAGCTCTCAAAATCGTACAACTCGTCCGTCCTGACCTTGTTGTAATCATCCAAGATCAGGTGGCTCACTTTATCGGCCTCGGCTCCGAGGCCGATCCTGTGGCGCTCGGTCTCCGGGATGATCTCGTAGATTCTCTCTTCGCCAGATTGTCGCGGTTGCGGCCGCTGTCCGGAAATCCAGCCATTGATTTCCATCATCAGGCAAACGCGACGGATTTTCCGGCCGCTCTCTTCGCCTCGAGCCGCTTCATGTCCCCAGAGATAGTGGAAAGGATAAACCTCGCCCCGCTCATTCTTTTGACTGCTGCTCGACGTCGTCGATGATCTCCTGAAATCCGGTCATGAGATTCTCGATGTCCTCTTCAGGGGCGTCTGCCAGCGTGAAGGCTCGCCGCTCTTCTTGCCTTGTGCCCGTCAGGCGCTCATATTCCGACGTTGGCATCATCACGACTTTCGCCTTCCCTCGTTTCACCAGGGACACTGTCTCCGTCATGGCGGCATCAAGGACGTCGCCGGACCTCCGGCTTAAATCCGAAAACGAAAACTCTTTCAGCGAAACCTCCAAAATTTGTAAGTTCTGTATGATACAGAACTTCTGTAATTCGGCAAGGAGGTGCGCCGGCGCGTCTGGTTTGTGCGGACAATCCAAAACGCCGGGTTTGGCACCTATGTGCAAGAGACAGAAACTCCAGACACGACGGGTACCGCGCCATCGCAAAGCAGTTCACGCTTTTGCCGCTGCCCATGGGTTGACGCCCCGCGCCATTCCAGCGGAGGAAAGGAGCGGATTGGTTCAATCTCAAAGCGAGGAAAACCAGCAATTGCGCACATTTAGGCAACTCCTCGGGTGGCGCTACCGCAAGCATC
The DNA here is from genome assembly GCF_025452195.1 of Phyllobacterium zundukense. Lineage (NCBI taxonomy): Bacteria > Pseudomonadati > Pseudomonadota > Alphaproteobacteria > Hyphomicrobiales > Phyllobacteriaceae > Phyllobacterium > Phyllobacterium zundukense. The sequence goes on along the minus strand of NZ_CP104970.1, from coordinate 170,098 downwards.
TAGCGTTGAACCATCCGGATTCCAGAATGTAAGGCTAACTGCTTCCCTGCCCGCCGCTTATTATGTTACGTTTTGAGTAATCGCCATCGATTTGAATAGATCTAGATCGCGAGCGGACTCGCCTCATCCATACTGACGCTTCCGTTCTGGCGGCAACGTCGCTTGATAGTCGTCAGACCTTGCCTTGTTGCGGATAATTCGTTTCAGTTCGGCCTTGCCGGCGACTGATGCCCTGTTTCTTAGAGAAGCGAATTGAAGCCAGAAGGCAGCTCGGTCTTGCTGCGTTTCAATGCCAGCCAGGCGCTCCAACTGGCCCAGGGTTTTTGCCTTGCGCAAGGCAATTTCGACCGGATGATCAGGATCCTGTTCAAGTACCTCCCGCAGTTGCTGCTTACCGGTATTTGTTTTCGACATCCGGATCATCCTTTTTTTGCGGGCCGGTAGCTAACCTGGCCCAACTCAGTCTCAGCCCGGAGCGTCAAATAATCGAAAAACCCTTGACTTGGAATTGCCAGAACTCATATGCATTATGATGTTATAACATATCTTCCCAAGGATCTCTCAATGCCGCCCCTCGACTCGTCCGATCGCCGCCTGCCCGTCACCGTCCTGTCCGGCTTCCTCGGCGCGGGAAAGACCACCCTGCTCAACCATGTCCTCAACAACCGCGAGGGCCGCCGCGTCGCCGTCATCGTCAACGATATGAGCGAGGTCAATATCGACGCAGATCTCGTGCGCGAGGGCGGGGCCGATCTCTCGCGTACCGACGAAAAGCTCGTGGAAATGACCAACGGCTGCATCTGCTGCACGCTGCGTGATGACCTGTTGTTGGAGGTCCGGCGGCTCAGCGCAAGCGGTCGTTTCGACTATCTGCTGATCGAGGGCACCGGCATCGCTGAACCGCTCCCCGTCGCCAGCACCTTTTCCTTCCGCGACGATGAGGGCAACAGCCTCTCCGACATCGCGCGTCTCGACACGATGGTCACCGTCGTCGACGCCGCGAGCCTGCTCAAGGATTATGGCTCAAACGACTTCCTGCGCGATCGCGGCGAAGCAGCGGGCGATGGGGACGAGCGCACCATCGTCGACCTCCTGGTCGAGCAAATCGAGTTCGCCGACGTCGTCGTCATCAATAAGGTGTCCGAAGTTTCGCTTGAACAGCAGGCCCTCGTCCGCAAAGTCGTCATGGCGCTCAATGCCGATGCCCGCATCGTCGAGACCGACTTCGGCAGAGCGCCGCTTGGCGACGTCCTCGACACGGGTCTGTTCAACAAGGAGAAGGCCGAACGCCATCCGCTCTGGTTCAAGGAGCTTTACGGCTTCAAGGATCACGTGCCCGAGACCGAAGAATACGGCATCCAGAGCTTCGTCTATCGCGCCCGGCGTCCTTTCCATCCGCGAACCTTCAACGCTTTCGTCAACCAGACCTGGCCCGGTCTGATCCGTGCCAAAGGGCATTTCTGGCTCGCCACCCGCCCGAATTGGGTCGGAGAATTCTCGCTAGCAGGCGCCATTGCCCGCTCGATCCCGCTCGGCCGCTGGTGGGCCGCAGTTCCCAAAAACCGCTGGCCTGATCATCCGGAGTGGCAGAGGGTCCTCGACCGCAATTGGGACAAGGTCTGGGGCGATCGCCGGCAGGAACTGGTCTTTATTGGTATGGGCATGGACGAGGACGCAATCCGCGCGGCCCTCGATGCCTGCCTCATCGGCGAGCCCAATGCGAGGCGCTTTGAGCCGAGCGCGTGGCGCAACCTGCCTGATCCTTTCCCGGTATGGGGGACGGCCGATGCAGCCTGACCGCGCGATGCAGCCCGACAGCGATACGCGCTCGCCGACGTGACCGAAGCCGACGTCATGGATCTGGCGGGAAATCTCGAAGAAACACCGGCGGCGTCTGAATGGACCCTTCGATGGGTGGCGCTCAGTTGAAGACGTAGTCGACAGTCTGCGTTCACACCAAAAAGCTGCGCCGCTGGCGTTGCCGTGAGGTCAGTGCAGAACGCCACGACGAGTTTTAGCGAAAGCTTCTGAGCGCCGTACGAACAGAAATCAGCGTTATCCATCTGAGGCAAGGAACGTATTTTAAGGAGATCGGATACATCTTGGGATACTCCGACGTGAATGCATTTAGTCGCGCATTCAAATCCTGGACGGGGACGTCGCCATGCCTGGCTAAAGAAGAACTCAAGTAAGTTTGTGACAGAGCCTTTGGTTTTTCGTTAACTCGGAAAGCGATAGGCATTTGTGTTGCGCAGTTCAAACCCAAGCGACACATATAATCCATTGGCCGCTAGCCGGTCGCCTGAGGATGTTAGATCAAGGGAACGCGCTCCCGATCCGCGATATAATTCAATTGCTTTTTGACAAAGTCTCTTGCCTATACCTTGTCCTCGATATTGATCATGGACGGCCACATCTTCGATACGGGCACGTACACCTGTCGGAAGCCGATAAAATATTAGCGTGAGCATGCCCACAATTCTGCTTCCATCGTACGCTGCTAGCAGTTTTAGATCCTCATTACCTAATAACAATGACATTTTTTCCGACGACGGCAGTACGGCAGCGGAAGAAAGTTGCCGTATAAGGCAATGCAGATCAAGCAGTTCACTTTCGACCGTGCTGTGTAAGGGCCGAATTAAAATCGACATTGCATCTCCGTACCAGGCGTCTGAGGGCGTCCAGTGAAAACTGACCAACGATAAACCGCCCGACAGAATCAACGACAAAAAACGATACTTCGCGGAACGAAGTAATCAAGGAGCAAGTATGTACGATTTTTTTGTGAGCAATCAGGCTGTCGTCGCCTCATTGATAGCGGCGCTGACCGGCATCATAACTACGGCGGTAACAATAAGAAACAGCCGAAAGCTGCAGATAGTTGATCTGGATATCAAAGGGTACGCGGCAGCCACGGCAAAGGAAATGGCCCTGATTGCGGAGAGGCAAGCCGATCTGAGAGACGTTGAGCTAAAAAACGCTACCGCCTTCCGGCTAGCTGAAATGTTGTTCAAGCGGTATGAGGCCCTGCGCAATGACATTAGCGACCTTAGAACGATGCTCGACCTTTATAAAAATTCGCCCGGCGAACTAGCTGATGCTGTACGAGAGCGCATATTGTCTCCGTGCAATTCGATCTCGCTCCACGTTTCGCCGAAAGGATCATTTGATGAAGAGTTCAACACACAGATCGAGCATATCAAAGCGTTCCTGCATAGCGGGCACGAATACTGGCAGGCGCGTAGAGATTTTTTCGCTGCATTTGACCTGAACTGTTGGAAACTTGTCGATGCAGAATTCGCACGGGTGCAGGAGACAATAGCGAAAGGGCGGCTCGTCGAACGCCATCAGCCGGAACCTTCAAAGTTCAAAGTGACACAGTCACGCGCCTAAAAATGCTGAGCAGTTGAAGCTTCACGATATGGCTCAAATGATGCCCCATACCCGGGAGCACCCTCCCCCTCCTGCAAGCGTTTCCCGTCGTCACTACGGCCCCTACCGAGACATCCACAGAGCGGGCGCGATACCGCCACTTCGCACGATCATCTGTCAAAGTTAATGGCGAGCCAACATGCGCGAATCGGCATTCTACTGCGTGGTTTGGCATAATTATCATGAACACGCGTGGGGCTAGCGATCAAGAGATTACGCGCTGAAGTCCGGAACGACCGGTCAGTGACACCGGAATCCAGGTCGGCAAGATGATGACTGACTCAAGACCAGCGGAGCTGAACCGCCGTCCCATAATTTGGTACGACATCAAATTCATCGATCTCGTTGTAGCCTCCCGAAAATGTGCAACATCATCGTCCTGGCATCGCAAGTGGCGGTTCCGGAGAATTCACGGCTTGTTCAGCTGCTGATTTAACGTATATACCTGTTACGACTCGTTGCCGATTTGCCTGTTCGACCCGCAGTCACCAAACCGCCTGTCAGCCATGATGAAATCCAGCCTTGATCATCTCCCGGAACGCAAGCAGCGCGAACTGGCGCGCGTCCTTGAGATCCTGCACGAGGAGTTCGACGATGCCCTGAAGGGTGGCACCGCAGCCTTCAACAAACTGGGCCGGATCTTGAAGGTCATCCTCTTCGGCTCCTATGCCCGCGGCGATTGGGTGGATGAGCCGCACACAATGAAGGGTTACCGCTCGGATTATGACCTGTTGATCATCGTCAATGACCGCAGGCTCACCCACTTTGCCAGCTACTGGTACAAAGCCGCAGACCGGCTGCTACACGACAGAGGCGTCACCACCCAGGTCGGCTTTATCGTCCATTCGCGGCGTGAGGTGAATACGGCACTCAGAAAAGGCCAGTATTTCTTCTCCGACATCCGCCGTGAGGGCATCGCCCTTTATGAACTTGATGATGAGCCCCTAGCCGAGCCGAGGCCGCTGACGCCGGCCGATGAATACAAAGTGGCAAAGCAGCATTTCGGCATCACGTTTGCTGAAGCTCAGTTGATGCTGAAAATAGCTCAATGGCAATGCGAGCAATCCCAAGCTAACTCTGCTTGGCGAAATGGAGCGGCATTCAACTTACACCAAGCAATTGAACACGCATATTCAACAGCTCTGCTTACTCTGACCAACTACGGTCCGCCTTCCCACAACCTAAATTTTCTGCGGACCTTGACGGAAGGCCGCGATCGGCGTTTGTCGGAAGCTTGGCCACGCGACCAGCAGCGTTTCCGCGCCTGGTTCAATACAATCAACGAAGCTTATGTGAAGGCACGCTACTCGAAACACTTCGAGATCAGCGAATTCGAGATCAGCGAAGAGGCCCTGGTCTGGCTGGGTGAGCGAACTAAAATTCTGCATCGACTCGTCGAAACGATCTGCAAGGAACATCTGGAACAGCTGCAAAACGCAACGCTCCGGGATGTTTTTTCTGTCCATTGTATGAAACCGCATCAGACCCGCGACACCGCTTTGGACGCAGTATCCGCCCGAGTTCCCGAAGCCCACATAGGTCCGCCGTCTTCGCGGGGGAAACCGTAACCGTGGATCAGGACCAAATCGATGTCGAAAGGCTGGCGCACGATCCCTTCAGCGAGGATCGTCGATCCTTCCCTTGCCATTTTCGCAAGACGATGCCGGCGTCGCGTCGGCGGGCTTCCTTCGCAATGCCGAGACATCACTGCACCAAGGAGCGACTACTTGCCGAAGCCGCAACGTCGCGCCTGCGCGAACTTATACAGATCCCCCGCCTGTCCTACTATCCGCAAGGGGCGCGATCGCTACGGGCGCGTCCTCATCAGTGTCCGCACCGATAACGGCGACGACATTGCGGCCACTGATGGTCGAAAGCGGCTACGGTCGTCCTTAATGCCGGTGGCTATCATGACCCGCATGAATGGTGCCAATGAAGGCGTCATTTCAGGGTCCCCAAGGCCCATTTTGAATAAACAGTTGTGAAGGAAGGAGACGAATGTATGAGGGTGAGAGCATTCTATGGTGTCGTACTGGCTTTGTTGACTGGTCCCGCGTTCGCGCAAAACGTGACATTCGACATTTTCGGAATCCAGATCGGGGACACGCCAGCGGTTGTAACAGACGCTCTAACCGCCAAGGGATTTGCCAAATATAGGGAGCAGCGCGGCCCGAGCTTTGATGAGCAAGTTGCTATCAGGCGTGAAAAGATCGATGCCTTTACGGCGAAAGGGGCGCTCAAAGAAATCATCTACACGAGAGACGCCGACAAAATCAGCATTATGTTCACGGCATGGCCTGACGGGGAAAAGGTGACGCAGGTGTTCTACCGCCCGAACATCACTCCAGAAGACTGCCCGTCTTTCAAGGATGCCGCCGAACAAAAGTACGGAAAAGCCATCAAGTACGCCGGGGCGTGGATCGACCGACCCGTGGAAAAGAAGAAAGGTTTTGGCGAGCGCAAATCGGATGAAACGATATCGGTTATGGTCAAATGCAGCTTGGGCGACAGGCTCATTGACATGGGCCTCTTCGGCGCTCCGACGATGCTAAACCGCATGCTCGATAAAGCCGATGGTGAAGCCATCCACGATTTTTAGGAAGTCAGTGCGGGCAAGGGAGATGCCCCAGTGCTCGGCCCCGCAAAGGGCTGGTCCTCGCCATTCTCGCCTCGGCGCTAGCGCGCCTGCGGCTGGGCGTGGCTCCCGTCCCGGCGAATAAACTTCCCGATTTGAGCCGTTGCGGATAAACGGCTCGATCAAGCGCCCTTGGTTCGTCATCTTACAGTTACAGAAGTCGGGCATTGAGGGGTCGGTTCCGGCTGGGGGGCGGAATCGTACGCTAGCGCGCCCTCCTACGGTTTTGGCCATCCATATTCGCCTGTGAGCAGGGTGCGCCTATGAGGTAGGAGTGTCTGTACGAAGCTCCACGGTTCGCTATCCGATCGTCAAGCGGCTGACAGAAATCCTGAAGATCGAACTGGCCCATGGGTCTAAGCTCTAGATTACAGACCGTCAGCGGCTCATGGGAACAGTTTAGGTAATCTTTTCCTGCGTGGAATCCGCGGTTGCCAGATGTCACCGCTCATGTCGCCCGAGTCCCACATGGCTATGAGACTTTGGCCAGGTGTGTTGTGGGGGAAGAACAACCGCAGTCCGTACATGGTTGGCGGTCAGGAAGCGGCCAGCGCATGGCCAATCGTAATTCGCCGGCGCGGTCGGCTCATGTGCTTTTTCACCAAGATGGTTCCGCGGCTGCGGCTTGTTCCGGTATCTGGCTTGCCGCGGCACCGACGCCTAGAAGTCCGAGAACCTTGTCCCGCAGACGGATGAACTCGGGGCTGGACCGGTCTTGACGCGCTTGCTCGGGAACAGAAAGGATGGTGGCGATGCGGCGGGATGAGAGGCTGCATGACGACGATCCGGTGTCCGAGATGAACCGCCTCGTCGACGTCATGCGTCACTAGCAGCGCCGTTGTCCCCTCATGTTGAACGAACCGTTTGAGTTCGTCCTGGAGCCTGAGGCGCGTTAGCGCATCCAATGCACCGAGCGGCTCATCAAGCAGCAGGAACCGCGGCCGGTTGACAAGCGCCCTGGGCAATGGCAACACGCTGCGCCATCCCAGCCGAGAGCTGCGCGGGATAGGCTTTAGAGAACTGTGTGAGACTGACAAGTTCGAGATGCTCGCGCACCGTCTCCTTCTTCGCGGTCCGCGATAAAGGGCTGCGTCGAAGCGCGGCCACAACATTCCCTTTGACTGTGAGCCAGGGCAAAAGCCTATGATCCTGAACGACGATTGAGGGATCGAGAGCTGGCCGGCGGACGTGCGCGCCGTCGACCAGAATATCCCCACTGTAGTCGAAGTCGAGGCCTAGAATAAGCCGCAACAAAGTGGACTTCCCGCAGCCTGATGCGCCCACGATGGTGACGAACTCTCCGGTCTTGATGGGAAGGTCGACACTGGCAAGCGTGGCCGACGATGCAAAGAAGTAGCCAAGCCGTCGCATGACGGGGTAGCGGACGTCGTACAACCTCATAAAGGGCTCGAGCCTGCCTTTGCTCTCAACGAATACGTTCTCCGGATTGTTTGTCGAACAACAACACTCTGCCGGTATCGAATTCCAGCTTCACCCCTGTTCCTGCCGATATAGGAGGGCCACCTTGCACGACGACGTTCACATCGTGGGACCCCACCCTTACTACGACTTCCTGGTTTTCACCCGTCGGTTCGACTAGCGTCACCGTCCCGTCGATGCCGTCACGTGCGAGACGGATATGCTGCGGTCGGATCCCATAGGTGATTTTTCTGTATTCGGGCAATGCGACCGGAAGTGGAAGGGAAATTCCGTCCTGCATGACGGCGCGATCCCCCTTTACCTCAGCCTGAAGCAGATTTATTTCCGGGGAACCAATAAATCCGGCAACGAAGACATTATTCGGGTCGTTATACAACTCCAGCGGAGGGCCGAATTGTTCGATCTTGCCCCCATTGAGAACAACGATTTTGTCCGCCATGGTCATCGCTTCGGTCTGGTCATGGGTGACATAGACGGTCGTCTTGCCAAGCCGCTGATGGAGCTTTTTGATCTCGCTTCGCATCTTCACGCGCAGCTTGGCGTCAAGGTTCGACAACGGCTCATCGAACAAAAATGCCCTCGGGTCACGAACGATAGCTCGGCCCATGGCAACGCGCTGACGTTGTCCGCCGGAGAGCTCACGAGGATAGCGATCCAAGAGCTTCTCCAAGCCAAGTATCTGCGCCGCGTTCTGAATCCGCGCGCGGATTTCTTGCTTCGATGCACCCGCAAGCTTCAAGGAGAAGCTCATGTTGTTAGCAACCTTCATGTGCGGATAAAGAGCATAGCTTTGGAACACCATCGCGATGTCCCGCTCCTTGGCCCGCATGTCATTGACGACCTTGCCGCCGATCGTGATCTCACCGGCACTGATGTCTTCCAGCCCAGCGATCATCCGCAAGAGCGTCGATTTTCCGCAGCCGGACGGCCCCACGAGAACGACGAACTCCCCATCGCCCATTTCCAGCGAGATGTTCGAAAGCACCGGCACGTTGCCATAGCTTTTCCCGACATTTCTCAGTTCAATTTCGGACATGGTTTCCCCCATTTCCTTTCGCGGCCACGCGCTCAAGCTTCGACGATTTCAAACCGACCGATCGACATGCGCCCGGCAGACGCGAGACGCAGACCTGCCATCCCGTAACACAGGGTCCGATCGTCAGCCTGGAGCACAAACCTGCCGTCGATGGATAAGATCAGGCGATCACTGGTGACGGAAAAACTGACCGCGTAATCTCGACCCTGTTCCGGCATGAATGGCGTGCGTGCCAAGATCGTCGTACCGTGGTTTTCGACGAGAATAACGGCCTCTCCATCCTGGAAGCCGGCGGCATAAAAGCGACTTGTCCCCTGTGCCCTGGCGACGACAAGGTGCGACGATCCCGAGAGCGGCTGAAGATCGGCGCTGACACTGATGTCGCGCAGATAGGCATTCCCGGTCCAGGCGTCGGCATCGCTCGCCGTGTGCGCATGGATGCGGCCTTGCTCGAGGCTCCAATGGCCGCGGTTCCGGGTGAAGCGAGTGATGCCGCCCCATTCAAGTGCCTCTTTGGCGGGATCGACAATCGTGCGGCCTTTGCCTGACACCGAGAACTCGCCGAAAAACAGGCGGCCCGAGAATTTCAGGCGACCGAAATACTCAACGAGGATGCCGATTTCGTCGACTGCTTCGCCATCGCCGTCAGGGATCGTGAATTCATAATCCTGCCAGCCATCACTTGACGGCACGTGCCATGCCCCGGTCTCCTGGATCGTGCCGGACATGGCGCGACGGACATAAGGGGCGACGCGCAGATTGCCGTCACCCTCCCAAGGATCGAGCCACAGCTTGAAACGCACGGCCTGACCGTCATCGACCAGTGGCGTAAACATTGGGCGGTAACGCTCGTCGTCAAAATCCGAGCGCCGATAAAACGGTTTCCAGAAGACCCGGCCGCCCTGTCCACGGTCTAGCCGGTCGAGCTGAATCTCAAGCGCGCCGCGGGCGGCACCGACCTGTTTGTCCACGGACCCCTTGAGAGTTATCTTGTTCAACGGCTCGGTCCGAAACGCGTGGGTCGCGCCCGGGGCATCGAAATCGAAACGGACGCCGCGCCGCTCGAAATCCTGAACCCATAAGTTCGGCGCCTCTCTGCCCTGCAGCCGCAAAGCAAGAACGGTAAGCTCGCGTGCAAAGGATGGGACATCGACGACATTGACCGTACCTGTCACACCGGAGGCGATGACGACATCGTTGATCGGCTTGCGATATTTGTCCCAGCCGGGCTGAACCTGCTGAAATGTACCGACAACCGCACCCGCGTTACCGGCATTGCAGTCGGTGTCCCACCCGGCCATCGTGGCAATTTCGACCGTGCGGGGCAGGTCGCCCTGACCGTAGATCAGCGCCATGACAAGGACGCCGGCATTGGGAATGATATGGCAGACGCCAGGATAACGGTCGTAACCCCACTTCGCCGTCAGCATATCTCGGCAGGCCCGCCAGTCGGTCGGGTTTGCCGCGTGGAAAGCGATCACGGCGTGCGAGACCCGGGCATAAGTCGAATCCGGTGAGATGGTCGAAAGGCCGGATTCGATAGTCTCCTCGATGCTTCTCGCAACGAAAGCCTTGGCGATGGCGGCGGCGCAGAAACGTGCGCCGTTCAAACCCTCGCCATCATGCGCGACGCTTGCCGCGCGCGCAGACGCTTCGGCCGCCTTCTCGGGGTCGCCCGCATGCACCCAGCCCCAGCTGTCGATGAAAATCTGACCGCCAATCTGTTCGGCGACGGTGGTGCCGTTTTGAGAAATCGAGCCGGATTGCGGCGCCGGGATGCCGGCCCGCAGGTTCTGATAGGCGGTATGCTCAGTCGAAATGCCAAAGCCGCCCCACCAGTACATTCCGTGCTCTTCGGCGGCGTAATTCAGCCAGGTCTTGCCGACGTCTTCCGCCTTGGCGCCAAGACCGTAGTCGCGTAGCGCCCGGATGAAATAGACCGGTCCGTTGGTGTCGTCGTCGGCGGCAAAATTCCTGAAATCCCGCAGAAACTCCGTGATTTCGCCATAAGTGTCGCGAATGCGCTCATAGGTCCAGATGGTCGGCTCGACCGGCGCGCCCAGGCGCACGCCAATCGCTTTGCCGATGAAGCCGGAATAGATGCGGTCGAAAATGTCAGTTGTGGAGAGCATGGGATACTTTCAAATAAATCAAAGCGGTTGGATTTCAACGAATTCGGGAGAGCTCTGGAGCGCTTGTCGTGCTTTCAGCCTTGCCGCCTCGCGACGGTGATCGTTGCTTTGGACGGCAATGGCAGTCTCGGTAAACGCGTCGGCTGAAGCAAAAAGCGTCAGCCTGTTCACGCGGTCGAGCTGCGCGGCGACGGCGGCATCGATGACCGCCTCGCCGTGCATGGCGCCTAGGATGGCCCCAGCCATCACGCCAATCGAGTCGGTGTCGCGTCCCGAGTTGATGCCATCCTGGATGGTCCTGTAGAAATCACCGTCGTTGACGACAGCGAAACCAAGTGCCAGCGGCAGTTCCTCGATTGCGTTGATACGAGATGGGCGATAGGCCTCGCTCGGGACGCCGGCTTTCTTGATCGAATGCACAACGTCGTCCCCCATAGGCGAATATTTTCCTATGATCGAATGAAATGTCTCGACAACCTTGGCATGCTCGGCGCCCTTCAGTCCTTGCGCTGCATCGACGATGCCGGCAATCGCCTTCTTCGTTCCATCCTTGGCGAGCAAGAGCGCCTCATCAATGATCTTATCGACCGTCGTACCGGGAACGAGGGCAGCGGCGATCGCCGCGGCGAGCACACCGGCGGCCTCAAGCCCAAAGCTTTGTTGATGACCGGACGCGAACGCAATCGCCTCGTCGTAGGCCGCTTTGGGATCGCATGCATTCACGACGCCGATCGGTGCGATGTACATCGCTGCGCCACAGTTCACCATGTTGCCGATCCCACCCTCGCGCGGATCGCAGTTGGTCAGCTGATGACGCTGGAAGATCCACTTCTCCGGGTAGAAAAGACGTTCGATCAAGAGGGCTTCGCGCTGGAGTTCGGGAACCCACCTGGGCTTCCAGGCGATTTCCCGGACCATGCCGTCAGCCATGTCCCAAGCGTCCAGATGCCGGCGAACGTCGTTATAGACCGACATTAGGCACAAGGTCATCAGCGTATCGTCCGTGACGATGCCGCTGCCGCGGACGCGGCCGCTGCGGGCTATCTCACTCTGGTTCATGCGGTGCCACGCGGTGTCGAGCGACGTCACCTTGCCATAGCGATCGCGGATCTCGACAGCAGAGAGTTTTTCGACGGGCGCTCCGATGGCGTCGCCGTAAGCGACGCCAAAGAGAAGCGCACGAACCCTTCCCTTGAGGGATAGATTAGTGTCATTTGTCATTCAGTACAGTCCTCGCATAGTCGGTCATGTGCGCGCCGCCGGCAGCATTCCACTCCGCGACGTATTGGTCCCATTGGTCGATCTTTGCCTGCCCGGAGATGAACTTATATGTCCATGCCCGGTAGACGTTCTGGGCAGAATCGATGTCGGTCGCGTATTCGGCAGGCCAGATAAAGGCGTTGTCCGGCCTAAAGTCGGCGGCGATGGTCTTCAGCGATTGTTGCGCAGCATCACCCATCAATTGCACCGGCGGTTGCCAGTTGGCCGCGACAAGGAAGCGAGGGTACCAGGTGGCGATTTTGGCGGTCAGCTTAATCGCGCCGCCGTCCTTGGTATATTGCTCGCCTTCAAAGCCGAGCCTTTCGATTATCTGGCCCTCGGGGCTGGCAATGAAATCAAGCAGCTTCACCACCTGTTCTTTATGCTTGGATGTGGTCGAGATCGCGAAGCCGCGCGTTTCCTTGGAGACGTCAAACGCCATCAAGCCCTGTCCTGCGGGGCCCCTCGGCGGCGCAAGCAGCGTCAAGGTCGGATTCTTGTCGGGATGTGCCTGGCGCATCTTTCCGCCATAGATCTCGATCACGTCGGCGGACGAGCCGAAAACGACACCAACCCGGCCGGAATAGAACTTGTCTTCCTTGGTGTCCCACTTCGTCGTGATATACTCCGGATCGAGAAGCTTCTGCTCTCGAAGCGAAGCATAGAAGGCGATCTTTGCCTTTTCCTGAGCGGAGATCCTTGAAGAGATCCATTTGCCACTCTCGTCCTTGAGCCAACTCGCACTGACACCGAACGGCTGATTGAAGATCGAATCGATCTCATCCATATTGCCGGGCGCGGTCAGGCCGTAGGTATGGTCGCTGCCGACGCCGCCAAGATTGGCATCTTTGATCGCCTTGAAGAGCTTGACGTAATCATCGACAGTCTGCGGTGCGCCAACACCCGACTTTGCCAACCAGTCCGTTCGGATGAGCGGCTGCGGGATACGCGGCGGAAAGACGTAAATGAGGTAGGGATAGTTCTTCAGCCGCTCGTTATTGTGCGGGAAGAGCGCGTCCTTCAGGTAAGTGGTCTTCGGCAGCCAGGTGTTCCAGTCCTCGAGGAGGCCCTGCTCGGCCATCTGGGCGTCACCGCCCTGAAAGTAGATGAGGTCGGGAATGTCACCGGACAGAAGCATCGCGTTCAGCTTATCGGCGTAACCTGAAGACGGCAGATCGACGATCTGGATACGAATGTCCGCGCCCTTGGCTTTCAGCGCCTCCTCATACTTGTGCATGAGCTTCACATCGTCAGGATTGCTGTTAAGCAAATCCTTCGAGACGACACGGATCGTCACAGGATCTGACAAGGCCGGCAAGGCGACACCGGTAAGCAGCGCCATCGCAGTCAGAGCGCCTATAACTATTCTTCCAAGCATGTTTTCCTCCTCCTTGAGAATGCTTTGGGTATGCCTCAGCCTTTCAGCGCACCACTCATGGTGCCCTTGGTGAAAAACTTCAGAATCAGTGGGTAGATCGCCAGGATCGGGACGATCGTCAGAAGGATCATTCCTGCGCTCAGCGCGCGGATGTTGATCTGGCTAGCGCCGGTGTAGTTGTTGGAGTTGTCCACGCCGACCATGGCCAGCTTGTCGCCTTCGACGACAAATTGTCTGAGCACCACCTGGAGCGGCCATTTCGACTGGTCGTTCAGATAGATCATCGGCCGGAAGAAGTCGTTCCAGTGAAAGACGAAGTAGAAGAGCGCGACCGTCGCTAAGGCCGATTTCGAGACGGGCAACGCGATATGCCAGAAGATCTGGAAAGCATTGGCGCCATCGAGCTCGGCTGCTTCCAGCACTTCACTCGGAACTTCCTCGAAGAAGCGGATCAGGATGATCAGGTACCACGCGTTGACGACCTTGAAGAGGATGACCGACCAGTAGCTGTCGATCAGCCCGAGCCTCTTGTTAAGGAAATAGTCGGGAATCATGCCGGGATCGAAGACGATCGTTACGAGCACGAGTACAAGGATAGTACGGCGTCCCGGTAGCCCTGGACGCGACAAGGCCCAGGCCATCAGGGCCGTAAAGATGACGCCAAGGACGGTGCTGGTCAGGGTGATGAAGATCGAGTTCAGGATCCCCCGCTGGACCGCCGGATTGGTGATCAATAGCTTCCAGACGTCGAAAGAAAAACCATCCGGAACGATCGCCAGGCCGCTCATGCTCGTTACTTTGGACGGATCCGACAGCGAGATGGCGAGCAGGTTTAACAGCGGCTGCACCATCAGCACGACGAGGATAAGCAAGGTCGAGAGGATGATCGCATATTCGAGACGCTCAATGGGCGTGCGGCGCATTTTGCCCGTAGCCATCACCACACCCCCTTGCCTGTCAGTTTTTTCGATAGGAGATGAGCGCCGCTGATCAGCAGCATTCCGAGGATCGCCTTGAACAAGCCAGCCGCTGTCGCCAACGAATACTGGCCTGTCTGCAGGCCGATCCGGTAGACATAGGCATCGATGATATCGATCTTGCTGCGGACGATATCGTTGGTAAAGTTGATCACCTGGTTGAGATCGGCATTGAGTGCCATGCCGGCGTTCAGTATGAACAGCGTCGCGATCGTCGGAATGATGCCTGGGATGGTGACATAGAGGATCTTTTGCCAGCGATTGGCGCCGTCCATCTCGGCCGCCTGATAAAGCTCCTGGTCGATGGCGATAATGGCAGCGAGATAGAGCAGGCTGTCCCAACCGGCGGAGCGCCAGATCTCGGAGAACACCAAAACCCAGCGGATGGTGCCGGTTTCCGTCATGAACGAGACCGGTTGCATGCCGAAGAAACCCATCACTTCGTTGACCGAACCGGTGTTCGGCGAGAGGACGGCGATAAAGACACCGGCGATGACGACCCAGGACAGAAAGTGCGGCAAATAGATCGCCGACTGGATGAATTTACGGATCCCGCTCCCACGGACTTCGTTGAGCAGCAGCGCAACCACAATCGGCACGGGGAAAACGAAGACGATCTTCATTGCCGAAATGATCAGGGTATTAGCCAGGACTTGCCAAAAGACCGGTGACGAAAATAGCAATTCGAAATGCTTCAGCCCCACCCAGATATTTGGTGGGATGATCCGCAGTTGCTGAAACGCAACCTTCGCCTCCCAGATCGGCATGTAGTGGAAGATGAAAAAAAAGATCAGAGCCGGCGCCATCATCAGGTAGTATGGCCACCAGTCCCGGAAACGGACTCTGGTCCCAACTCTCATTGTGGTAACGTTCCCATATTTTGTTCCGATAGATGGCGAAATTGTGCTCGCGCTCATGAGTTCCTACCTCCCTGCGGCCAATCGGTCGGTATTTCCCGCCAAGAGATTGGCCAATGATCCACGCTCTATAAGGCGGCATGGTATGTAAACGCGGCCGTGCTCTGGCCGTCCGGCCATTTCGTCGAAGAGACACGTGACGGTCGTCGAGCCGATTTTGCGGCCATCCTTTTCGATCGTCGTCAGAGCCGGCCAGGAGAACGCCCCAGACGGAATGCCGTCGAAGCCGAGGATCGAAACATCCTCAGGACAGCGCAGTCCGGCATCTCGGACAGCGAGAATAGCGCCGAGCGCCATCAGGTCGTTGGCGCAGAAGACGGCCAGATGCCGTCCTTTCGACGCGCGCTCCAGCAAGCGGCTCATCGCTTCTTTGCCACCTTCGACGGTGTAGTCGCTATCTTCGGTGTGCAGGCTGGCAGGATCAATATCGCGCTCGATGCAATGTTGATTAATGGCACGCAAAAAACGCGCACGCGCTAGTTTGGACTTTGGACCGAGGATAAATGCTGGCTGCGCGTGACCATGGGCGAGCAGAACATCCATCCCTAGCCGGACCCCCTGTGCGATGTCCGACCCGACACTTGAGGTATCTGGAAAACTCTCCGCGCTTGAGCCGATCAGAACAAACGGCATGCCGAAACGGTCGAGACCATCGAGGTTATCGGCAACAGGATTGATGATCGCTCCGTCGACACGGGCCTGCCGCAAAGCCCGGAGGTGCGCGGCCTCCTTGGCGGAATCCCAGTCCGATGAAAACACCAGCAGCGACATACCCTCTTTGGCGGCCTGATCCTGAGCGCCACGGGCAACATCTGCCCAGAAGGGATTGGCAATATCGGGAATGACGAGACCGAGAAGTCCGCTTCGCCCGGAGCGCATTCCGACCGCGAGATGATTTGGCTCGTAACCGGTGGCCGACACGGCGGCGTGAACGCGCTCCGCGGCCTCCTCCGAGATGTTCGGCGAGCCTCCCAGCACACGCGCCACGGTGCTCTTCGACACGCCGGCTCTTTTGGCCACGTCGATGATTGTCGCCCTGTGGCGGGTTTCTTTCTTCAAGCTAAACTCCTCCGCGCCGACGGGAGACGTAGTTCCATCGGTTGACGTGGGAACGTTACCATCGGTATATGAGGATGGCAACCTCTTTTTGAGGGGCCGCTCACAAGCGCTAGAGGCGAAGTTTCGGGGAGGACGTCATGATAACTGTGTTGGGTTCGATCAATGTCGATCTGGTTGCCAAGGCTCCACGGTTGCCGCGGCCGGGAGAGACGATAACCGGCTGCAACTTCTCGATAGAAGCCGGAGGGAAAGGCGCCAATCAGGCGCTTGCTGCACGAAGGGCCGGCGCCGACGTTCGTCTGGTCGGCGCCGTGGGCAAGGATGGCTTTGCCGTTGCCTGGCGCAGAAACCTTGAGCTTGCCCCCTGATACAAGTATCTCTCAGACGAGAGCACAGACTAACACAAGGGCAGGATGCGGCGATGCTGAAAACCGATACCCGCCAAGCGAATTGGCGTCGTGCCAATCCAGGCAAATATGATGCTCACCTTGCTGTGCAGCGAGCAGTGAAGGCAGGCGAGTTGGAGAAGCAAACGTGTGAGGTCTGCGGGGTCGAAGCGGTCGATGCCCATCATGATCAATACGACGAGCCTTTAAGAGTACGGTGGTTATGCCGACGGCATCACACGAGGCTTCACCACTACGGCGAAGATATGTTTCCGGTCAGGAATGCACTTTAAAGGCCCGACCAAACTGGCTGCCCCTGTTGTTGCGGTCACGCCGCCAGTGACATGCCTCCGGTCTTCCGCTCTACCAGGCCCAGTCGGAACTCATCCCGCTGACGCCGGGGCGAGAGCGAAGAATAGAACGGGTATATGTGCGATCTGCGTCGGCGGCTCATTGGGCGATAGCTTTCAGGCGGGAGCCGATTTGTGTGGCCGGCCACTTTGCTGGTCATAGCGGACCATGCGAGCTCGGAAGGCGGTCTTGATTATTGCCTTGCCCCGCCGCCGGTCAGTGCATGGCAACCAGCTTCACGAGGCTTGCGGGCTGCCTAACATAACATCCTTAGCAGCATCCGGCCCTGATGGTCCTGTCCTCCGAAGAATATTGCCAGAACCCTTATCAGCTTCTGTTCTTCCAAAACCTCGAAGTAGAAAATGGCCCGATGTTTTGTGACATTTCGGATGCCATCCCCGAGCTCTGGCCGGAGGGTGCCCTGAAACGGTGCGTCTGCAATCCGTTCCAGGGCTCGCTCGATCTCTGCAATACGAGATGATGCATGTTCGAAAGCGGCCTCTGGATCTTCGCCAAAATCAAGTCCGGCAGTGATGAGAAAATCGAATATCAGTTCCAGATCAGCGGCAGCAGCTTCGGACCGTTCAACCCGAAAGGCCATATTCAGCCTTTTTTCTGCTGATCATATCCAGGGTCTGACGACGGCCTTCTTCCAGACTGACGAACTTGCCGGCACGGCGCTCCGCAAGCAGCACACTCAGTGCTTGTGTGTGTGATCGTCGAGCTTCCGTTTCATCGCGCAACATCTCCAGTCCATGCTGGATCGCCGCACTCACGCTGGAAAACCGACCTTCAGCCACAAGATTCCGTACAAAGGAATCCTGGGACTCTGTTAGCGAGACAGACGCTTTGACACTCATCTCCAATCTCCTTCTGGCATCAGTCTATACTACTCAGTAGCATAAGGCAATAGAGTATGGCACAAGATGCTTCTGGGTAACGAGGACGGACGGATCAATCGAAAATTTCTCTATTTCTAGTTGCCTCTGAAGAGCTTGGCCCGCGTAACAGAAATTCGCGGGAAGGTGCTGCGCTGAATGAGTGTTGGACCCGCCATTTCGACCTTTGACCCCCGTTTATGTGATATGGCGAATTCTTCTGAAAGCTCGACGAAACTACGCTGTGACGGATCGCCTTTTTGAGGTTCTGCGTGGAAGATCGCCAAACGGTCGCGGGGGATGTGGTTTCAGGTTCTTGGGAGAAGGCCAGGTATTCACATGAGCGATCGGCCGGGAGGATCCCGTTTGATGCAGATACAGAGCGGCGGTCAAATAAGCGTCTTCAAGTGCGCCGTGAGTTCTCATGATCCGCGATCTGCCGATCTTTCGTAAACAGTCATCCAATTTTGCGGATTCACCATGCCATACGTCTCGTGCACGCTCCATTGTACAAAAGGTGGGATGAATTAACTGCTCGACTTCCGCTTTTCGCAATTCCCTTTGCAGATAGCGCATGTCGAACTCTGCGTGGTGCATGACTAGTTCATCTGCCCACAACAACCAGTTGCGAACACGTATAGCCAAATCTGCGAATAGATCCTGATAGCGTGTCATCCAATTATCGAAGCCATGGACACCGAGAGCGGCAGGATGGCTGTCTTTGCGCGGATCAAAAATCAGATAGAGGGATTGCCGTTGCAGTTCATCGCCTTCTAGGCGTACTGCACCAAGGGTGACAATTCGATCGTAGGGCAACAAACCGGTCGTTTCGGTGTCTAACACTATGACACGCTTCTTGCGAGTATGAACGCTTGGCATATCCATGGGAAAGCTGCCTACTGGACCGACCGATCCTGTTGACGAAACTGACAGTAAGTCCGGAATTTGGGTCCTACCTAATTTGGGCCGCTCGCGAATGGTCGCGCGAACGAGATCGCAATCAATCAGTCAACGCTCAGGTTGTCAGCAGACGATTTGCCGGAACGGCGGTCCTGGACGATCTCATACTTGATTTTCTGGCCGTCATTGAGGCCACGCAATCCAGCCCGCTCTACCGCGGAGATATGGACGAACACATCAGCACCGCCGTCGTCGGGTTGAATGAAGATCCCATGGGGAGTGACAGCGGCCGGCGCTCTGGCAGAGTAAGGCTGCATCAAAGCACTCACTCAAAAAGGAGCCAGCCATGAAAGCTGTGATTGCCCCATCAGAAACACCGACCGCCATACGCACCGATCTTGCCGCAATATTCGTATCATTGGAACTCTCTCGCTCAACCTGGCTGATCACATCGTTGTCGCCGGGAAACGGCGAGAAGATGTCGAAGCACTCGGTGGTTGGCGGCGATGTGACGGCATTGCTGCATCGTTTTGCTCAGCTCCAGGAGAAGGTGCGATCTCGTACGGACGATGAGGTTCCGGTCGTGAGCATTCAGGAAGCCGGACTTGACGGCTTCTGGATCGATCGTGTGCTGAAGGCGAACGGGATAGAAAGTTACGTCGTCGATCCGGCTTCGATTGCAACCTCGCGGCGCAGACGGCAGGCGAAGACGGATAGGCTGGATGGCGAGGCATTGGTGCGGGCGCTGTTGGGTTTCAAGCGGGGTGAGCCGCGTGTTTGCGCTATGGTCAGGCCCCCGGACCCTGGGAACGAAGATCGCCGCCGCATCTGCCGGGAACGCAAGGTATTGATTGCCGAGCGGGTGGAGCATGTCAATCGGATCAAAGGCCTGCTTTTCGCCCAGGGCGTGCGTGACTACGAGCCGCTGCACCAAGGCCGCCGCAAACGACTGGAAGATCTCCACACCGGTGATGGCCGACCTTTGCCACTGCATCTGAAAGCGCAGATAATCCGCGAACTTGACCGGCTCGAATTGCTGCTTGTGCAAATCGCGGCAGTCGAGAGCGAAAGGGATGCACTGCTGGCTGCGCAAAAGGATACGGTAGTTGAAACGCCGGCACCGGCAGCGATGCTGCTCGACATCAAGGGTATTGGTCCGGAGTTCGCCGCCATCCTATGCACAGAAGGGTTTTTCCGTCACTTTGACAATCGCCGGCAGGTCGCTTCGTACGCAGGACTTGCGCCAACCCCCTGGCAAAGCGGCACCATCGATCACGACCAGGGCGTGTCGAAAGTCGGCAATCCCAGGCTGCGCACAACCATGATTCAATTGTCGTGGCTGTGGTTGCGTCATCAACCGCAATCAGCGCTCAGCTTTTGGTTTAAGGAGCGCGTTTGGTCAAATGGCGGGCGCATGAAGAAGAGCGCCATTGTCGCGCTAGCGCGAAAACTTCTCGTGGCATTGTGGAAATACGTCGCCATGGGCGTTGTTATCGAGGGGGCTGTGATGAAGTCCGTCTGACAACAATCCCGATTGTGTAATCTTGTAATCTTCCGGGACCGATCAATCCCGGCGGATCCAGGTGGATGACCGCGTTTTGGCATGGCTTAAAATGCCGTAGATGAAGAATGGTCTCATCTTCCTGAGCCACTGCCGCAACGCAAGCGGGATAATGGTGCAGCCGTTCAGCGGCGACCGCATGTGAGTTTGAACCGGCGATGGAAACACGCCGTGTTATGCAAGCTGGCCCAGACCATGGATACCGAAGACGGACCGAAAGGAATCTTGCTCATGCGAAAATAACCTCTTGACCCAAAACTCTCCATGTGAGCCAAAACCTTTGGTCGAGTTGAACCATTTAACAGTGCCAGTAGCCATTTCCATCTTCTTCGTGCGTAGGAGTGTTCGAAAGAGCGGCGAACCGATTATATTTGCCACCGGAGGTTTATGGCCTCGACCGGAAATGTCAATCAGTAGAATTTCCTAGTGAGATCGGGGGGTCCTCGACACGAGCGCACCGATGCTGGCGGGGGGATACCCCGCCCGAAAGCATAGGTCTATTTGGCCGGCGGGAAAACTATCCTCGAAGTCGGCTCGGAGATCACATCCGGCGGCAGTCTGTCCAACATATCTTTTGTGCGTTCGAGGATGGCGGGCGCCACACAACTTACCCAATCTTACTTGCTGCCACCGCAGTCGCGAAGAACTTAAATGCTTTTGCAACCGATGAATGCCAGACTGCGGACCGGCAAGAGCGGCCCTGCCAACACCGTTGCAAAGTCTAGCGCAAGCGGCAAAATCCGCGATAGACCAAGGAGAAAATATGTCCCCTCTTTCACTATTGCCAGAGCAAACCGCTCTGATCGTTATTGATGTCCAAAAAGCTTTTGATGAGATGGAGGCAGTTGACAATAGAAGGAACAATCCGGAGGCTGTGGCAAGGATTGCGGAGCTTCTGGCTGCGTTCCGCAGATCGAAGGCCAGCATAATTCATATTCGCCACTCAAACCAAAAACCACAGTCCCGTTTCAATCCCGCGCAAAGTGGACATCAGGTTATAGAGGAGGCACGCGAACGGCCGGATGAACCTGTACTCGTCAAGACCGTGAACAGCTCATTCATCGGCACTGACCTCGAACAGCGTTTGAGAAACAGCGGCATTCATGGCGTGGTGATTGTGGGAGCGACGACAAATCACTGTGTGGAGACGACTACGCGCATGGCGGGCAATCTTGGCTTTGATACTTTATTGGTTTCCGATGCGACCTGGACGTTTGACCGCCAGGGATTGGATGGGCGGCTTTATGCGGCGGCCGACATCCATGCAATGAGCTTGGCTAATCTGAACGATGAATTCTGCAGGGTTGTGGCGACTGAAGACATCATTGCTGCCTTGAAATCCAGTGACTTTTCGCACCAGCGCTGAATGACAAGCAGTTCATCTGGACGCATCCCACGGCTCACAGCGGCTCGCCTTTTTTCGGCTCTCTCACAATTGTCTTTCCATCGCCGCTGTATCCGACAGTACCAAGAACTGATCGTATCTCGTCCATGGATTCGAGCAGGCGTCGCTTCGCTGACTCTGACAACTTGCCAACCGTGGCTTCCAACGTCTGATCGACCTCGTTTTCCAGTTGGTCGAGTATCTTGCGCCCGTGATCGGTCAATTTGATCAACTGACGTTTTCCATTCCAGTCATCCGTTGATTTCTCGGCCATCCAAATGAAACGAGCCGCGCAAGTATCCGGCTGATCTGGGCTTTGTCCATCATCAAATCGGCTGCCAGTCGTGTCGCAGTTGTAGTTCCGGATGCCAATATTTCCGACGCGATCCTGTGCATGGCAATCGTGTAGCCGCTTTTTGAGTGCCGCTCAGAAAGTAAGCCGAGCTTTGCCGTATAAAAGTGGTTGAAGCGTCGTATCTCTTTTGTTGATTGCATCAATAACACCCGACAGTTGGCTTAAACCCACCATTTATGTTGATGCTATCAACATATCGTAAACGTCGGCGCCATCTGACTGCATCCCAGACATCATCCGTCGACATGATTGGCGCGCTTTGTTCGCAGGGCGGCAGGCGGACGTTTGGTCGTGGACGGGAGATTGGTCGGGAACCAATAGAAGTCGTCGCATGGAACGCTCCCTGACGTGGTGGAACTGAGCTTGGTAAGCTGGGTGCTGACTGTCATACTCGGTTTCTTCGCCGCTCTCGACTGACCGGTCCAATCCGTGGAGTGGTGCAAACCAGTTCACGCGTGCGATTTGATTTTCGCAAAGACGACGCGGTTGCGCCCTTGTTCCTTGGCCTGCAAGAGACAATCATCAGCTGTTGCCAGGAGGTGTTCGAGTGTCTGGCCGGGCTCGTGGAAAGAGACGCCGATGCTGACGGTCATGGCTAACTCCTGATCCTGAACATTGCGGGAAATTCCCCGTGCGCCCAGCAATATCTTCTCCGCCATCCACGCAGCTTGTCCAAAGTCCGCGTCAGTGAGGAATATCGCGAATTCCTTTCCGCCAAAGCGTGCGCCAACATCGCGCCTGCCCAGCGTCTCCCGGATCATTGTGCCGAGTTCTAGGAGCACGCCATCGCCAATCACGTGACCGAATTTGTCATTAATGGTCTTGAACCGGTCGGCGTCAATGTAAAGAACGGCCCCGGCACTTAATGCAGGATTGCTGTTCCTGATCAGACGCTCGACCCGAAGATGAAATTCATGGCGTGTCGTAAGTCCGGTCATACCATCCTTGCGAAACGCAGTTTCAAGTTCTTCTGCCATCACTTTCAGCTTGTAGTTCTGCCCAATCAGAAATGCCCCCAAGGGACCACCGACAACAAGTACGATCAAAGTTGTCAAATAGATCGTCTTGTCCGCACGGTCGTATCCACCGAGATGGAAGAAGAGGACCGCGAGAACATTTGCCAGTGTACTCCCCAGCACAAGCAGAAGGACAATTTGCTTAATTGGCGCCATATCATCAAATTTCAGTACCAGGATATTGTAGTATTTCATCGGCGTCCTCCACCACAATGGATGGACTATAGGTATAGTGAAATGAAAGTACACACCTACCGCAGGAGAGCAGTCTAAATTCTACTTTTATTGTAAATATTCGCTAGGGGGACTTTGCTTTTGGGTGCAGCCCAGCATCCTCGTCATGTGTGGCAGAGAGGAAGCCGGCCTTCATTCGACATTGGCTTGTCGCGTTTTACCTTCGCGACCAGCCAATAAATGCAGTTTTACTGCGTAACGACGCTCCGATACGCGGTCAATCTAGAGTGAGGAACGTGTATCTTGCCAGCAATCTTACTGCTGGAGCCAGACATGCAACGTATCGCGCCTAAAGCGGATTGGAAAAAAGACGCTCAATCGCGCTTCGATACATTGCGAAATCAGCACTCGACTCTGCCGCGCGATGGAGGCTGGATCACGGCACGAACGTTGGAAGACTGTGTTCGAAAGATCCATGGCGGCGAAGTGCTGTGATTTGATTATTTCCGGGACAACATGTCGAAATTCTCGAGAGTTTCCTGACCCGGCTGGAATGCAGTGAGAACCACACCGCCTGACCATACGGATAGAGAGCGATATGCGACCAGATAACGACGGGCCTGGGTTGGACGAGACGCTGTTTTTCGCATCGGTTTGGCCATATTTGATTGTCTTAGTAATGATTATCGCGATCGCCTTTTGGATTTGGTTCGACATGCGGAACGAATGATGTTGGTTACCGGACAGCAAAGCACGAATGCAAGGAGGACCGCGTTGGCTTGCAGACCAAACCCGAAGATCTCAATAGGGAAATCGGCGAAAGTCTCCGGGAGCTCAGGTTACGCGCTGGCATGACCCAGCAAGAGCTTGGGGCCGCAATAATTAGTTTCCCTACAATGTCAGTGAACGGGAGATCAAAATCGGTACATGCGTCGGGGTTGCCATATCGAACGCGGAATCCGACGCAGATGAACTGTTCAAGCATGCGGACGTCGCGCTCTACGAAGCGAAGGCTCTCGGCTCAGGTCATGCGTGTGTCTTCCAATCCCAGATGCAGACTCGGTTGACGGAAAAAAAGTCTTTCGAAGCCGATCTCAAGCAGGCGCTGCGGAATGGTGAACTGGAAATATTTTACCAACCGCAAGTGAACACAATCACCCGTGAGATTTGTGGCTACGAGGCCCTCTTGCGGTGGGCTCATCCGATACGCGGGCAGGTTCTTCCATCAGAATTCATTCCAGTCGCGGAAAATATCGGGCTGATTCATGAACTGGGCGAGTGGGTCTTGAGAACGGCTTGCCTGGAGGCAACCCGTTGGCCAAGGCCGCTCAAAGTTGCGGTCAATCTGTCGCCTGTACAGTTCCGCAGCCGAAATCTCATTCAGAGCGTCATTACCATACTCTCTCAAAGTGGTCTCGATCCCAACCGCCTTGAGCTGGAGATCACCGAGTCTGTGCTCCTGGACAAGAACGGACGCTGGACATTTTGACGAAACTTAAGGCAGTTGGCATCCAGGTTGCTATGGACGACTTCGGCACCGGATATTCATCGCTTGGCAGCCTCAGGAGTTTCCCCTTCGATAAGATCAAGATCGATCGCTCTTTTATCCGCGACGTTACGACCCGCGCAGATGCCTTCGCCATCGTCGAATTGGTGACTGGGGTCGGGCGAAGCCTGGGGATGACTACAATCGCTGAAGGCATCGAGACCGAAGAGCAATTCGCATGCGTCAAAGAGGTTGGATGCGAGCAGGTTCAAGGCTTCCTGATGGGCAGGCCCGTACCTGCGTCGAGATTAGAGCATCTTCGCCAAGAGGTCGATAGCGATGGCTTGATTAAATACGAGCGTCTCGTCGATGCCAACGCGGCATCTGGCAGAGGGTAAAACGTTCGGTTCGGTTTCGCATCGTCATCCTAAAACATAGCGATGTCTTGAAAAAAGAAAGTCGGTGCAGGCGATAGTTAACCCGTCTGGCAGCATAGCCCTATAAGCAACCAAAGGAGTTTGGTTTGGAATTACTGACGGTTCACGGAATTAGGGTGGCTCTAGCATCTGATGAGGTTTCACCGGTTATCTGGCAGGCGCTTACAAGTGGCAGCTACGAAGCAAAAGAGGCCAAGGGGGTCATCAAGGCCGTGAGGCCGAATGATCGCGTGCTGGAGCTGGGGACTGGGATCGGCGTCATCACGTCGATTATCGCAAAGGTTCAGGGAGTCCGGGTGTGGTCGTTCGAAGCAAATGCATCGACAGCGGCCCTTGCACATCGTGTGATCAGTGCAAACGACCTTCGCAACGTCGTATTGTCCAAGGAATATTGACGGCCGGTGAACCGTGTACCTTGCCGTTCTATGTTCGAGAGGATCTCTGGATGTCATCCATGGACGAAAATCAAGGTTCTTACCAATTCGAGATATCGCTAGCG
The DNA here is from genome assembly GCF_025452195.1 of Phyllobacterium zundukense. Classification (NCBI taxonomy): domain Bacteria; kingdom Pseudomonadati; phylum Pseudomonadota; class Alphaproteobacteria; order Hyphomicrobiales; family Phyllobacteriaceae; genus Phyllobacterium; species Phyllobacterium zundukense. The sequence goes on along the minus strand of NZ_CP104970.1, from coordinate 144,405 downwards.
TCGACCAACATCGATGGCTTTATAGCGGATCATGCCATCAACGTTCTGGTCATGGACATTGAGGGCGCTGAACGAGATTTGCTTCGCAGGGCTGAGCTTTCCGGCATCGATCGGATCTTCCTTGAACTTCACGACCACCTCTACGGATTGTCAGGCATTCGTGAAATTACTCAGGCTTTGGGAGCAAAAGGCTTCGCCTACGACCCTCGTGGCTCCTATGGCCCCTGTGTCCTCTTCGCCAAAAAGCAGGGCCTGCGAGAATACGATGCGGGAGTTTTCGAAGCGACGGATTGAAAGCATGCGATTCAATGACCAGATACTTCGTGAGTTATGTGAAGCCGCGATTCGATTGGGTCAGATGAACGCACACAAGCATCTTGAACATCTGTTTGCTCTGATAGAACAAGAGCCCCAGTGCCATCACTCCGAAGACTGCCATGATGAGAAAGAACGTGCCAACGATTAAAACGTGTTTCACACGCCACTCGCGGACTGAAGAACTGAGAAAAGCCGAGAACGTGCGCCCTCGCGTCGGCGCATCGTGCTATCGGGTAAACGATTGCCGTCGAGCGGATACAAGAGTCTCCTTCTTACCAGAGACAATTTTCCGCGGGCCCCGTCAGGCGGGAGAAACAAGAGCGGGAATCGCCAACGGCTGATTCGACTCATCAAGGATGGCGAAGATATATCCGTTCTCACCAAGGGTAACAGAGTAACTTAGACGGTCACACACGCGGTTGGTTTTGTCGAAAGTAAGGACCCGTGGCTTCAAAAACGTAATCTTCTGCTCGTCTAGATAAACCGAATTGCAGACGATGATTTGGTCGCCAGGTTGGCATGTCCGCGCCGCAGCACCATTGAGAATGCAGCATCGGGAGTGGCGCTCACCGAATATGACATAGGTCGAAATCCGTTCGCCGGAATTCTTGTTCCATATTTCCACAAATTCCATGGGAAGAATGCCTGCTTCCTCGCAGTGAGCAGGATCAAGGGTAATCGAACCGTGGTAATTGAGGTTCGCCTCTGTGATGTGTATCCCATGAAGCTTGCCGGCGACCATCTTTCGCATTGTTTTAAACGTCCTTCGTTTTAATACACCGCTACCATTCGTGCAGGCGGCTCGGTTGAACCGGATATGATCTGCAACGCTCCGCTAGATGCCCCAGACGACCGCGCCGCCTGTCAGGCCGGCACCGGCTGCCGTCAACAGCAGCTTTTCTCCCGACGCAAATGGCCTTGCCCGGTGAGCGAGCGACAGCGAAAGCGGAATGGTCGCGGCCGAGGAATTGCCGTATTCAGCGATCGTGCGAACGATCCTTTCGGGCTCAATCCCGATATTCTCACCAACGACGTCGAAGATACGGGCATTGGCCTGATGCGGGACGAACCTCGACACCTCCGCAGGCGGGAGCTCAGCGCTTGCCAGCGCCCGCCTGGCGCAAATGGTCATGATTTGCACGGCCTGGGCAAATATTTCTCTGCCGTCGCGCATGGTCATCAGGCATTCTTCAGCGGCCATGCCAGCAGCAAATGGCTGTTTGGAGCCCCCCGCCGGAATCGAAATCAGACCGTAGCGGCTGCCGTCAGATGCAAGATCCACACCGAGCAGCCCCTGTTCCGCATTGTCAGTCGGGACCAGAACGACGGCGCCCGCCGCATCGGCAAAAATAACACCGCTGGCGCGTTCTGCGGGGTTGATGCGCCGGCTCAAAATATTGGCAGCGACTACGAGCACAGGCTTGCCTTGGGTTCTCACAAAGCCGTCAGCCAATGTCAGCGCATAGATAAATCCCGAGCAGGCGCCGGCAAGATCGATCGCACCGGAATTCGCCAAGCCGAGATGATGGGCTAGCAACGGAGCGGAAGGCGGCAACAGATGGTCTGGGGTCGATGTCGCCAGGATCGTCAATCCGATGTCGCCAGGGTGGACGTTGGCATCGTAAAGGGCAACGCACCCAGCCCTTGCTGCAAGATCGGTAAGCAGTTCTCCTTCCACCACCCACCGGCGCGCGCGGATGCCCGTCCTGCGCTCGATCCAGCCAGGTTCGAGACCGAGCTGGTCTTCGATCTCGGCATTTCCAACACGGCGCTCTGGAGCGTAATGGCCGAACCCGGCGATACGGCTTGCCTTGACCAGACTCATCGGTCACCGCCTTGGACAATCATGTCCGCTGCCTCATCAATGACATCGTAGATCCGGGCGAGATCGTCGGCCGTCACACAATAGGGCGTCATCAGGTAGATAACATTGCCGAGTGGCCTGATAAGGATATTTCTTCCCTTGAAGAATGCCCTGAGCTTCGGCCCCGCATCGGAAAGGTAACCGGTCGCCGGGACATTGACGTCAAGCGCAACGATCGTCCCGGCCTGACGCACGTTACCGAAACGGGCGTCCGCCTTGAACCGCTCCAGCCTTGCGCCATGCATGGCGACGAGCGACTGGATGCGTGCCGTGACCGGCTCGGTCTTCCAGACGTCAAGATTGGCCAGCGCTGCGGCGCAGGCGATCGGATTGGCGGTATAGGAGCTGGAATGAAAGAAGGTCTGGCTTCGATCTGTGGACAGATGCGCATCGAAAATTTCGGCCGAACATAAAGTCGCGGCCAGCGGGAGTGATCCGCCCGTCAGCCCCTTGGATGTGCATAGTATATCTGGTGTGATGTTCGCCTGCTCGCAGGCAAAGAGAGTTCCCGTGCGGCCCCACCCGGTCATCACTTCGTCGGCGATCATCAGGCTGCGATGCCTTGTCGCGATCGCCTTCAGTTCAGCCAGAAGCGATGCCGGGTACATACGCATACCCCCTGCTCCGAGAACCAGCGGTTCAATCAGCAGCGCTGCAACCTGTCCGCCCCGGCAGAACGCCTCGAAGGCGTCGAGCGTGTCCTGTTCTCCTCCCGGCACTGGAAACGGCAGTCTGTCCACACCGAAAAGCATTGGTGCATAGGCCGTATTGAAGACACCCCGTTCGCCCGCTGACATCGTCCCGATCGTATCCCCATGGTAGCCATGCTCCATGACGACAATGCGGGAGCGCGGCGTGCCCCAATTGTGGAAGAAGCCGAGGGCCATTTTCAGCGCCACTTCGACGCAGGTCGAGCCGCTGTCGGAATAGAACACATGGTCGAGACCGGCAGGGGCAATAGCGACCAACCCTCTCGCCAGTTCCTCCGCCGGCTGGTGGGTATATTCGGCAAAGATAATCTGGTCATAGATCTCGCTGGCACATCGGATCGCATCCATGATGCGCGGGTGGCGATGGCCGTGCGTAATGACCCACCAGGAGGAGATCGCATCGAGGACAGCGTGACCTTGCTCGTCAAAGAGATAGGTGCCCTCTGTCCTGACAATGCGCTTCATTGCCGGCTCGAGTCCGTGCTGGGTGAATGGATGCCAGACAGCGGAGCGGGTCACAGGAGCCCTTTCCGAAAACAGGACGTGTCGAAATGAATTCGAAACGCCTGGCGCAATGCACAAGGCGTCAGGGGATCAATCAGCGGTAACCGTCCAAGACAGTTTACGTTGCCGAGTTTGGGAATGATTTCTAGCGTATCGGTCTGTTCGTTGCCGATGAACGCAACACCGAAAACCGGAATGGAACGGCGGCGCAGGGCTTCAAGTGATAGCAGCGTGTGGTTGATCGTTCCAAGCTCGGTGCGGGCGCAAAGGATCACCGGAATCTGCCAGCGGGCAAAGACATCGGCGAACACTTCGCTTTGCGTCAAGGGGACCAGCACGCCGCCAGCTCCCTCGATGATAAGCGTTGACTGAGTTTGCGGAGGTAAAAGTTCCTCCGGTCGGATCCGAACCTGGGCAATTTTTGCAGCAACATGCGGCGAGGCCGGCGTCTTCAACCGCCACGCCTCAGGGATGATACGTTCACACGGTATTCGTCCGAGACGCTGGACAGTTTCGCTATCCGTTTCTCCTGAAAGGCCCGATTGAACGGGCTTCCAGTAAGCAGCACCAAGCGCATCGGCTAATGCTGCCGAAAATACCGTCTTGCCGATATTGGTGTCCGTCCCCGTGACAACAAAACGGAGTGTCATGCTTCCCTACCTTTCAGATGCTGTGTGGACAGTGCCATGCGATGTTTTTCTGCTGTGCCACGATTTCCGCCGGGCGGCGGTGCCGGAATAGTTTTCATGCTGGCTGCCATTGATGGCTCAGGAGCAGAGCCCCCGGCAGCGCCAAATCGCATCGACCCCCGATCAGGCTCTGTGATTGATCGCCGTGCGGGACAGCGACGGCGCGGGCGGAACGCCTGACCGTGGTCAACGCTCGGAGGGGAGCATGCGCATTGATGTCGGCACCGATATCGCCAAGGACATCCACTGCCTCCACCGAGAACTGGCTGTCGAAGCGCTCGCGACCAAAGACCGCATCCCCTCCGCCGACGCACTCGCCGCCGCGGCCGGCATCGCCCCCGTCCTGCGCCAATCCGGCAAAACCCGCTTCCTGCGACGTCCTGCCGGCGGCAATAAGGGCCCCAAGCGTGTCTCCTGCCAATTCGCCTTCTGCTCGCTCGGTCAGCCAGACAGCCACGTCTTCTATACCCGTGAACCCCGCGAGCGAAACCGACACCAGGCATTCATCGCTGTTGCCCGGCGCCGCGTGAACGTACGGTGGGCCATGCTGCAAACCCGATCTCTCTTCCAGGTCAGCTTCAAGATTGTCGTGTGATGTTCGCATTAGGCTGCCTCCTCGATAAACACAGTCGCCAAGGCGTCAAACATGCGGACAATGGCGGCCCGGTCGACGTTGAGGGTGATGGCGATCCGCAAGCGGGCTGTCCCTTCCGGCACCGTCGGCGGGCGGATTGCACGAATATCGAAGCCCTCGGCGCGCATCCGTGCGGCGATACGCATCGCGCGACTGTTGTTGCCGATCATCACCGGCAGTATCTGCGAACCGCTGCCTTCGATCCCAAGCACCGCCGTCAGTTGCGCATTCGCAAAGGTACGAAGGTGCGCGAACTCCGTGCGGCGCTCCGGTTCGTCCACCAGGATTTTCAGGGCCTCCCGAACGCCTGCGGCCATCAACGGCGAAGGTGCCGTGGAGTAGATGAAAGACCGCGCGCGATTTACGAGGTAATCGCAAATCACGCTGCACGCGCCAATAAGCGCCCCGGAAACGCCAAGTGCTTTCCCACATGTATGTAGCAGGATAACATTATCCCGGCCCTCCATGCCGGCGGCAAGACCGCGGCCGCCAGAGCCGAAGGCGCCTGTCGCGTGCGCCTCGTCGATCACGACGAAGCCGTCATGCCTTTCTGCCAGGCCAAGAAGCTCCGCCAGCGGCGCGCGGTCACCATCCATCGAATAAAGGCTCTCGACGGCGATCCAGGGATGTCCCATCCCCCCGTCTTTGCGCCACCTTGCGATCGCGTCCTCGAAATCAGCAACATCATTGTGCCGTGCGGCGACTGCCTCTGCCCGGCTGGCCGCGATGCCCTCATGCGCGCTGGCGTGGATCAGAGCATCGTGAACGATGAGATCGCCCCGCTGCGGTAGCGTTGAAAAGAGTGCGGTATTAGCGATATAGCCACTTCCAAAATAGAGCGCCCGACCGGTTCCAAAAAAGGCGGCAGCATCTGCCTCCAGGGCCTCGTGTTCAGGGTGATTACCCCGTAACAGACGCGACCCGCCCGAGCCAACGGCAACACCGCGCTCCAGAGCCTCGGCAATTGCCGATCTGATACGCGGTGAATTGGCAAGACCAAGATAATCGTTCGATGTGAAATCGATGCCACCTTGCGGAACGAGCGCACGCCGCCGTCGCTTCCGCTCCAGCCCGCTCAGCGTCTTTGCATAGCGGGCAAGATGCTCGGGCATCATTCAGCGGTGTCCAGCGCCATCGGCTTCAGCCCGAGGCGGCGGAACAGCGCGGCGTCATGATCTTCGCCGGGATTGCCGGCTGTCAGCAGCGTGTCGCCGACAAAGATTGAATTTGCGCCAGCAAAGAAACACAACGCCTGCATCTCGTCACTCATGTCCGAGCGCCCGGCGGAAAGGCGGACATGGGTCTTTGGCATGAGGATACGGGCAAGCGCTATCACGCGGACAAATTCAATCGGGTGGACCGGAGCCGCATCCCCAAGCTTTGATCCGGGGATGGGGATCAGCATGTTGATCGGCACGCTCTCAGGCGGAACCGGCAGATTAGCGAGCGTCACCAGCATGGCAATATGATCCTCGGTGGTCTCGCCCATGCCGAGGATGCCGCCCGCGCAAACCTTGATTCCCGCCTCCCGCACATTCGCGAGCGTCTCCAGGCGGTCCGCGAATGTACGCGTGCTGATAATTTCGCTGTAGAAGCGTTCCGACGTGTCGATGTTGTGATTGTAGTAATCAAGGCCGGCATTGCCGAGCCGTGCCGCCTGCGCCGGCGATAGCATGCCGAGCGTCATGCAGGTTTCCATTCCAAGCTCCCGGACACCCTCGACCATGGCGACGATCGTCTCCATGTCGCGGTCTTTCGGGCTGCGCCAGGCGGCACCCATGCAATAGCGTGTCGCACCGCCCTCCTTGGCCTTGCGAGCCTCAGCTAGGACGCGCTCGACTTCCATCAATTTGGAAGCTTTAAGGCCGGTGGGATACTGCGCGGATTGGCTGCAATAACCACAATCCTCCGGGCATCCCCCTGTCTTGATCGACAAAAGCCTGCTCAATTGCACAGCGTTGGGGTCGAATTGCGCCCTGTGGATGGTGTGCGCCCGAAACAGCAAATCATTGAACGGCAAATTATAGATTTTTTTGGTCTCTGAAAAATGCCAGCTTGCATCGGCTGAGGCATGCAGATTGATGGATTGCAACTCGGGCACCTCCGGCAGCGGGTATTCTTCGACTTTTAATGTGGGAGAGCAATTATAGATAGAATCGATACTTATCTATAACTCTAGCCAGCGCGATAAAAAACGCAACCGAATAAGAGCCGGCCTTCGAAATAGAGCGGCTCTTGTAAGGCTGCACAGCAGCAGGCTTTAAAGGGTGGGCGTGCTAGCCGACGATGGCGAAAGCTTCTCGCGTCGAACCTGTGGCGCTTCTGACAGGCTTTTGCCCGATCCATTGGACGTGGCGTTCGAGCACTGCGACGGCATTGTCAATATTGCCCTGGCGCAGAAATCCCAGGATCGCGCGATGGTCATGATCCGTCCGCACTTCCCAATCGGAACGCCAGGCGGAAAACAGGAAACGCGCGCTTACCGAATGAAGGTCATCAATCGCGGCAAGCAGCCGCGGCATGCCGCATGGCACGAGGATCAGCCGGTGAAACCGCCGGTTTGCCTCCTCCCAAGAGCGCACATCCCGCGAATTGTCCCCGGCAACGGTTGCCTCTTCAGCATGCTCCAGAATTGAGGATGTCAAATGCGGAGCCGCCTGCCGCAGCGCAAGACCCTCGAGCTCGGCACGCATCAGTGCCACTTCCCGCACTTCCTTCAAATCGAAGGAAGCCACCCGCACGCCGCGGCGGGGTTCGCTGACCGCCAGTCCCTGTGCTTCCAGCTTGCGGAACGCCTCCCGGACCGGCACATGGCTCGCACCGAATTCCTCGGCAATGTGATCCTGCCGCAGTTTCGTACCCGGCTCCAGTTGGCCGGTTACGATCCTGTCGGCAAGAATACGGCTGATGCGGTTGGCGATGGTGTCTGCATTCGTTGAGGTCATGTTCTATAGATATTTTGCTTCCGAGAGCCTGTCGAGCCCGGCCGAATCTTTTTCGCGTATGAAGCCTTTGGATGCGCGGCCGGCACGATTTTCCTGGTGCCCATTGGACTTCAGAGAGCGCGCGCGCCGTGAGCCCCGCCCAGTGATCTTGAGCGGCATGAGCTTGCCTTTGAAACCATAGGAGAACTGTGATCGCGGTGGCGGTCAAGGTGCAAACCGGTTCACGCGCGCGATTCGATTTTCAAAAAGACGACGCGGTTGCGCCCTAGCTTCCTTGGCCTGCAATCGACCTGCGCCATTTGCGATACGTGACCGCCGCTGCTGAACATGGAAGTTCCGACAGGCGGCATCCATCAGCAGGGGAATCCGCGATCTTGAGGACGGGATAGGTGCCTCTTTGAGGCTGGCATCTACATCGACACCACGCCACGGTCGCCACCGATAGCAAAGCTCAACACTGGGATAAGCGCAAGCGACTTTCACAAATTCACAAAGGGATTGCGTTGAAGTACACGGTGAAGCCCGGCATCCGGTAAGGTGGTGCGAGGCCGGGCCTCGGCTGTCGGGGTGTACAGCCCTTTTAAGGTAGCAGCGTTCTTTTTCGCTGCAAGCACGGTTTACGCCGTCTGCCAAAGCATTAGAAATTTCTGACGGCCAACCGCGGAGAACGGACATCACGCCGAAGACAGTCATGATGAGCAAGAACTTACCAACATCGTTCACACGCCATTCCTTAGCGATGGTGTTGCGGATGATGTCCCAGTCCACACGGGTTGCGAAAATGCTGAGCAATAAAAAAGGCTGCCGCCGAACTCCATTCGACGACAGCCAAGATGCCTTGGGAGGCAAGAGAAACTACTTTGAAAACCCTATCTGGTTATGTTCCTTGCTAAAAATCAGTCGCGGATGGCGACACCTGTCGTCGGATCGAACCAGTGTAGCTTTGCGAGATCGACCGTCAGAGCGAGGCGCTGGTTCAGAGCTGGTGTCAGGGCCGGAGGAATTCGCGCCACCAGGCGGTTCTTACCCTTGTACGTGAAACCTTCGGTGTCCTCAGCATCGTTGACGTTAACGGGCGGGGACGGGATGTCGAAGAAGACAAACGTATCGGCCCCGAGTGCTTCAGCGACAGGAATCCGCTCGTTGAACAGCGCCTCCCCCTCCGGACAAACTTGAAACATTTCCGGGCGGATCCCGGCAATGACCTGCCGTCCGGCGTACGCCGACAGGGCCGCCCCTGCGGGAACAGGAAAGGATATTTCCGTTCCCGAAATCGCGGCTCTCAGTGATCCCGTCTCTGCCTTAAGCTCGATCCGCAGAAAATTCATGGCTGGTGATCCGATGAAGCCAGCAACGAAGAGGTTGGCCGGCTTGTCGTAGAGCATCTGCGGCGTGTCAATCTGCTGAAGGTTGCTTTCCTGATCATTGGACACCGGCTTCAGCACCGCGACGCGGTCCCCCATAGTCATGGCCTCGACCTGGTCATGGGTCACATAGAGCGTCGTAACACCGAGACGCTGATTGAGCAGCTTCAGTTCGCCCCGCATCTGGACCCGGAGCTTAGCATCAAGATTGGATAGAGGCTCATCCATCAGGAACGCCATCGGATGGCGAACAATCGCACGCCCCATCGCCACACGCTGGCGCTGACCGCCGGATAACGCGCCGGGTTTGCGCTCGAGATATCGGGTAAGATCCAACATTTCGGCAGCATCCCGCACGAGCTTGTCGATCTTTTCCTTCGGCATTTTGCGCTGCTGCAGACCAAACGCCATGTTTTCATAGACGCTCATGTGTGGATAAAGCGCGTAGTTCTGGAAAACCATCGCGATATCCCGGTCCTGTGGCTCGGTATCCGTTTCATCCGTGTCATCCATCAGCAGTCGGCCGCTATTGAGCGTTTCGAGGCCGGCCGCCATTCTGAGCAAGGTGGATTTGCCGCAACCCGAGGGGCCGACCAACACGACGAATTCTCCGTCCGAAATGGCGAAGCTCACATTGGCGACGGCGACGGTCCCGTCCGGATAGGTCTTGCCAATCCCGTCAAAAGTCATGGACGCCATTTTTATCTACTCCCAGTATTTTCGGGCGAGGCAAGCCGTCCGTAAGGACGAAGCGCCCCGCGCTTTTGGTTCCGGCTTAGCCGATGTTTACCGCTTTGCCGCTGACGACTGATTCCTCGATCGCCGCCAAAATCCTGGTGTTCGCGAGGCCGTCCTCAGCATCGGCCAGCAACGGAGCACCACGCACCACGCTGTCGACAAAGCGGGCAATAGACTCGAGCACGAAGCCACCGATACGCGTCTCTCCGGTCGGCGTGATGCCGATGTAATCGTTGAATCTCAGTCCTCCCTCCACAATCCTGCGCAGGCCGCCGTTATGGGTCGGGTCCGCCTGGATTTGTCCCTTTTCGCCGACAAACTCGATTTTGAAGTCAACGAGGGAAGGATTGTCTTTCGACAGGATCCAGCTGTTTTCCATGGTGACGACCGTCCCCTTGGAAAACTCCAGGATGGACACGTGGAAGTCCTTGGTGTCGACGCCACTGCTCGAAAGCGTGCCGGAACGGGCAACGGAATAAACGCGAGTGACCTCGTCTGCGAGAATGAACCGCAGGACATCGACCAGATGGCTTCCAAGGAACCAGAGGGCCGAAGATTTTGATGCCCAGCTCAGCATTTCCAAGGGAACGAACGTGGTGTTCGAAAGGCGCGCCGTCCCATGTTTTGCGAGGCCGATTTCACCGTTCTGGACCATGTCACGCAGTTGGGCGAGGATGGGGTTCACGCGGTTGTGAAAGTCCACCATCAGCTTGCCTTTTGACTTTGCGGCAGCCTCGGCAATCTCCTCGGCCTCCTTGACGGTGGTGGCAAGCGGTTTTTCGCTCAGGACATGCTTGTCGGCCTTGAGTGCGGCTAGGATGATTGGCGTATGCGTAAAGTCCGGTGTTGCGACCGATACGGCGTCGATCTCATCGCTGGCGAGCAGCTTCGTGTAATCGGTGAAGGCCTTTGCTGCTCCGAAGCTTTCCTTCATCTTGAGCGCCCTGCCCTCATCAAGGTCGCAAACGCCGACAAGCTCAGTTTCCGGCAACACGTTAAATGTGTGAGCGTGATTGTTGCCCCAAAGACCGGCACCGATGACGCCCATTCGCAGTTTGTTCATTTCATTTACTCCATTCAAACATTGGGTAGGTCTCAGCCTTTCACCGAACCAAAGGTGAGGCCTCGTACGACGTATCGATCGAAAACCAGGAAGATGATCATCGGCGGAATCATCGCCAGGACAGCGGCAGCGGCGATGTAGTTCCACGTCACTCCGCTGGTCGCGAAATATCCAAGAGTTCCGATCGGAAGGGTGGCGGTCGAGCGCGAGCTCAGGACAAGGGGAAAGGCGGCATTGTTCCATGCAAACACGAAGGCGAACATGGAGGTGACGATGATGCCGGGGCGAACGATGGGAAGCGTGATCCGCCACATGATCGTGTACCAACGCGCGCCATCGACGCGAGCAGCTTCTTCCAGTTCGGCCGGAACCTCATCGATGAAGCTCTTCATAAGCCAGACGGAAAATGGGATCGTCAGCGTCTGCAGAACCAAAATCATGGAAAGATAGGATCCCTGAAGACCGATGCGCGTGATCAGGACGAAGTACGGGATCAAGAACGCGACCGGCGGGGCCATAAGGAGACCGAGATACCACAGCATGATGTTCTTCTTGCCGCGCAACTTGAAACGGGACAGGGCATAGGCGGCCGGAACTGAGAAAGGAAGATTGAGCAACACGGCTCCAATTGCCACGACAAGGCTATTGACCAGTTGGGGGGCGTTGGTACCGGGATCGACGAGAATGTGCCGGAATGCATCGAGATTGGGCTCGAAAGTGAGTTGCGGCGGCATTGTGAATGCTGTGTCCGCCGGGCGGATCGCCAGAGCGATGAACCACAGAATAGGCCCAATAAAGATCGCCAGGAAAAAAAAGGCCGGCAGCATAGGTAAGTGCAGTGTTCAAACTCGTAGTGCGACGGGACATATTTACCACTCCTCGTTGCGGAACGCGAAGAACACATAGAGGGCGACGATGATGTTGACGATCAGCACCGTGATCCAAGTCATTGCACTGACAAGACCTATGTTGAAGTTCACGAGGCCCTGTTCATAGAGGGAATAACCGAGCGTGCGGGTGGAGGTGCCAGGTCCGCCGCGTGTCAGCACAAGCACAGTGTCGAAGGTGTTGAAAATCTGCATGAAGCGCAGCATGATGATAATAATCGCGGTACGCTTGATAAGTGGCAGCTTGATCCGCATCAGGATCGTCCACGGCGAGGCGCGATCCAATCGTGCGGCCTCAAGGATCTCATCGGGAACCGCAAGCAGGCTTGCGTAAAGCACAATCGCGAAGAAGGGTGTCCACTGCCAGATATCGACGAACAGGATGGCGGCGAGAGCGGTGGACGGGGAGCCGAGAATGCCTTCCGCTGGAACGGGCAGCCACAGTGCATGCAAAATCCATGTCAACAGCCCGCCACCGGGATCATAGAGGTAGCGGAATAGGAAGCCGACGACGATTGGCGCGATCGTGGTCGGCAAGATCAGCAGCGCACGCACGATGTTCATGCCCGGGAGGGCTCTCAGCAGAATCAGGGCAATCGCCAGGCCAAGTCCAAACTCAATTGCCGTGCCCGCAACTGACAGGATCAGCGTGTTGCCGAGTGCCGCGCGAAAATCGAAGGCGTTGAGGGCCTGAACATAGTTGTCGATCCCGACGAAGGCGAGCGGCTGCGGCCCGATCTGGAGATTCCAGAAGTAAAAGCTCGATTTCAACGCAAACAGCAAAGGGTAAGCGATTAGGGCGAGCAGCATTACGACCGAAGGCGCAATCAGCAGGTAGGGCAGGTTTCGTCGGACAAAGCTCTTGCCTGCAGGCCCGAGGGCCCGCGGAGAGCGACCAATTGTAGTGTGCATTTCCGGGTCCAGTTCTTTTTCGCTCGTTTTGCCGGCGCGAACGCTGCCGCGCCGGCTCGAAGAGAACTCTATTACTTCTTGCCGAGCTTGCCGATCAGGGCTTTGGCCTCATCTTTGCTGTCGGCGAAGCTTTCCTTCTGGTAAGGGATCATGAGATTGCCCTTCAGGATGCTCTCGAACAAACTGTTGGTGCGCTCGAGGGCCGTCTTCGGATCTTCGCTACCCGTGAGGAGCTGGTTCAACGAGAGTCCGAGCACGCTTTCGACGGCCGTGTAGCCTGGGACAGGCGGGCGCGTGATCTTGCCGTTCCCCTGCTTCATCATTGAATATTGCACGTCGAGATACGGATAGATCACCCTCAGATCCTGATCCTCGTAGAGCGAGGCGCGCGCGAAATCGGAGAACTGGTAATTCAGATCCGGCCAAAGGGCCATCTTCTTCTGTGTCGCCTTCGACGTCGCCCACTTGATAAAGGCGTATCCGGCCTCCTGCCTTTCAGAGCTGGATGGAATTCCGAGGCTCCATCCGCCGATGCTTACGGTCTGAGGCACTCCCTCGGCCTTGGGCAACACAGCAGTCGCGTACTTCTCCATGACGTCCGACTTCTTGCCGGTCATGTAGCCGGAATTCTTGATCAGGTAGAAGTATGGGGTCCACCAGTAAAACATGCCGATGTCGCCCTTGGCAAAGCGGGTACCGGCATCGAACCAGACATAGTTGATCGCTTCGGGGGGAGACAGCTTATAGAGTTGTCTGTAAACCTCGACGGACTTTACCCAAGCCGGACCGGTGAGTTGAGGAGAGAAATCCCAGGGAGCCGTCGGGAAGGACTTGAACCAGTTTGCGCCGTGGCTCACCGAGAGCTGCGTGAACATATGAGTAATCGGCGACGGCTGCGAGCCGCAAATCACGGTCGGGAAAAGTGGCTGGCCTCCGAACGATTTTCCTTCGAGCTTCTTCAGAGTGTCGACGTATTTTGTCCAGGTCCATTCTTCCGAAGTTTTCGATGGCGGGGCAGCAATGCCGAACTCATCGAATATGTCCTTGCGGTACATGACGCCTTGCGCATAGGCCGCAACCGGAAGCGTGCCGATCTGGCCGCGCCACATGTTCGAGGAATACAGGACCTCGGGAATGAAGTCGGAAAGGTCGAGTTCGCTGTCGCGGGCGATGAAATCGTTGAGCGAGATGATCCAGCCGTTGTCGAGATATTGCCCAAGCCACATCTGATCTACAACGATGACGTCGGCATCTGAGGTTTTGGCGACAAATGCGGAAACAAGGCGCGACTGCAGGGCGTCGTAGGAGAGACTCTCGAGCTCGATCTTGATGCCCGTTTCCTTCTCGTACTCCGGGACCATTGCCTTCAGCGAGAAGAAGAACGGATCTTCAACGGACAAGACGCGCACCGATTTGGCGTCTTGTGCGCCGGCGCGCCGGGGTGCGGCCAAAGTACCGACACCAGACGCCAAAAGAGCTGCGAAAGAAGCGCTCTTCAGCATGTTCCGTCGCGACATAGTTCTAATATCAATTGTCATACGAGCCTCCTCAGTTGCCTTGTAATCCGATTCCCGCCCTTCTGCGGAGCTGAAGGCTTCCGCGTCGGATCTGAATCGTTACCCCTCTATCTGCCCTTCAGCAGTTTGTTTGTACTTCGCACAAACTTATGCTACTGTCAAGAAGTCGTCACAATGAAATTTTGGAACTGGAAGCCTAAGCGCCGCAATCAAGCCTATTATGTAGACGCAATGTGCTGTCTGGTCGTGCAAGAACGTACAGGATACAAAGGCCGACCCGGTAAACTGGAGATGTGAGTTGAAATTTGATCATCAGCCGTCCTATTCGTTAGGCCACCGCACACCTTCGAGTAAGGACGTCGCTCCTGGCGAGAATGGCGTGACACTTGTTTCGCAATCAGTGCTCGGCGCCATCAATCGCGGTCGCGTGTTGCAGGCTTTGTATGATAACGGGCCCAAAAGCCGTGCGGACCTCGCGCGCCTCGCCGGAGTTAACCGGACAACTATAACCGGCATCGTTCAGCCGATGATTGAGGAACAGCTTCTCGTAGAAGGGGATGCATCTCCCTCTGATTTCAAAGGCGGCAAGCCAGCGCGCCCTCTTTATTTCAATCCTGAGGCCCCGGTGCTAGGAGCTGTGCTCCTGCTGCCCGGCACCATACAGACTTGCCTTGTGGCGTTAACCGGGGAAATCAAAGCCGTTACCAAGGCTGAATTCGATCCATTTGGCGACAGGCAAGCTTTCATTGCGATTATGAAGGACACCCTTACGTCTACGCTTTCTCAAGCCCATCGGGCGCCGTTTGGAATTGGCATTGCGTCGGCGGGGATGATCGACAGTGATAACGGGGTGATCCTCGCCGTTAACCTTGCGCCCGTTCTGACGGGGCTTCCCCTTGTGAAGATTTTGCAGGAGCACTTCTCTCTTCCGGTCGTCATTGATCATCACCCCCGTGCCTTGCTTGTCGGAGACCGATGGTTTGGACCCGGGCGTGGCCAACAGAACTTCGCGGCGATTTACACCGGTGAAGTCCTCGGCGGAGCCTTCTTTATTGATGGCAAAGTCTACCGTGGACTTGCCGGTTCCGGCGGCGAACTTGGCCATACAGTGGTTCAAATCGATGGCGAGGCCTGTAACTGCGGTAAACGTGGCTGCTGGGAAACTGTGGCCGCCCTGTCATGGCTGCGAAGGGAGGCTGCCCGAATAGGTTTGCCGCAACCGGGCAGCATTACATGCGCTCGTCTTGTGAAAGAGGCGGAATCCGGATCGGAGCCGGCAGACGCACTCCTCGAACGCTACACACGCAATGTGGCTTTCGGAATTGTCAACCTGCAGCAAACACTTTCCCTTAACTCCTACGTCCTCCATGGAGACCTTGCGGGCGGGGGGGCAACGGCTGCAGAGCGCGTCAGACGGCACGTCGAGCGACTGGTGATGATGAGACCAAACCAGGAGATTTCCATCACGGTGAACGGCATTGGTGAGGGCCATACTGCGTTGCGAGGAGCCGCTGGACTGGTGCTATCAAGTCACCTGAAGGTGGTCATTTAGGGACTGAGACGCGGCTGGAAGGCCGGTGATTGAAATGGATCGGTGGTCCCCAGCCGTCTATCACTCGGAGCACCTGATCTGCTCACATCTATGGAACGGAAATGGCCTTGAAAGGATAAGGAAGCAGACTGGTTAGGTCATCGCCGTCACGAACGAGACGGGGAACGAGCGCCCCGCCTCGCCGATTACTGACTGGGAAATAGCTTCCGCTCAGCCGTTGGGCGTAAATGGTAAAAACCCGACGAAGCCGGTGATTTTCCATGCACCCTCTTCCTTCGTGCAAAAGAAAACGGACTGCCAGTTCAACTCCTGAGAGCCACCGTCTGCAAGGGCGATCGCATCATCGAAGGTCTTTCTCGCAGTGGCCGTATGCCCTTCCACACGGATGTCCAACATATTGGTTGCGCGAAAGAGAGCATCTCTCCGGTCCTCGGCATATCGGCTCGCGGCAGAGCGTCGGGCATCGTCCAGCCAGGCATCACGGTATGCTTCTACCGTTGGAAATCGCGGCTCCCAAGCCGCGGGATCAGCCAAGCCTTTGGCATCCAATCCGCAAAAGCCGTCAAACTTGAAGGATGGAGCGAAGATTGACCAGTCTTGGGCGACGAAGCCGTCGACGTCTTTTCGCACAAGCATTTCCCAGATGGCGTGGTGATCAGTGTCTGCGGGGAAAGGGTTCAAATCAAAGGGCATGAGAAACGTTCCTTAAGTTAGCGTCTACCCTACCGTCTTAATCAATTCGCGGTTGACTTCCTAGTATGTTTGTGCGACGCACGTACTAACCTTTACTGATCCTTTGGAATTTTTGAGGATCAGGTGGGAACCAGGGGTAGGCGCGGTCCGAGCTCCAAGGGTTATGCCACTCTCGAAGCGTACACAGGCTGAGCGCCACGCCCGGTGCTGGTTGTCAAACGCCAAGAGCATCGCTCGGCGAATCCTTGAGGCAGGAGCCGTTTGCCGCTCAATGACTTTGCGTTCACGAGAAGCAGCAGGCGCCCATGACGTTTTATCTGATCGGAATCGACGGCGGTGGAACAAGCTGCCGTGCGGCAGTCGCAGCCCCAGATGGACGTATTCTCGCACGCGCAAAATCCGGTCCAGCCAACATTCTCTCTGATCCGGAAACGGCACTGTCGAATATTGCCGATGCGGCGCGTGCCGCCTTCCGTGAAGCGGGTCTCGATCCCGACACTATCGCGAAGGCGCGCGCGGTTCTCGGGGTCGCGGGTCACAATGTTGGCGACGCCGTCGAATACGTGAAGCGGTGGCTGCCTTTTGCCGCCGCCGATATCGAATCCGACGGGCTAATCGCGCTTCAGGGCGCACTTGGCGATCAGGACGGCTCCGTCGCCATTTTGGGTACTGGCACGATCTACGTCTCACGTCACCGCGAGGAGGTCCAATACGCTGGCGGGTGGGGTTTTACTATCGGCGACCTTGGCAGCGGCGCCCGCATTGGTCATTCGCTCCTGCAGGAAAGCCTATTGGTCCATGACGGCATTCATGACCCCTCCCCTGTGGTTTCAACCGTCCTTTCGGAGTTCAATAACGATGCGCGAGAAATTGTCGAATTTGCGCGACAGGCAAAACCCGGTGAGTTCGGTCGCTATGCGCCGCGGGTATTCGAGTTCGCCGAGCGAGGAGATGCCGTTGCGGCGCGACTGTTGAAAGATGCCTCCCTCACTGTTGACGAAGCGCTCGACCTCTTGGTCGCGCGAGGAACGAAGAAGATTTGTCTACTCGGGGGATTAGCGCCGTTCTATCGTTCCTGGATCGCTCCACGGCATCAATCGCTGCTAGCAGAACCCGAGGGCGACGCACTTACCGGGGCCGTGGCACTCGCGGTCGCGCGGTTCGGGCGTAGACCGGAGGCGATGGCATGAGCGACAGGCTCGCCGCGATCCTTCCACGTGGGGGCGTACACCACAAGGGCGCCGGGCCGCTGTATCACAGACTTCGCCTGTCGCTCGAAGAGGCGATCCTGTCTGGCAAGCTCAACCACGGCGATGTTCTTTATCCCGAGCGGGATTTCGCCGAGTATGCCAGGGTTAGCCGTGTCACAGTTCGCAAAGCAATCGACCACCTCGTGCGCGATGGTCTGCTGGTGCGCCGTCACGGGTCAGGAACCTTCGTTGCACGATCCGCCTCGCGCGTAGTTCAGCCCGTGTCGTGTACGACCTCTTTGAGCGAAGAACTCTTCTGGAGCGGCGCGAAAACTGAGTGCGAGTGGATGGAGCGCAGCATTTCCCATCCATCCCCAGAGGAGATGATGACGCTCGGCCTCTCCGCCGATAATCGAGTAGCGCGCTTGATCCGGTTACGCAAATCCGCAGGTCAACCGCTTGCAATCGAACGGACTTGCATTTCTTCAGAGTTCCTGCCCGACGCGCTCCGCGTCACCTCATCGATTTACAGTGCACTCGAAGACGCAAATGTGAGGCCAGTGCGTGCGATCCAACGCATCTTCGCGTGCAATATCCACAACCCGGATGCCAGCATGCTCGGCGTAGAAATCGGGGCGGCCGGTATGTTGACCAAACGGGTCGCTTATCTTCCTTCCGGCCGAGCAATCGAATTTACCCATTCACTCTTCCGAGGCGACGCCGACGGCTTCGTCACTGAATTCACAATTTCACAAACCTAAAGACCTGTTCTCAGGAAGGATTCCATCATGCAGACCACCGGGCAGACGAACATGCGGCGAGAGATCGACGAAATTCCCGAAGCTGCCGCGAGGTTGCTCGATCACTCGGCGAAAGAATTCGCCGCCGCAGGTTCGGCCTTACGTGCGAAGGATCCGGCGTTTGTCGTGACGATCGCCCGCGGCTCCTCAGACCATGCCGCACTGTTCCTGAAATATGCGATCGAGCTCACCGCAAAATTACCCGTCGCGTCGATCGGACCTTCGCTCGCGTCGATCTATGGCACAGAGTTGAACCTTAGCCGCGGCGCTGCTATCGCGATCTCGCAATCAGGAAAAAGTCCCGACATCGTCGCGATGGCTGACGCAGCAACCCGCTCTGGCGCCATTTCGATCGCGCTGACCAATACACTGCCCTCCCCGATGGCGGATGCCTGCCGCCACGCTTTGGATATTCTGGCTGGCCCGGAAAATGCGGTAGCCGCCACCAAATCCTATGTGAATTCCATCGTTGCAGGCCTTGCAGTGCTGAGTGAGTGGACGGGGGATGCTGCGCTGAAACGGGCGGTGGCAGATCTACCCAAGCACTTTGCTGAAGCGGTAAAACTCAAATGGCTGGAATTTGCCGCCGACGCAGGTGAAGCTGAATCCATCTATGTGATAGGTCGCGGGCCGACCATGGCGATCGCCAGCGAAGCGGCCTTGAAATTCAAGGAGACGACCGGGATCCATGCCGAAGCCTATTCCGCGGCGGAAGTGCTGCACGGACCCGTCGCACTCGTTGGCACCCGCTTTCCGATTTTGGCACTTGCGGCCCGCGATGCCGCCGAGGGCTCTGTCGCCGAGGTAGCTGACGAGTTGGTTGCAAAGGGCGCCAGGGTACTTATCACCTCGCCTCTGGCAGCAACGGCAAAACCCCTGCCCTTCGTTGAGACGGGGCACCCTATTACGGATGCGCTGGCGCTAATTCTGCCATTTTATGGCTTTGTCGAAGCCTGGTCGCGATCGCGTGGCCGCAACCCCGATGCACCCGCCAATCTCACGAAGGTCACGGAAACCCGATGAGAGCAAAAAGTAGAATCACGGGCGCGCGAATCTTCGACGGTATGGAATGGCACGATGATGCCGCGCTTGTTGTCGAGGCAGGGCGTGTCGACTCTATTGTTCCTGAAAATTCCGACGATGATAGCGTCGAAACTATTGACGCGCGCGGCCTCCTTCTCGTGCCGGGCTTTATCGATCTGCAGGTCAATGGGGGCGGCGGTGCCCTCTTCAACGAGCAGCCGACGCTTGACGGCATCCGGCGGATCTGCGCGGCCCATGCGCGGTTCGGCACGACGGCATTGCTCCCGACGCTGATCACCGACACGCGCGAGGTGACGACCGCCGCCATCAAGGCCGGGATCAAAGCGAAGGCCGCTGGCGTGCCGGGCTTCCTCGGATTGCACTTCGAGGGACCGCACCTCTCCTTGGCCCGGAAGGGTGCTCATGATCCATCGCTGATCTGCCCCATGGGAAAATCGGATCTCGACGAGATGCTTGCCTGCATGAGTGCGCTGGGCTGCCTGATGGTGACGCTCGCTCCGGAAAATGCCACCAAGAGTCAAGTGAAAGCGCTTGCCGATGCGGGCGTCGTCGTCAGCCTTGGCCACACGGATGCCATCTTCGAGACGGCCTGCGCCTATGCCAAGGCGGGGGCTCGCACGGTGACGCATCTCTTCAATGCCATGAGCGGCCTTGGCCACCGCGAACCGGGCGTTGTCGGCGCGGCACTAGCGACCGGGGCGCTCCATGCGGGAATAATCGCGGATGGCTTCCATGTCGATCCGGCGGCAATGGGCATAGCGATCCGCGGCAAGCAAGGGCCGGGGCAGATCTTCCTGGTGACCGATGCGATGTCGACGATCGGGACTGACATGACGCGCTTCCGGCTGAACGGACGCGAGATCCTGCGCAAGGACGGACAATTGACGCTTGCCGACGGGACACTTGCCGGCGCCGACATCGACATGCTTTCCTCCATTCGCTTCGTTCATGAGACGCTCGGCCTCCCACTGGAGGAAGCGTTTCGCATGGCGACAGTATACCCTGCCGATGCCATGGGCATTGGCTCACACAAAGGTAGGCTTATGCCTGGATCTGACGCAGATTTTGTACTGCTAACGCAGGAACTTGAGCTGAGATCCACCTGGATCGGCGGGCGAAAGGTTTCCGAGGCCGATCCTCCCCGTGTCGCCTGAAGCCGGGCACTTCGCGACTCGAAAAAAGCCCCAGCCCACGCGTATAGAAATTTCGCCCTCGCCAATGATGGAGGGCCGGCAACCGCACATGCTGTCACCGGGCGCCTGGAAAGGGGTTTGGGTGCTGTCAGACTTCTGCCTTTTGCAACGCGCCCAGCTGGTACAGAGCGTCTCCTTTTCGTTGATTACCTGTCCTTCAGCAATCCGAACTTGTCGATGAAGCAGCTGTTGAACGCGCGTATTTTTTGTTGACTGGATCAACTATACCCACTCGATGTTTAAGTACCACATAACCAATTGAAATTGCTCGCAACTTTTGTGTTGGCGAGAATTTCCGACACCCAGGCCGTCAAAAAGTTACGCCTTTGATTTTAGAGGGAAAAGCGCTGCGCTTTCGGTATCATTCTCGTCCGCAGCGTAGAAATACGGTATATTAGTTAGGTCGCCCGGCCGAAACAGGGTGCTATGGTTCTGAAAGCCGCCGTTCTTGCCCCAGTCAAGTTCAATGCGACCAAGCGTCAGATGAATCATTGATCCCAAGCGGCGGCACTCCAGCTTCGAGGGCGAAAGCCCGACTTGTTTAGGTTATCACGTGTTTCTACGAATTGTTTTCTTTGGCCAGTGTCCTTGGGGTGCGCGGCCGAAACTCCTACCACTTCGTACCACGGCCTTCGCCTCTCTCCGGCCATCCTGGCTCACGGCTGTATCCATCCCTCGCGCGGCTTCCAACGCCAATTGCCATCGAGGGGCTCTGTCAAGGGCAGCAGAAGGTGCCCGAGATCCCCCACTACCGTGGCCAAGCTTGGCGGCGCGGCCGCCATGCGTTCGCGACCAAGAAAGGCCCGCCACTGACGATCCCATACTTCCGCGTAGGCATCGCTGAGACCCGTCGGTCTCTCCTTGGGAAGTTCCGTCCCTCTTCTAGCAAATGTCTGGCGCACGGCCTCTACAAGGGTGGGCCGCTCAAGTTCGAACGTCTCGGCAATCCACCAGAGATCGTAAAAATCCTTCAGGCGGCTATTTGCCATGCCGAGCGTTACCAGCGCCTCGAATTTCTCGGCGACCACGGTCGCGACCGGATAGGCCCGCAGGCGCGGCGCCGGCGCATCGAGCAGCGACGGATATTCTATGTCGACCGGTCCAGGCGTGACGGCATCACCGAAGCCTATGTCCACCTGAATGGGAATGCGCGCGCCTGCGATAGCGGCAGTGGTCCGGACACGAACGCCGCCGTATTCGACTTCCTCACGGATCGGCACGGCTTCGAGCCCATCGACGTCGAAAACGACGCCGTCATCGTCGACCGGCTGCGTGCAAATGACATGGAAAGTTTCGGCGATGGCCTTCGGGCTGTTCTCACCGTAACCCAGCAGGTCGAGGTCACGCGTCGGCCGAAACGGGTCGGCGACCCACGTTACGAAGAGCATCGCGCCCTTTAGGATGAAGCGGTCGCGATGCGCGGATAGGCTCAGCCGGTACAGGAGCCTTTCGAGCGCGTAGCGCGTCAGCAGGATCTGAAAGTCCACGCGCTCTGTGCGTGACCGCGCAAGCAGCCGGGCGCGCACGGATGCCCCGACGTTTTTCTTCGGTTCACGCGCCATCGGCCACCGTCGCTTCGACGTAGGGTCGCATGGTCGACCAGATCCTGGCCTTCTTCGCATATGTCCAGAGTTCGTCGCTTGTTGTCTTGCGCCGCCGAAGGCCCTCGCGCAGCCCCTCCATCGCAACGTCGAGGCCGACTTTCGATCGATAGCGGAAGCAATCGACGATCGAGCGCGCCGGATTTGTGATCGGCACCTCGACGCCCTCGATGCGATGCCGTTCGACGCCCTCGGTGAGAGCGAACCCGGTGAAGCGTACGAACCGGATCGGCGGATAGTCGATCTTGGGGCGCCAAGCCGTGCGATCAATGGCCATCCAGACCGCCGACGGCATTTGCAGCGTCAGCTCATGAAATTGCAGCGCCGAGGTCAGGCAGACGATCCCTTTCGGCACCAGCGCTGATGCCTCGGCCAGGGCATGACTTACGTCCGTCGCAGCGTCGGGAAGCTGGTAGAGACCGCGCGCCGGACGAACGACTTCTTCATCTCGTATGAGACGCGCGAGCGTCTCCGAGCCAATTCCGTGCGCGGCGAAATCCTTCAGCCGCAGCATGTGCCGAGCTTTCAGGAGTTCGAGCGCGCGAGCCCGTTGGGTGTCGGCCATGTCCACGTCCGTGATATTTCCTCTGCCATGACTCATAACAGCAGAGGTTTTAACACATTCCATCTCTGGGAAACACCCCCTCACCTCTCCCTTAAGGGGTGGCGTGTCTCGGTGATGCCATCGGCGCTATTGCCGATTCTCAGCGTCAATCGCCCCGCTGGGTGGTCGAGCTGATCCGCGCGCCCGTGCGAGCGAAAGTGCAGAATTTGAATTGGTGGTGTGTGACGACTTGGGCCATCTCGCTCCTCCTCCCCATTCGGTTGACCGACCGGGTGCAGCCGAATATCGATGTTCTCCGGTGATGGATCAGAAGCCGACGCCCTGATCTGGGTCGGGCGCCGGACGTCGTGCCGCCCGGCGCCCTGGGGGAAGCTATCTATTGAATCATTAAGTCTGCTCAGTAGCGCATAAAGCTGTGTTCACCGTCAGCAGCATGCCCAGTTCTTCAGCCGTTCGCGCAACGACCGAAGCGCCGGCTGAGAGCAATCGTTGACCGTGATCCTCAAGGCAGTGGCCGCCTGCCGTAAAACCAATCACCGTCATTCCTGCGGCCACACCGGCGCGAACGCCGGCAATGCTGTCTTCCACCACGGCGCAGCGCGCCGGTTCAATGCCCATCCGGGCTGCAGCGTAGAGGAACAGGTCCGGTGCCGGCTTGCCCGCCTTCACCAGGACCGAGCTGAATACGTGTGGATCGAAGTGCGGCCAAAGCCCCGTCAGTTCAAGACCTAGTCTCAGCTTGTCGGGGGCGCTGCTCGAGGCGACGCAGCGCGGCAAGGGCAACTGATGCAGAAGCCGGTCAATACCTTCGATCGCTTGCAATTCTATCCGATAGCTTTCCTTTATCCGGGATTGCACGATGGTATCGAAGTCATCAGGCAGGGGACGGCCCCAGTCTTCTTCGATCATTTTCCGCATGGTCGCCGACGACAGGCCGGTGAATCGTAGAACCACATCAGAATAGGACGTGGGATAGCCGATGCGGGTCAGTTCTTCGGCGTCGATGCGACTTGCCAGCGTCTCACTATCGATCAGAACGCCGTCACAATCAAAGATGACCAGTTCATAAGGGGTCAGTCGGTTCATTGCACGGTCTCCGGACGAGGACCTGCAGCGGAGATCTCGACGACGTGGCGGTCGCTCACTTCGAAACGATGCACCAGGACGCCATCATCATCTATCAGCGCAACATCAAAGGCCGGCGCATCCTCGACAAAGTCCGCATCTCTCCGCACGAAATTTGGAATGATCTGATGCGCAACACCGCGGCTTGCGCTGAAGGGGATGCCGCTCCAGGTACCGCCGACATCGACATGCACATGACCGTGGAAGATGTGCCGCACATTGCCGGCCCCAACGATCGCCCGCATGTTGTGACGCCAGTTCTCTGTGTTCCATGGCTCAAAATGCGGCAGACCGATAGGTTGCAGCTGATGGTGGGCGAAGAGATAAACTGGCAGGTCCGATGTTGCCAGTCGCGCCAGCAGCCATTCGAGCCGGCCACCACCCAAGGAGCCATGGCCTGATCCTTCCACCAGCGTGTCAAGGAAGATGAGGCGTCCGGCCGAGCTTTCATGGACCGACTGCACAAAACCGTTCTCATCGCGCGGCTCGTCAGGAAAGGCCTTTAGAAAATTCGCGCGGTAATCGTGATTACCGAGCAGAAGTCGCATGGGCACGCGCAATTCCTGCAGCACGTCGCGCAGCAATTCGTACGAAGCGGGATCTCCCTCGTCGGTGAGATCGCCGGTGACGACACAGAGTTCTGCATCGGCGTGATCGCGGTTGATGCGCTCGATGGTCTTGCGCAGCCGTTCGGCAGGATCGAAGCCGAAGAGCATGGCACCTGGCGGCACAAGGTGCAGGTCGGTGAGGTGAATGAGTTTCATGGGGAAATCCGTTTGAAGCAAAGGGACACGGCACAATTTGCGCCGCATCCCCCTGGGGAGAACTAGTTTGTCTTGGGCAGGAGTGCGCGGACTCCGGTAGCCATGTCTGCCAAGGCCGCTTCTGGTTCCTTGGAACCAAGCGCGATTGCCGTCATCTCGTCGCGAAGGAGTTGCCCAATCTCAACGCCGTTGTCACCAGGCCATGAGAACCACGGGCGGGCGCGCGGTGTCTGGAGCACGCTCGTATACCAGTTCGGGTTCTTTTCGTAAAAGCTACCGAGATGATCCTTATCGAGCGCAAGGGTGTTGGTCGGCATATATCCGGTATTTGGCACGACGATGCTCTGGCCTTCAGGGCCCGTAGCAAACTTGACGTAATCCCAGGCCGCGGCGCGCTTGGCTGCGTCTTCTGTGAGGATCACAGCCACCATGCCGCCGGTCGGCATCGTGGCATTGTCGGCGCCGAGCGGCTGCTGGGCCGTCTTCAGCGTAAACCGGTTTCCGATTTCCTTTTCGAAACCGCTGACGCTGCCGGCTGAGGCAAAGAAGAAGCCGAGCTTGCCGGAGGTGAACAGCTGGCGCGCGGCATTCGAGTCGATCGCCGGCTGGGCACCGTCGGTGTGGAACCGCTTGAAGAGCTTGACCGCAGCCTGACCGGCGGGACCGTCGAAAGCGATATCGCTCTCCTTGTCGTCCATCATCTGGCCGCCGAAATTACGCACAAGGTTCTGCGTCGCCCAGTCGTCAGAGCCGAGCTGATAGTACATGCCGGAAATACCATCGCCCAGCGCTCCGATCTTTGCTGCAAGAGCGATGAAGTTCTCCCAGTCGTTCGGAATCTTACTAGGATCGCCGCCGACCTTTTTCACGAGATCAGCGTTGAAGTAGACGACCGGCGTCGACATAGCAAATGGCAGCCCGTACACATGTCCGTCAATCGTGGCGAGCGACAAAACCTGATCCGTGTAGCCCTTGTCCGCCAAATGATCGGAGGAGACGAGATCGTCGATGGGTTTTAAAAGCCCACGCGTTACGAGCGGGCGCAGCACGTTGAAGCCCACATAATGGACGTCCGGCAACTCGCCCGCCATGCTCTGGCGGATCAGCGTCTGGACGGCCTCGTCGTAGCTTGGCGCTGCTGCCCGGAAGCTGATCTTGACGTCCGCATGGTCTGCCATAAAGCGATCGGCGATCGGTTTATGGATTACTTCGTGTTCGGGCCACGCGTAGTAAACGTCGAGTTTCGTCTCGGCTTTCGCCGGCACGGCTGCTAGCGCGGCTATCATACCGGCAGCAAGGATCGTTGCATTTGTTTTCACATTGCTCTCCTAAGGTTTGAGATAGGGTTTGAAACGGAGCTAATGTCGGCCGAGCACCAGGCCCCGTATAAAATGCTTCTGCATGAGAAGGAAAAGAGCGACCAAGGGCGCAGTTACGAGAACGCCCCCGGCCATCAGTGCCCCAACGTTACCGGCACCCTCGCCCGCTTGCCGGAAATAGGCGATCCCGAGCGAGGGTGTCATCATGTTGGGATCAGTCGTCACCACAAGCGGCCAGTAGAGATCATTCCAATGAGCCACGATGGAGAAGATCGAAAAGGAGGCGACCGCAGGCCAGGCCGCAGGCAGCATGATCCGCCACGCGATCGACAGTTCGCTAAAGCCATCCAGTCGCGCCGCGTCGAGCACCTCGTCTGGAAAGGTTACGAAGAACTGACGGAACAGGAAGATTGCAAATGCCGAGATGATCCAGGGAAGGACCAGAGCGGGATAGCTGTTGAGCAGCCCGGATTTTGCCAGCGCAATGTAAATAGGGATGGTTGGGATCTGCACCGGTACCAGAAGCCCGAGGAGGACGGCACCGAGGAGAAACGGCCTGCCAGGGAAGGACAACTTGGCGAGCGCATAGCCGGAGGGAATAGCGACCGCTATCTGCAGCACAAGGATTGCAACGCATACAATAATGCCGTTTCCCATGAAACGCAGAAGAGGGATAGCGGAAAGGACAGCGCTGTAATTCTCGATTGCGCCGTTGAACGTGGGAATCGGCAAAAGACTGCCGCTGAAAATCTGGCTCTGTGGCGTCAGCGAGGCAAGCAGCATCCAGAAAAACGGAAAGACCATGATGATCGCACCGGTCAGGAGCACAGCATGCGAGGCAAGGGACGATGCGAAAGATTGCCTTACAATCATGACTTGTCTCCATTCGTGCTAACGCGCGAGCGGCGTTCGGAGATGCGCATCTGGATGAGAGACAGGACGGTCACGAAGATGAAAAATGAAACCGCGATTGCCGACGCATATCCCACACGGAAGAAACGGAAGCCTTCTTCATAAAAGGTGTAGAGGATGACAGAGGTGGACTTCATCGGTCCGCCTTTTGTCAGAACTGCAACCGTCTCAAAGACCGAAAATGCTCGGATAATCGTCATCACTGCGACGAATAGTGTTACCGGTGCCAACATCGGCCAGGTTACGAGCAGGAAACGCTTCACGCCTCTGTCCGCCCCATCGATCGCTGCGGCTTCATAGAGCTCTTCTGGGATTGTCGAAAGACCAGCAAGGAAGAGGATCATGTTGAAACCAACGAGTTGCCATATTCCGATTGCTGAAAGTGCATAAATGGCTGTGGCCGGATCGGACAGAAACCTGACCGGCGACGCACCCAGAAGCTGCAGCAGTGCATTAGCGAAACCGAGGCTCGGATGCAGAATTGCTTCCCATGCCGTAGCGAGAGCCACCAATGTCGCTGCCACCGGCAGGAAATAGGCGGTCCGGTATAAGATAGCAAAAGGAGAACGGGCAATCAGGAGAGCGATCAAAAGGCCCCACCCGATCGATGTCGGCACGACCACAAGAACATAAATCGCTGTGTTGCGCAGACTGTGGGAAAAGCCGGGATCGGTCAACATGCGCGCATAGTTGCCGAGACCGACAAATCGAGCCCCTGCCAGACCGAGTGAAGCGTCGGTGAACGACAGGATGAAGACGAGGATTGCAGGACCGATCAGGAGAGCGGCAATCAGCACTGTCGCGGGCAGTGTCAGAATGAGGCCAGCCCGCGCCTGGGCCCGAGCAAACCGGTAGCTGGTTGAAACGACGGGCAAAGCTTGGATTGGAGTGTCGCTGACCACGGCCATATCATGCCGCCTTGCTCTGGTCGCGCCGCTGTCGGGACCCGTTCGAGGGGAAGAACCATGCCCTTTCCGGATCGATGCACAACCCCACGGTCTGCCCGCCACGCAGGGACTGTGCGCGTTCAGCAGTGATCCGGACGACGAACTGCCGGCCAATTTCAGCGTTGGCAAAAATGTAAGCGTCAGTCCCGGCATGCTCTATCCGCGCGACTTGAACGGTTAAGGCGCCTGGCTGATCATCGCCGACGAGTGATGCATGTTCCGGTCGGAACGCTAGTGTGCCAGCATCCTGGTTACCAAGTGCGTCGCTGATAATGATCCTGCTGCTCCCGATCATCAGGCCGCCACCGGTCGGAGCAGCGACAGGCAGCTCGTTCAGGAATGGCTGGGCCAGGAACCGGGCAACATCGAGATCAACCGGGTCGCGATAAAGATCCGCAGGTTTCGCGACTTGGCGGATCTCACCACCAAACATGATGGCGACGCGATCCGAAAGGGCTGCCGCCTCCGCCTGGTCATGGGTGACAAACAACGTCGTCGTTCCCATTTCCTTGTGCAGCCTGGCGATCTCGCCACGTGTATGAATGCGTAGCGCGGCATCAAGGTTCGCCAGCGGTTCGTCCATCAGGAAGATCTTGGGGTTTCGGACCATAGCGCGGCCCAAAGCCACCCGTTGGCGCTGCCCGCCGGAAAGCGCCGCTGGCCGGCGATCGAGCAGCGCATCGAGCTTGAGCAGTGCTGAGGTCTGCCGAACCCGCTCTTCGATCAAGCGGTTGCGTTGAATAGCTCCCGGCAGCAAAGTACCTATGACGGGAAGGCGTTCCAGGCTGGTCAGTTCGCGCATGATCAATGGAGCGGCGATATTGTCGTAAACGCTCAGATGCGGATAAAGCGCATAGCTTTGGAACACGAAGGCAAGGTCCCGATCTTTCGGAGCGACGGTATCTAAGGCCCGTCCGCCTGCTCGCACATGCCCTTCATCGGCCCGCTCCAGACCAGCTATGATTCGCAGGAGGGTGGATTTCCCGCAGCCGGACGGTCCAAGCAGCGTGACAAATTCACCAGCGGCGACTTTGAGCGAAACACCGCTGAGCACGTGCGTCGCTCCATAGCGCTTGCTGATGTTGTCGAGGTCGATGTCTAAAGCCGCCATTTCCCGGTTCCCTTTCGGTCGGCATCAGCTTTAATGGTGTTTTATTTCATTTTTGTGACATTATGGAGTTTAGTTTCATTTTGCAAACTAATTCTCCATTTCCTCCACCAATGTCTGAATGAGGCTCTCGATCACGAAGATCTTGCCGACCACAGGGGTCAGTGTGCCACCGATGGGGCGGTCATGAAGCCCCGATGCCTGCAGCGTAAAGTCTGCTGCCGTACCCAGCGGACTGCGAGCCCGGTTGGTAATGGCAACGGTCAGGGCACCCGCGGAGCGAGCGCCCTTCAGAAACTGCACGGTGTCGACCGAAAGCCCTGAGATCGAGAGCCCGATCGCCACACATCCTGGCCCAAGGCCATTAGCAACTTCGTGAGCCATGCTCGAGTTTCTGAATGCCAAGGCGGTCAGCCCTACACGCAACAGCCGATAGGCAAGCAGTTCAGCAGTTAAACCTGACAGGCCCGCTCCGTAAAGATCGATCCTTCTGCTAGCGGCAAGAGCTGCTGCGACCTTTTTGAGCGCCTCGCGATCGCTGTTGCCATGCGCAATGGCGAGGTTTTGAACCATCGTATCATGCAACTTTTGTGCGGCGCTATCCGCATTTTCACGAACGGCGGATGGCAGTCCCGGACGGCCGATCTCTGCGGCCAGAGCGAGCTTGAAATCCCGGTAGCCGGAAAAGCCAATCAGTCGGCAAAGCCGCACTATGCTTGCTTCACCGCTGCCCGCAAATTCACCTAACTCTGCGACTGAGTGATGCAACACCTTCTCGGGGTTTTCCAGAATGTACTTGGTAATGCGAGCCAGCGCGTTCGGGAGACTACCGATGTCCTCTTGCAGACGCGCCAGAATGCTCTCGTGCCGGCCCGCCGTTGCAGGTGCAGGTGAGTTGATGTTCGTTGCCAAGATAGCTTTTCCTTATTATGCCCAAGGTAACATACATGTCACCGCCTCGAAGCGTGAATCGCCCTTGGGTACGAGGTAGCACAATCTTATGAAATCTGGCGGCTGGATTGACCGGGACCCTTTCTTAAAAAAATGAGCTACGTCAAATTGGGGTACTCACACCTGACAACTTCCCGAGATACGGTTGCTGATCATCCCGTTCGGTTCCGGAAAGCATTGTCGTGATGTCGTCCGGCTGCGCATGAACGCCTCAGCCGCAAGCCTTACCGTGATGATCTTCGAGGCCATGATCTTACCTTCCAGCAGCGTCCCATCGAAATCGAAGATGATCAGTTGAAACTGATGCGACTGCGGGCAGCTTCCAGATGAGAAGTTATCATTTCGGGTCTCCGGCGCGAATGACAGGCAGCATCTCAAGTCCTTCGTGACGATGAACCACGACATCTCTCCGGTCTAGCATCACAACGTCGTACGACGGTGCCGCCGCAACGAATATTGGCTTACCATACTGTTCCCAATCCAGGACGATATGCTGCGCGGTGCCACGACTGGCAGTGAAAGATATTCCCGACAAAGTGCCACCTGCAGCAACGTGCCGGTGTCCGAAGAGCATGTGGCGGACCGATGATGTCCGGGTGACTATGGAAAAGAACCGATCCGTTTCCTTCATATCACTCGTTTTGAAGCAGGGTACATGCATGTTGCCTGGCGTGTGGTGCATAGCAAGGACGATCGGTCGACCTGCGGCATCGGCAATCTGCTCTTCCAGCCATTCAAAGCGGCCACCACCGAGACAACCGAAATGACTCACGTCGTCCTTCGTATCAAGCAGGACAACGCGCCAATCATCGAGGTCTACCGCAGCTTGAACAAAGCCTTCTCCACCGAAGACATCCCTGAATGCACCGCGGTCATCATGATTGCCGATGGTCAGATAAATTGGCAGCCGAACCTTCGACAGGATGTCGCGAAGGAGCATGTAAGCCGCAGGATCGCCGGTATCAGCGAGATCCCCTGTCATGAGGATGTGCTTTGCGTCGGCATGGACGCGTGACACATGAGTTAAGGTATCGCGTAATCTTTGCGCCGGATCGATGCCGTAAAGCATCGTGCCAGGTGCCACTAAATGGGGATCCGTTATGTGTATGATTTTTTGCATGGTTCGTCACTTATATAGCGCGCGACTCCGCGTCGAAGTTCGTGCAAGGGGGCGGTGAGAGATTGAATGGTGAAATAGGCGATTGGTTGTGGTGACAGTCAGGTTTCCAACGGTAAGAGCTCCGCGCCGAACCACCTACAATGAACTTATCCCAATGCGCCGAGTTGTCGGCAATGCCGCTTGGGTGATGTACCAATAATGTCCCGTAACATTCTGCACTTTATGGACGGGAACAGTATCGAAGCTCATGCATAAACGTCGAGTCCCATCTCTTTGAGCGCCTAGGTGAAGCCGGTGCTTGTCGAGATGCGTGAATAGAAACCGTCGTTCCCATGTGCTAGCTGCCTTTAAAATTGACGCGACCTCTTTTTAATGGAGCTTTTCTTCATTTTTATGTCAAGTGGAGTAAAACTCCCGATTTCCGCGATAGCGTGCCTGACGGAATTCGTCGCTCCGGAGAAATTGCGAACCTAGGGGGACCGCAACGCACACTGTGATGGCCGCCGGATTGTTGAAAGTTACCTATCTAAAAGGTTCCACACGCCTGTGGGGCAACCGCCGAACTTGCAAGCATGCTCAAAAGGTTGGGGATTTCGCTCCATCGTTGCGCGACTGCGTGCGCCCCTAAAGCCAGCAGCCTCTCGCCGTGGCCATTCAGGCAGTGCGCGCCACCGGTGAAACCGATGACTGACATTCCTGCGGCAATGCCGGCAGCCACCCCCGCGGGGCTGTCTTCAATTACGCAGCAACGATCAGGTGGCACTTGCATATCTCGCGCCGCATACAGAAACAGATCAGGTGCAGGTTTGCCGTGTTTGACGAGAACAGCGCTGTAAACATGCGGTGCAAAATGATTCGTTAATCCCGTGACATCAAGTGCGAGATCGAGTTTCTTTGGAGCGCTGCTAGACGCTACGCATTTTTTAATTTTCAACTCGCCAAGTATTTTCCCGACCTCAGGCAGCGGCAACAGGTCGTTTTTCAACGCTTCCTGAACGCGATTTGTAACGCTGAGAATAAAATCAGCTCCGATTGTTTTGCCGGTTTCTGCTTCGATGGCTTTTATCATATCGCCTTGAGAGACTCCGACGAACCGCGTAAGAATTTTCTCTAGCGGATAGCTGTCAAATCCTCGCCCAGCAAGTTCCTCCGCATCGACGCGGCAGGCGAGCACCTCGCTGTCGACGAGCACCCCGTCGCAATCGCAGATCAGTAGTTCAAATGGCATGTTTCATCCTTGCTAATTAAATGTTCCAAAGGACTTCTGTTGAACCGTCATGGCCTTTCAGTCGGGCCCCTCGATTGCCTGTTGACCTGGGCGATTTGCAACGGTCGCATGACGATAGGACCCATTCCTGGCTGACGAGCGGAATCTCGTAGCCAGATTGAGTTCCTATTGCTGGGGTTTACTTTTGCCGCCGTGTTGTAGTGCTCGCCACGTCAAGGAGTGCCTAGACCCTCATAGACGAGCGCGTCTGAGCATGCGCTTCTTCAAAGTTAACCTTCTGCTTCAATCATCCAGCATAAGCCAAATGAAAATTCAACATTACTCGCCCATCAAATGCCTGTTCAGATCATCCAGGGCGTTGTGGAGTACTACTCCATCTTGGCCAGCCATTCAATGGAATTTTACTCCATTTGTTAAAATTGTGTCAGTGACGACCCTCCGGAGAGGACCGTTGGCTTGCCCAGCTTCCGTCGTTCCGTGGGCGCGCTTGCCGAAGAGGAAAAGTGCCCATAGGGGGCATGGCAAAAACAGCAGCAACTCCCCGAAGTCGAAGCGTTAAAAGCCTGGTTCCAAACCAACATCATTAAAGACAATCCCGCAGCAACCACGCGCCAGGCAGGAATGGTGTGGACATGTTCTCATGGAACCATGGAGGATCTAGCCGCTGATGAGCGCACGGGCCTTCAAAGTGGCTGCCTAGTTGCGTACGAAGACGTACTGCAGGCGCAGTTTGGTGGTGCTTTATTTCATTTGGGTGCGGTGAACTGTGGTGGCTAACCTAATGCGAAACGCCTCTGTTGTGCCTAGGGCACCTTGCTATCGATGTCCGGCTTTGAGAAGAGGCTCGCGCGATGGCTTGATGCTCTGAAGCGGGGATTCAAGTACGCGAGTACGGGCAAATAGGCAGCACCCCGCGGCATCGCGTCAGCACCAAACTCTGATCTGATCAGTCGCGGCTGAGCAGAATCTGTCCGCCGAAGAGAAGGATAAAGCGGCTGAACCGCCTGAAAAAGGGCATCGATTAGCCAGTTGGGTGCATCTCCTCCGAACATCATTGTCTCTGGTTCGAATAGATTTTCCAAGGTGCTCAGGCCATTGCGTAATGGCTCGGACGCGTCCTGAATCCATTCTGCAACAAGCGAATGTTCGGCCGAATAACGAGACTCAAGTTCAGCAAAAGATTGGACAGGATCGCCCTGCCTGTTGAGAAATCGTTTCAATGAGGTCATCGACACATAGGTTTCAAGACAACCGCGCTTTCCGCAAACACACTTATTGCCGTTGGGCACGACTATTGTATGGCCAAATTCTCCCGCGTTTCCGTGGGCGCCACCGAACGCCATTCGATCGATCATCGATGCACTTCCCAACCCCTTCCCCAGCGAAATATAGACAAAGTCGGTGTACTTTGACGCGGTTTCGCCGAAATATGCTTCTGCCGTAATAGCGCATTGGCCCTCGTTGGCAAGAATGACCGGGTACTCCAAGTTCCTTCCCAAGTGGTCTCTCAACAAGGCACCGTCCCACCCGACCAGATGCGGCGGATGAATAACGCTTTCACCGAACGGGCCAGGGGTTGCAAGCCCCACCCCGAGAAAGTGGCTTTTCTTGAATCGCGTGCTCTCGATCATAGAGATCGTTTGTTCCTTTATCAGGTCGCTAATCTCTTCGATATCCATTCGAGCAATGGCTAAGTCACCACTTCTGATTACCTCACCGAGAAGATTTTGCTCTACATAGGCAAGCCGCCCCTCATCAACATGGAAGCCGAAGCTGAAGCCCCCTTTGGGATTTAGCGCTATTGGTACGGGTGGCTTGCCGACCTGCCGCACACGCGTCTTTTCCTGTCGCAGAAAGCCCAGGTCTATCAACTCTTCCACGATGTCGGACGTGGCTTGGCGCGACAGACCGGTCGCATCCGAGATTCGAATGCGAGGAAGAGGTCCATTTCGTCGCACTTCTTCAAAGACAACCCAGAGGTTAATACTCTTGGACTTCAATGCGTTAGTTGCGCTCAGCATCATGATTGCACCTTAATATGTCAAGTTGACAGAATAATTATTGACCGGGTTTGTTCCTTGTGACATGTTTCCCTTGTAAAATTCCAGAGGGCAAAAATATGCAAACAATGAATTCCTTCAACCGCCGCAGGTTTCTTGCATCCGCAGCCGCCTGTGGATCACTCCTGGCGATGACAGGCGCCGGACTTCAGGCGGCAAAGGCGCAATCAGCCAGCCTCAACGTCTTCGGCCCACTCCCGCCCGACCCGGCGCCACCGGGCGCTGCGCAATTTGCACTTGATGCATTCAACGCGTGGAAGGCCGCGAACGGCTCAGAGGTCAACTATGAACTCATAGCGTGGCCCCAGCTCCATGATCGCATGGCGACCGCGTTCGCGTCAGGCTCCTCTCCTTGGGACCTCATATACATGTGCGGCTGGGTGCCGGAGTTTGCAGATTTTCTTGAGCCCTTTGCTGATCGGCTCCCAGATGACCTCGTCCAGGACATGCCGCCTTCTAGCTTTGAGACGGTGAAATGGAACGGCAAACGGTATGGTGCGGTGTTCACCTTGTCTCTGCTGACCCTGTTCTTCAATAAAGAGCATCTCGAGCAGGCCGGCATTAAAGAGCCTCCAAAAGATTGGGACGAATTCAAGCGCTACACGAAGGAGCTTTCCCGCGATGGAAGGTTTGGCTTTGTTGCCAACTACGGCGACCCGACCAGCCTCGGCGGCACCTACTGGATGGCGTTCCTGCAGCAGGCTGGCGGAAAAATGTTTGACGACGCCGGTCAGCCGAGTTTCAACAACGAATATGGCGTTGCCGCTCTGCAGATGATGATCGACCTGACGGCTGCGGGCACAGATCCCGGTTCCATTTCCTATGTGGGTATCAATGACGCCAGCAACGTTTTTATTTCTGGCCGTGCATCGATGATGATGAATTGGCCCTTCATGTGGAATCCCGCGCAGGATCCAAATCAATCAAAAGTTGCGGGTAAATTGGGTTGTGCCTTGTTACCGGCCGGTCCGGCCGGCACTGCTTCGGTGGATGGCACCGACGCTTGGGTGATATCAAAGACCAGCCCGAACATCGCCAAAGCTGAGAAACTCGTTGAGTTTTATCTGGATAAGGATGTTCAAAAACGGCAGGCGCTTGACACCGGCTGGCTCCCGATCCGGCTGTCCGTTCTTCAAGATCCGGAGGTCCAGGCTAAGCTGCCCAACGCTGCAACTGTTTTGGAGCAGGCGAAACATCCCTACAACAACTTTATCACACCAGAGCACAATCAGGTTACGCAGGCGCTCGGTACGGAAATACAAAAGGCGCTGCAGGGGCAAGCCACGGCCGCCGAGGCTTTGAAATCTGCCCAAGACATGGTTGCCGCTATTGTGAAGCAACGCAGCTGAGGCGATGCTATGTCAGCTTCTCAGACTTTTGAGCAACACCGGCGGCTGGTCGGTGTTCTGTTTATCGCGCCTGCCCTCCTCGTACTAGCTGCGGTTCTTGCATTCCCGATCCTCGAATCCCTCATACTTGCGTTTCAACGGGTCCGGCTGGCAGGAGGGCTCCTTGAGCGATCTTGGGTTGGATCTCGACAATTATGTGTTGTTGTTCAGCGATAGCACTTTCATAAAAGCGCTGGGCAACACACTATACTTCACCGCGGTAGAGGTGGTGTGTGTCGCAATAATAGCCCTCGGTATCGCAGTTTTACTGCAACATCCGCTCGGGCGTAACGGCATATTTCGCATTCTATTGATCGTTCCATGGGCGATTGCTCCTGTTGCCAACGCTGTGCTGTGGAAATGGATTCTCAACTCCAACTACGGCATTCTAAATAGTCTACTGACCGGCATGGGCCTTATCCAGCATAACCAGGTTTGGCTCGGAACGCCCCGGTCAGCGCTGAATTTCCTTCTCCTTGTCGATATCTGGAAGTCAGTCCCATTCATTGCGCTCCTGCTGTTGGCTGGTCTCCAAAGGGTTCCGCAAACGCTCTATCGGGCTGCGTACATGGATGGCGCAAGTCGAATGCAAATGTTTCTCGCGGTGACCTTGCCCTCGATGAAATCCGCAATCGCAATCGCGGTCATCCTGCAGACCATCTGGGCTCTGCGCGTATTCGATATCGTTTTTGTTCTGACCCGTGGTGGCCCAGCAGATGGAACGGTATCCATGAACTTTCTCGCCTATCGGACGACCTTCAACTTCCTCCAATTCGGAAGCGGAGCTGCGATCGCTAATCTGATCTTTGTCACAACTTTCGCGCTCGCCATCGTCTACATAGTGGTCATTTCGCCTAAGAGCACGGGGGCTGGGCGATGAGCTTCCAACATTATCGAAACGGAGGATGGCTTTTTCAAAGCTTCATCGTCCTTTGCCTGGCGTTGTTCGTCGTCTGGTCAGCCGCGCCGATTGTTTGGCTCTTCTTTTCCAGTGTCATCAAACAAAACGCGCTCATTGCGCAACCGTTGAATTTGTCACTCTCGGATCTAACCATAGAGAATTACGTTACGGTCTCAAAATCCGCGGCATCGCTGGCATCGGGCATCTTGAATTCATTCATAGTTTCCCTGTTTTCGACGTCGATAGCCCTGACGCTCGGTGCACCTGCAGCGTATGCTTTGGCACGGCTTTCACTGCCACGCGCCAATGCGATTGCCTTTTTGGTACTGGCGACGCAAATGTTGCCCGGGATCGCCATCGCCATTCCGTTGTTCTTGCTGATCAGTAAGTTGGGCTTGATCGACAACGTTCTGGCTCTGGGTGTTGTATATCTCTCCTTCAACCTTCCGATCGTCATCTGGATTCTTCGCGGGTTCTTCCAGGCGATACCCCCAAGTATTGAGCGAGCTGCCGCAATCGATGGAGCGAACGTAGTTCAGACTTTTTGGTACATCGTTCTGCCGATTTCCGTTCCTCCGCTTACCGCCGCGGCCGTATTCGCGTTCGTCGAAGCCTGGAATGAGTTCTTCTTCGCCCTCATTCTCACGCGCCAGAACGCGCAGACGGTGCCGCTCGTGATCGCCAATTTTGCCGGGCAGTATCAGACCGTTTTCGGTCAGATGATGGCTGCGGCAGCTGTAAGCATCGTGCCGGTCATGCTGCTGGCAATCGTATTCCGTAACAGGATCATCCGTGGCTTCGCAGACGGCATGACAAAAGGGTAATGCTTCCATGTCACACATAATTCTCAAAGACGTCTGCAAGTCGTTCGGCGCGGTCGAGGTCTGCAAGAACATAAACCTGTCGATCGATAAAGGTGAGTTCATTACCCTGCTTGGTTCTTCAGGCTGCGGAAAGACAACAACTCTCAACATGGTCGCCGGCCTGGAGGATTGCTCCTCAGGCGATATACTTCTGGACGGTAAGAGGATCAACGAGCTCTCGCCTGTGCAGCGCGACGCTGCCATGGTGTTCCAGAACTATGCGCTTTATCCGCACATGACCGTTGCCCAAAATATCGGCTTTACGCTCAAGATGCGGGGGTTAGACCGTTCTGAAATAGACAGGCGCGTCGCGGTCGTCGCCGAAGCTTTGGAATTGGGGCACGTATTGCAGCGGTTGCCCGGGCAATTGTCCGGCGGGCAGCAGCAGCGCGTGGCAATCGGCCGCGCGATAGTGCGCGAACCGCGGCTGTTTCTCTTCGACGAACCCTTTTCGAATCTGGATGCATCGCTGCGCGTCAAAACGCGCGCAGAGATAAAGCAGCTACATGAGCGGCTCGGAGTCACCTCGATCTTCGTGACCCACGATCAGGAAGAGGCACTTTCAATCTCCGACCGCATCGCCGTCATGTACCAAGGACGGGTCGAACAGTTTGGGTCGCCAGACGAAATATATCTTCAGCCCCGCACGAGGTATGTCGCCACGTTCATTGGCAATCCGCAAATCGAACTCATGCCTGCTGAGCTGCGTGTGTCGGACGATGCTTCAATTCTCGCGATCAACGACGTCGAATTGCGGCTGGAACGACGTGACCTACCGAAAGGTACGCGAAGTGTGGAGGTAGGCCTGCGGCCAGAGCACGTGGTCTTGGGTGACTTCGAACGGAAAGCGGAAGTCCTTTTCGTGCAGCCTGTAGGTCCCTCGACCCATGTGGCGCTACGTTGGGCCGGTGGCCGGCTTACCGCTTCAGTCCCCGGGTTCATCCGCTTGAACCCCGGCAGCCAGATCGGCTTCGACATAAATCTTTCTCACCTCTTTCTGTTCGACCAGAAGACTGGTCTCCGAGTGTAACACTGTCCAAACGAGGCATGCCAATGACGACGATATCAAACTCAATCGCGCAGCGAGACATTCAGTTCCAGTTGCATTCACAGACGAACCCGAGACGCTTTGAAGAACAGGGGCCGCTGATCGTGACGAGAGGCGAAGGTGTGCGCGTGTATGACAATACGGGCAAAGCCTATATTGAGGGAATGGCGGGGCTCTGGTGCGCAACGCTCGGTTTCTCGAATGAGCGTCTCATCGCGGCAGCAAAGGCCCAGTACGACGAACTTCCTTACTACCACACATTCTTCCAGCGCACAGGCGAAGGCGCCACAAACCTCTCGGAGAAACTTGTAGAACTGACCGGAATGAAAGGTGGGAAAAGCTACTTCACCACGTCAGGCTCCGAGGCAAATGAGACGATGGTGAAACTCTCGTGGATCTATCACACGGTGCATGGCAAGCCGGGTAAGCGGAAGATAATCGCCCGCGACCGCGCATTCCATGGTTCTACTATCGCGGCCGCATCCATGTGCGGACTGGATTTCATGCATCGGGAATTCGGTCTTCCCCTGCCCGGCTTCCTGCATACTTCCGCGCCCTACAGCTATCGTGGAATGCAGGAGGGGGAAAATGAAGCCACGTATGTGGAACGGCTGGCGCGCGAGCTTGAGGACCTGATTGTCAGAGAGGGCCCTGAGACCATTGCAGCTTTCATAGCCGAACCTGTCTACGCAGGCGGTGGCATTATCGTCCCTCCGGCAGGCTATTTTCAGCGCATTCAGGAGGTTCTGAACAAGTATGATATATTGTGCCTGGATGACGAAATCGTCTGCGGTTTTGGGCGCACAGGTAAGTGGTTTGGCAAAGATCTTGTTGGAATGCAGCCCGACATGATGGCATTGGCAAAAGGTCTTTCGTCCTCGTACTTCCCAATTGCTGCGGTCGTTCTCGCTCCGAAAATCTACGACGCCGTAGCGGAATTCAACAAACAAGGCGGGGCCTTCGGTCATGGCTTCACCAATTCTGGCCACCCCGTGGGCGTCGCCGTCGCCCTGGAAGCCATCAAGATTTACGAAGAAATGAACATTCCGGAAAAGGTCCAAAAGATCGGCACCCGGCTACGCAACCGCTTCGAAGAGACCGCGGCAAGATCTCCCATCTTGGGCGAAGTCCGGGGTGCAGGTCTTATGTTGGGAATTGAAATCGTCAAGGACAAGCAAACCAAGGAACCGTTCGATGTCGAAAAGCAGGCAGGAGCGACATTCGACAGGATTGCCTACCGGAACGGGCTCATCGCACGGTGCATGGGTGATATCTTGGGTTTCGCACCGCCTCTTATCCTGTCTGAGGGTGAGGCGGATGAACTGGCGGATCTGTTCGACAAGAGTATAGCGGAGCTCGAAAAGACGCTTTACGCCTAGACCAAGGTCACGCCCTCACTGACGTTCGTTAGGTTACTTGTCTCAAAGGCGTGCTTCAACATCCGCGCGTTCAGAAGCGGACTGGCGCTATGAAAAAGGCGGTGGTTGGGGCGCTAACCCGAAAGCCGCCTTGGAGCATAATAGACTGATGCGGAGGGTATCCGGGCTGGATACTTGAACTACTTATGATATCGCCACCGGTGACGCGCTTGACGACGGACGGTAGGTCACAGGACTTGGCCTTGTATCACGCTTGGAGGACCAGAGTTGAGCAACTTTAATATTGTCTGGATTTGCAGTGATCAACAACGTTGGGACACGTTGCAGTGTCTAGGGTTCAAGGGCACGCAAACTCCCAATATTGACCGCTTGGCGGCGAGGGGAACAGCGTTTAGCCGCGCATATTGTCAAAGCCCTATCTGTACGCCGAGCCGAACGAGCTTCCTGACAGGGTTGTATCCGATCGCACACCAGGTGCATCAGAACGGCGCAGGTGCATTTCCTTCGCATCTCGTTTTGCTCCCGAAATTGATGGCGAATGCCGGATACTATACAGGCCACATAGGAAAGCTGCATCTGTCTGCCACGCGTCGTATGATAGAGAAGCGCCCTGACGACGGTTTTGCCGAATTCTACTGGAGTCCTGAGCCATTTCCAGAATGGTCCGGAAACCACGACTATCATGCGTGGATGTGGTCGAAAGGGGTCGACCCCGAGGCCTACTTCAAACCGTATCTTGACCAACACTATGGTCCGGGACCGGCAGCAGAATATCGGCAGGCGCGTTGGGCAGGAGATCGGGCTGAGCGTTTCATCCAGATGCATTCCAATCGCAGTTGGTATCTGGGGATCAACATCGACGCACCTCATCCGCCCCTCAATCCCCCACCAGACTACCTCAGGCGGTTCAACCCAAGTGATATGCCTGATCCAGCCTTCAAGCCGATCGATCTCGAGCACCACAAGAAATTCGAAAAAGTAGATCAGCAGGCGAAGTTCGCCGTGGATCCTTGGGAGGCGGCAACAGACGTGGGTGAGGCGCACAATGATGAATTGGCAGGCCCCACGCATGAAGCGCCGCCTACCAGCTTCAATATATGGGAGATGAGAGCCGCCTACCACGCGGAAGTGGCTCAAGTGGACGATCTGGTCGGCCGCATAATAGATGTTCTGACGGAAACCGGGCAGCTTGATCGCACGATCATCGTCTTCATGAGCGATCATGGTGATATGATGGGTGACCATGGGCTGCTCTACAAAGGCTGCCGGTTCTACGAGGGCGTGGTGCATGTGCCACTCGTGATTTCCGTACCCGGCAGCTCAGTACATGGATCGGTGTCGAATGCACTTGTCGAACTGGTCGATATTGCGCCAACGTTGCTCTCGTTATCGGGGCTTGAGATCCCCAAGGCTATGCAAGGACTGTCGCTCGACCAAATCCTGCTCGGCAAAACCTCATTGGATTACCACAAGCCATACGTCGTCAGTGAGTATCACAATTCCCTGCGTTTTCGGGGAAGCCGGGGCTCGCGGGCATCGATGTACTATGATGGCCGTTACAAACTAAATGTGTACCATGATGTCGGAATAGGAGAGCTGTTCGATCATCAGGAGGATCCCAATGAGCATGATGATCTTTGGGAGAGCGTCCATCATCGGGAGTTGAAAGTCGGCCTTTTGGAGAGCAGCTTTTCCGCAATGATGCTTAGAAGTGGGTCCGGTCCAGAAAGAATTGAGGACTACTAACGCCGAGGCGTAAGACCACCTTGTGGAACTGCTTTACCAGATCCTAACGGCGCACCCGAGAGGCACGTGTTGCCGACGGCAGAGTGATTGTGAAACCGATGGAACGCTATGGTCGCGAAAAAAATGGCTGCCGTTGAGCTTTGCGCGACGACAGCCAAGTTGCCTTGGGAGGCTTGGGAAACCAAACGTTACTCACATTGATGACCTTCTACACGCAGAGGGTTCTGGACGATCAACTTGCCAGACTTGACAATACATTCGCCCGCTTGGTGATTGCAGGCGTTCCCTCAGGGAAATGGATGAGAAACCTGCAAATTTCACCTGTTACACGCAGGATTCCACAACTTGCGAAACTGGCCGTGTAGATGCCGCACCTGTGGAGGCCGAATATCTAAGTTGCCCGCCGTCTGGAGAACTCAGCTTGGTGCCGGAGGTAGCCAGCGTTAAACAAAAACCGACTTCGCACCAAGGGCTTGATCGAGACCGCGGGTTCCAAAACATAGTAATGCCGGACACTGGCGACGGTCGCGACGGCTGATCTCCTTCACGATCTGCGGACGTCCAGCATCCGTGAGCCAAATGTCAGTGTTGCCGTAGAAGGTGGCGACATTGTTGACGCGGCATGATGACTGCGCGTTGGCGGCGAGTAGTAGCAGGCTCATGGGATTGCCGAACATCGAGCGTCCGATGTCGTGGCATCGAGGCCGGATGGGACCCCACGCCATGTGTGCGCTTCGCTAAGCTAATAGCGCCGGCCGTGGCGCAGGAGAATATACAGGTCGAAAGGTCGCTGATGCCGATCTTGCCGGCATTGGCCGCATCAGATTACGCGCTCCGCATTCAGATGTTTCGGCAACGGAGTCGCAGATGACCGAATCGGCGTTCAGTCCCGCAACCGCTCTCTCAAGCTTTTTCCTGGGTACCTTTTTCGTCAGGCTGTGTTGGGTAGATAGATCGCACTGCCTGCATTGTGCTTGTGGACGCACGACTTGGGTCAAGTCCGAGAAGGCCGTCAGGATTCGCTAAATGGATCGACTCAAGCTAGTCCTACGGCCTTCGTCGTTGCGATATACCCCACTTAGTCTAGGAATTAAATTCCAATCGCCTCGTATGCGTCAGCAATCTGTCGAATGGACGCGACATAGGCGGCTGTCCGGTAGTCGCCCAGTTCCGGCTGCGTCTCAAGAAGATCAGCAATCCGTGTCCAGGTACTGCGCATGACGTCCTCGAGCCCGGACCTTACCAGATCAATCTCGGCGCCTCCTTCAAGAAATTCGTCGCGGATATCGGCCGGAAACTCTTTGCCGGTCATCCGTTCAAGGGCTGCGGCTATCGTTTGGTTTCGCCGCTCGCGCCGGCGCCGTTCCATCAGACCGAAGGGGATATGGGTGAGATTCTTCACCCACTCGAAATAACTGACGACCACGCCGCCAGCATTGACATAGAGATCCGGGAGAATGGTCACTCCACGCGAGCGCAGGATCTGGTCGGCCTCGAATGTAACCGGGCCGTTGGCGGCTTCAACGACGAGGTGCGCCTTGATGCGCTCTGCGTTCTCGGCATGGATGGCGTTCTCCATCGCGGCCGGAATGAGGACATCGCAGGATTGTTCAACACCGGTCATATCGCCCGCGAAGGACCTGGCGCCTTCAAAGCCGAGTATGCTGCCGGTACGGATTTGATGCTGCTTCAGTTTCTCGATGGCCAGACCTTCGGGGTTGGCGATATAGCCGTCCCGTTCCGCAACGATGGTGACTCGCGCGCCGTCCTCCTCTGACAGGAATTTTGCGGCATGGTAGCCGACGTTGCCGAATCCCTGGACGATCACTGAGGCTCCCTTGAGATCCCGCCGACCGTTCAATCCCTTGGTGCGGTGATCTCGAAGGAAGCTTTGGATGGCGAACTGCACGCCTCTGCCCGTCGCCTCGCTGCGTCCGGCAATTCCACCCTTTGACAACGGCTTTCCCGTCACGCAGGCACGTGCATTGACCACATCGGTGGGATTGGCACGTCGGAATTCGTCCATCATCCAGGCCATTTCCCGCTCACCCGTGCCGACATCGGGGGCAGGAACGTTGAGGCCCGGCCCGATCAGACCGCGCTTGTTGAGTTCCTGGGTAAACCTTCGGGTGATGCGCTCAAGCTCTTGGGGCGTCCATTCGCGTGGATCAATCTTCAGTGCGCCTTTCGAGCCTCCGAAGGGCACGTCGACCAGCGAGCATTTGAGCGTCATCAGGGCTGCAAGCGCTTCCACCTCTTCGGCATCGGCGTTTGGCGCGTAGCGAATACCACCTTTGACGGGCTCACAGTGCTCACTGTGGACCGAGCGCCAACCGGTAAAGCTGTACATGCGCCCGCGCAGCCTGACGCCAAACCGCACCGTATAGGTCGAGTTGCACTGAATGATCCGCTCGGTCAAGCCCTCAGGAAGGTCGAGGAATGTCATGGCATGTCGGAAGTTCTGGTCGACGCTTTCCAGAAAGCCAATGGAATTAGCCTGCATCACTCACCTCTTGTCGCTCGAAGAGCGCTGCTTTTATTCCTGCATTCAGTCGCGCGGACTGACCTTTCGACGGAGGGCTCGGCTGTCATTACGACGCGCGCCTTACTATCAAGCTCTCGTAGTATTTCTGAACACAATTTAGGGGTCCTCCTTCTTGTTAATGGGGTGTTTCGCTGATGGATCGTCCGTGGCAGCGGTTGCAGTCAATTTCGCTGACGCACAGTTTGCATGGCTGCGCCTGCGTCTGCGTCTGCGTTCAATTGGGCTGTCGCCTTCCGCGTCCCCCTTATCTGCCATGGCGCTTCCTCGTCTTAGCTTGATAGAATGCGACTGCTGGCATTCCGCACGAGCAGGACGTAGAGAAGCGTGAACAGCCGGCGGGCCGTATGTTTGTCGATCGTTATCTTCGATACG
Source organism: Phyllobacterium zundukense (assembly GCF_025452195.1). NCBI lineage: Bacteria > Pseudomonadati > Pseudomonadota > Alphaproteobacteria > Hyphomicrobiales > Phyllobacteriaceae > Phyllobacterium > Phyllobacterium zundukense. The sequence goes on along the minus strand of NZ_CP104970.1, from coordinate 99,846 downwards.
AGCCGCTCTCTCAGCAGTTCGGATCCCTCGTCATGGATACCCCGACGACCCATATCCAGTGCTTGCAGCCTTTCAGGACCCGGGCGACGGATGGCGTCATAGTAGCTTTCGCACATGCGTGTATAATCTTTGAGCAGTGGGCGGAAAGGAGTTAGCGACAGATAGTGGCTCACGTCATACGCCTCCCTGTCGGTAGCAATGTGCAGCGCCAAGCGTCCTTCTGCCAATGCAATCCTGAGACGGTAGGGGCCGCCGGCATGGCCTACTGGTACGAACATGTTGTCCTCAAGCAGGTCGTGGACAGCAATGGCTTGTTCGCGCTCAATACGCGCGTCGTCAAGCGACACATCGCAGAGACAGAATGCCGGGTCGGCCATCTCACTCCCCTCCTCTCATATCGCCTCCACGCACATGGCCACCCCCATGCCGCCGCCGATGCAAAGCGTCGCAAGGCCCTTCGAGGCGCCGCGGCGCTTCATCTCGAAGAGCAGCGTGTTGAGGATACGGGCACCGGACGCGCCGATCGGATGACCAATGGCGATCGCGCCGCCGTTGACGTTGACGATCGACGGATCCCAGTCGAGGTCCTTGTTGACGGCGCAGGCCTGGGCCGCGAAGGCTTCGTTCGCCTCGACGAGATCGAGGTCCCCGATCTTCCAACCAGCCCTTTCGAGCGCCTTGCGGGAAGCCGGGATCGGGCCCGTGCCCATGATTTGCGGATCGACACCTGCCGTCGCCCAGGAAACGATGCGGGCCAGCGGCTGGATGCTGCGGCGCGAGGCCTCGGCCTCGCTCATCAGAAGCGCCGCAGCAGCGCCATCGTTGATGCCGGAGGCGTTGGCCGCCGTCACCGTGCCGTCCTTGTCGAAAGCGGGTTTCAGCTTGGTCATCTGGTCAAGCGTCGCACCGTGGCGGATATATTCATCCTGATCGACGATGATGTCGCCCTTGCGGGTCTTAACGACGAAGGGGACGAGCTCATCGCCGAACCTGCCGGCCTTCTGGGCGGCCTCCGCCTTGTTCTGCGAAGAAACGGCGAACGCGTCCTGCTCCTCGCGGGTGAGCTGCCACTTGCGGGCGACGTTTTCCGCGGTAATGCCCATATGGTAGCCGTAGAAGGCGTCGGTGAGGCCGTCCTTGATCATCGTGTCGATCATCTTGAAGTCCCCCATCTTCACGCCGCCGCGCAGATGTGCGCAGTGTGGCGCCATCGACATTGACTCCATGCCGCCGGCCACAATGATATTCGCGTCACCGGTGGCGATCTGTTGCATGCCGAGAGCGACGGCGCGAAGGCCCGAGCCGCAGAGCTGGTTCATGCCCAAGGCAGTCTTGTGCTGCGGGATCCCGCCCTTCATCGCCGCCTGACGCGCCGGATTTTGCCCTTCACCGGCCTGCAGCACCTGGCCGAGGATCACCTCATCCACCTCTTCCGTGTCGACACCCGCCCGTTCGAGCACCGCCTTGATCACGGTTGCGCCAAGCTCGTGCGCAGGCGTGTTGGCGAAGGCGCCGCTGAAGGACCCGACTGCCGTCCGGGCGGCGCTGGCGATAACGATGGATGGGCTGCTCATGATGGTTCCTTCCGTTGTTCTCAGGGCTTCGTGGTGGTTCCGCTTATCTACGACGAAGCGCCGTGTTAATTGACAATCGTTGCTTCCGTAGCTTTGCGCAGCTCGCTGTCGGTCACACCATCGGCGAGTTCCACCAGTCTCAAGCCGCCGTCTACGACATCGAACACGCCAAGATTGGTGATGATCCGATCGACCACCCGCTGGCCCGTCAGGGGCAGAGTGCAAGCTCGCAGCACCTTCGATTCCCCGGCCTTGTTGGTGTGATCCATGACCACGACCACTCGCTTCACACCGGCGACAAGATCCATCGCACCGCCCATGCCCTTCACGAGCTTGCCAGGGATCGTCCAGTTCGCAAGGTCGCCGTTCTCCGCCACTTCCATTGCGCCGAGGATCGCCACGGCGATTTTGCCGCCGCGGATCATTGCGAAGCTTTGCGCCGAGTCGAAGAACACCGCATGTGGCAGTGCCGTCACCGTCTGTTTGCCGGCATTGATGAGGTCGGCGTCGATCTCGTCTTCAGTCGGGAATGGACCAATGCCGAGCAGGCCGTTCTCCGACTGCAGTGTCACATAGACACCATCGGGGATATGATTGGCCACCAGGGTTGGAATGCCGATCCCGAGATTGACATAGGTTCCGTCCTGAAGTTCGCGCGCAGCCCGCGCCGCCATCTGGTTTCTGTCCCAAGCCATTTATCTCTCCTTCCTCTCTCAAGCCGCGGCGCGCGTCGTGCGCTGTTCGATGCGTTTCTCGTGCTCGCCCTGGATCACGCGGTGCACGTAGATACCCGGCAGGTGGATTTGGTCGGGATCAAGATTGCCGACGGGGACAATCTCCTCGACCTCGGCAATGCAGATCTTGCCGCACGTGGCGGCAGGCGGGTTGAAGTTGCGCGCTGTTTTGCGGAAGACGAGATTGCCGGTCGTGTCCGCTTTCCAGGCTTTGACGATAGATAAATCCGCGACGATGCCAGTTTCGAGCATGTAGGTCTCGCCGTTAAAGACCTTGTGTTCTTTGCCCTCGGCAACAACGGTGCCCACACCGGTCTTGGTATAGAAGCCGGCAATCCCTGCCCCGCCAGCCCGCATGCGCTCAGCCAGCGTCCCTTGTGGATTGAATTCGAGTTCCAGTTCGCTGCTCAGATACTGCCGCATGAACTCGGCATTTTCGCCGACATAGGAAGAGATCATCTTCTTGATCTGCCTCGTCTTCAGCAGCAGGCCGAGGCCGAAATCGTCGACACCACAGTTGTTCGATGCAATCGTCAGGTCCTTGGTGCCTGCCTCACAAATCGCACTGATCAACAGCTCCGGTATGCCGCAGAGACCAAACCCTCCCGCCGCAATGAACATCCCGTCGAACAGCAGACCTTCTAGTGCCGCATGCGAGTTGTCGTAAATCTTGTTCATAATCTCTCCGTGAGTTCTACAGTTTGTGGCGTGACGACAAATCTGGAAGATCTTGATGTCTACTTCCAGAGAATTGCGGCAGCCTTGGTTTGACTGCGCAGTCCCGTTCACCCGCGGTTAATGCAAATCACCTTTGGCTGGGTCATCTCTTCGTAGGCAAATCGAACGCCTTCTCTGCCCATGCTGCCGTATTTGAACCCGCCGAAGGGCATGGCATCGAACCGGTAGTCGGATGAATCATTGATCATTACCCCGCCAGCCTCGATTCTGCCTGCCGCTTTGAGTGCGACATTGAGATTGCTGGTGAAGATGCCGGCATGCAGGCTGTACTCCAGCTCATTGGCCATCTCGATGGCCTGATCAAGCGTTTCGAACGGAGCAAGCATCACGACAGGCGCAAACACTTCCTCATGCCACAAGCCGCAGGTCCGCGGTGTGCCTTCAAGCACCGTGGGATGATAAAGCGACCCGTCGCGGCGGTGGCCGCACAGCAGCTTGGCTCCAGCGGCAAGGGCGTCATTGACCGCCGTCTCGGTGCGTTGCGCCGATTGTGTCGAGATCATCGGGCCGACATCCGTGTCATCGTGCAATGGATCCCCGGACTTGAGCTTCGTGGTTCCAGCTACGAACGCATCACGAAACCGCTCATAAAGTGCTGACTGAACCAGAATACGTTGGGCACCGATGCAATTCTGTCCGGCCGCCCAGAAAGAACCAGAGACGCAGCCCTCGACCGCTTTGTCGAAGTCGCAGTCATTCATCACGATGACAGGCGCATTGCCGCCGAGTTCCATCGCCAGCTTCTTGAGGCCCGCCGAACGGCTGATTGCCTCGCCGGTGGAAAATCCGCCGGTGAATGACACCATGCGGATCTCCCGGGCAGAGACCATAGCAGTGACCAGCTCTCTATCACCATGAACGATGGTGATGACGTCCTGAGGCAGGCCGGCCTCAAAAAGCGCTTCGACGAGGTTTATTGCAGAAAATGGCGTCAAATTCGACGGTTTCAGCAGCACGGCGTTCCCGCCCGCGATCGCTGGACCGAGCTTATGAGCCACAAGGTTCAGCGGGTCGTTATATGGGGTAATCGCGGTGATGATACCGAGCGGCTCACGCGTGAACCAACCCTGGCGCTGTTCTGATCCGGCAAACGCATTGAAGGGCACGATCTCACCCGCATTACGCTTGGCTTCTTCTGCCGAGAGCTTCAGCGTATTGACGCAGCGACTGACTTCCTTGCGCGCCTGAACGATCGTCTTTCCGGCTTCGCGGACGATGGTCTCGGCAAAAGCATCGCGGCGGCGCTCGATATTTTGCGCAGCGCGCTCAAGGATGCTTGACCGCTTGTGCCGCGGCAGATTGCGCGAAAGCTCGGCTCCGCGCCGGGCACGACCGAGAAGTTCGCCGATCTCGCTTGCATCCGTCGTGTCGATCGATCCTATCAGAGACCCATCAAATGGGCTGTAAACGGATATGGGCGCCGAGCCCGTTTTTATATGAAGTTTGGCAACGGTCATTTGCCGGCTCCCCTACCCTGATGATGCGCCGCATGTGCGGCAATCGTATTTTTTGGACCAGGGTGTGGCCTGAGAACCACCCCCCGTCCTTACTTGATGTGTGACAACACCCCGTTGATCGTGACAGGGCTGAGAACTCCGGCAGCTAACGTCAGATCTTCTGGCCGTGGCGAACGAGTTCATCCATAACCGCGCGCACGGCGCTTTCAGCGATTGCGACGATCTCCTCGATTTCAGATTTGGTAGTAACCAGCGGCGGTGCGAAGCCAAGGATGTCGCCGTGCGGCATGGCGCGGGCGATCAGTCCGCGGTCGCGGGCAGCCTTGGAGACCCGTGCACCGACCTTCAGCGAGGGATCGAAACGTGTCTTGCCTTCGCGATCGCCGACAAATTCGATAGCGCCCATCAAGCCCACGCCACGCACCTCGCCGACTATCGGCAACTGTGCGAACTTCTCCCTAAGCTGGGCCTGGAAATAGGCACCGACTTCGCGGGCATTCCCCGGCAGGTCCTCCTTTTCGACAATGTCGAGGACGGCATTTGCCGCAGCCGCACCGATGGGGTGACCGGAGTAGGTGTAGCCGTGCGAGAACGCACCGACCCGGTCGGCTCCGTCTTCCAATACCTTGTAGACTTTCTCGCCAACGATCGCAGCCGAAAGCGGAAAGTAGGCGGAGGTCAGGCCCTTGGCAACAGTGATCAGGTCGGGCTCAATGCCGTAATGATGCGAGCCGAACATTGAACCGGTCCGACCAAATCCGGTGATGACTTCATCGGCGATCAGCAGTACGTCATGCTTCTTGAGCACCGGCTGGATGGCCTCCCAGTAACCTTCCGGAGGCGGCGTGATGCCACCAGTGCCAAGCACAGGTTCGGCGATAAAGCCGCCGACATTGTCGGGACCGAGCTGTTCAATCAGTTTATCGAGCTCGGCAGCGCGACGGGTGGAAAATTCCCGTTCCGTTTCGCCGGAAGTGGCGCCCCAGTAATGATGCGGCACGCCGGTGTGTGTGATCTGCGGCAGCGGCAAGTCCATATGATCGTGGTAGAAGCTCATGCCGGTCATCGAACCAGACACGACGCTGCACCCGTGGTAGCCGCGGTCCCGCGAGATGATCTTCTTTTTGGTGGGTTTGCCGCGCAGGTTGTTGTAATACCAGACTAGCTTGGCCTGGGTCTCGTTGGCGTCCGAACCGGACATACCGTAGAATACCTTGCTCATCTTGCCCGGCGCCATTTTAACCAAACGGTCAGACAGGATCGCCAACTCGTCGGTCGTGTGTGCTGCGTAGGAGTGGTAGTAAGCCAGTCGAAAGGCCTGACGCGAGATGGCTTCGGCTACCTCGGTGCGGCCATAGCCGACGTTGACGCAATATAGACCGGCAAAACCGTCGATCAGGTGGTTACCACGAGCGTCCTGAATTCGGATACCCTTCCCCGTTTCAACAATCGTTGGTTCGCCAAGCTTGCCTCTGGCAAAGTCTTTTAGCTGCGTGAATGGATGGAGAACCGAGTTGCGGTCCTTCTCAGCGATGTCCTGAATGTTGATTGTCACTACTACTTCCTTCTAAAACGAGACCGAAAGATCAGAGCCTCCGCCTCGACGATAAAGCTCACCGGAGAACGGTGTCGCTCTACTCCAAACCTTCATTGAATGCAGATTAGGCGGTTCCGCGCAGCAATTGACGGCGTAGATGGCTGTCACTAAGCAGAAATCCTGCACAAAGTTATTCGGATGGTAGGATATCGACAAAATGGAACTCGACCGCGCAGACTTGGCTCTCCTGGAGGCAGTTCAACATAACAATCGGTTGACCTCAGAAGAACTTGCAAAATTGCGAATCTCTCACCGACGGCGCGCCAGCGCAGACTGAAGAAACTAAGGGAAGAAGGTGTTATCGAAGCCGATGTATCCATCGTATCGCCAAAGGCGGTGGGGCGTCAGATGACAATGATCGTGCTGGTGTCGCCCGAGCGTGAACGGGCAGATATTGTTGATCGAATATGGTCAGGCGGTGAAATCGCGGATGAGAGTATGATAACCATCGGTTCGAGCCATCATCTCCAGCACCGTGCACAGGCTATATTCATTGACCTGCCTCGTACATGCGGCTAGTTTAAACGGGCCCGGAAAACCTAATTCGCTCATGAGAAGGGGGGCATTTCGCCTCCTCCCGTAAACAACCCCTATAGTCACAGCTCGATCACGTTCGGCAATCAGACGGACATTTCCTAGTCTTCAGTGTAACGAGGCCAATGCCGACCTGTCGCCGACCAGCGTTGGAATCCCGATCAAAATACCGTCGCTATCGGCGTTCTATATGTCGTTAAGCAAGCGAGCGGCATCTTACCAGATGTCCCTCACTTCACGAGACCGGGGGGCTCATCTCGATGAGCATTCTTGCCAAGCTGACATAGTCAGCTACAGGCAATCCCGTTGCGATCCGCACCGGTTCCGCCGTAAGTGGAAAGCCTGCGCATTCGAACACCAAGGCTGCGACAGCAGGATCTGTTTTGAGGAGAGACGTTGCCGCTGCCATCACGTCATTTATGAGTAATGCTTGCGGGATGACAGGAACTGGCTGAGCTAGCTGGTGCCACGACCCAGAACCTTCGATTCCTGCAATGGCAACGTCTATTACCGTTGACGACCATCCTGCGGCGCGAAAGTGTTCCTCTTTCAATTTGCTAGCGTCATAAGTTATGATGCCGACCCTCCGTCCGGGTGGTAGCGTCTTGGCTACAAGAGGTACCAGCAGAAGGCTTGAAAGAGCCACCGGTATCGAAACTGCGGCCGACACGTCGGCTTGGAGCACGGCGCTAAAGCCGCAATTTGCGATGATGGCTGCGACGCCTTCACTTTCTAATTGGCGAGCACTCCTAATGTAAGCGTCTTTGACTGAGTGATCCCCATCGACAACATTTCGTGTCGTTGCTCCAGGCACCGTTAAGCGCTTCACCGGAAACCGAAATGTTCCAGGCGCTGAAAGGGCCCCCGGGTGCTCCATCGGCTTATTCTCAAGTTCCAATATGCCGAGAGTTTTATTACTCATCTTGATCCTCCGATTGCAAACTTCAGTGGCAAAACAGGCTGCAGGCGGGGCATCAAACACTGCCTTCTACGAACTTGCGGCCCATTCTGCGCTGTGTCGCCTTAGTGGTGACATCCCTCCAATACTCGGCGCTTCAGCAGCTTTCTTTGCTGCGCTACTCGAGACTGCGTAGCTGATATCGTATTGCGCGGATCACCATTCTGGGCACTGCAGCTCGGCAAAATCGAGCGCAACCGGCACCAATATCCGACACTCTGTGGTTCATGGTCGCAAATACCTTGATCGCGAAACTTGCATTTGAGCGATGACTGCGTTTGCAACGTCGTTCGTTGTAGCCGCGCCTCCAAGATCGGGCGTTCGCACCTCACCCGCAGCCGTCACCTTTTCCATTGCGTCGAGGATTGCCCGAGAGCCTAAGTGCTCCCCCAGATGTTCAAGCATTAGGGCGCCCGACCAAAGTGTAGCCAGAGGATTGGCCTTACCGCGACCTGCCAGATCTGGCGCTGAGCCATGGACCGGTTCGAACATGGATGGGCCCCGGCCTACAGGATTTAAGTTTGCTGAGGCGGCAAAGCCCAAGCCACCTTGGATCGCCGCTCCGATATCGGTGAGGATGTCACCAAACAAATTGGACGCCACCACCACGTCCAATGTTTCCGGCTGCATGACGAACCGTGCAGCAATAGCATCAACATGATAACGCGTTACTGACACGTCTGGGTAATCAGCAGAAACCGCCTCTGTTATTTCATCCCAGAAGACCATAGAATGCTTCTGCGCATTTGATTTTGTCACGGAAGCAAGCTTCTTGCGCCGTTGCCTTGCTTGCTCAAAACCAAAACGTAGAATGCGTTCGACACCGCGGCGCGTGAAGATTGACGTCTCAACGGCGACCTCTTCTGGTGTTCCTTGATGAAGGCGGCCGCCAGCACCGCTATATTCGCCCTCCGTGTTCTCTCGAATGCAGAGAATATCGAAGTCTCGCGCCCGCGACGGGCCGGGAACACCAGCCAAGAGGCGATGGGGGCGTACATTTGCGTATAGATCGAACGCCTTCCGGATGGGCAACAACAAGCCATGGAGCGACACAGAATCAGGTACGCTCATAGGCCATCCCACAGCGCCTAAAAGGACGGCGTCAAACGCTCGCAACTGCTCGATGCCATCTTCCGGCATCATCCTACCATACTTCAGGTAGTAATTGCATGACCAATCGAGTTCTGTGCCATTGAGGACGAGATCCAAAACGGTCAGCCGCAGCGCTGAGCACACTCCAGGCGGCGTCAATAACGTCCACACCTATACCGTCACCCGGAATGAGAGCAACTTTGTACGTCTTCACGATCTCGCCCCCGGATATAATACGATCACGCCGCAATACCGCCAATGCACGTATATTTCACACTCAAATAGTCGTCGATTCCGTACTTTGACCCTTCCTTTCCGAGACCCGACTGCTTGAACCCACCGAACGGAGCTACCTCAGTCGTAATTAGACCTTCATTTACGCCGACCAATCCATATTTCAACTTCTCGGATACGCGATAGGTTCGGCCGAGATCTCTTGTATAAAAATAGCAGGCCAAACCATACTCAGTATCGTTCGCCAACTTGATGGCCTCCTCCTCGGTTTCGAATTTATAGACCGGAGCTAACGGACCAAAAATTTCCTCTTGCGAGCACCGCATATTAGGCCGGGCGTCGGCTAAAATCGTGGGCGGGAAAAACAAACTCTCCGGATCGCGCCTCGCGCCGCCCAACACGATTCTGGCGCCTTTCGTGCAAGCGTCGGCAACAAACTGCTCGACCTTTTCAACGGCGGGTCTATCGATAAGCGGGCCTTGGGTAATGCCGCTCTCAAGCCCTGAGCCGACCATCAGGTTGGCTGCTGCAGCCGCAAACCGCTCCAAGAACCGATCGTAAATGCCGGCCTGTACATAGAGCCTGTTTGTGCAAATGCAGGTCTGTCCCGAATTCCGAAATTTAGCCGCTACCGCACCGTCGACAGCGCGCTCCAGATCAGCGTCGTCAAAAACTATGAAAGGCGCATTCCCACCAAGCTCCATAGAGACCTTCTTAACGGTGTCCGCAGATTGCCGAAGCAACAGCCTCCCGACCTCAGTCGATCCGGTAAATGTGATCTTGGCGATGTCCGGGCTAGCGGTCATCTCGCCGCCGATTTCACGCGCCGAGCCGGTTAGTATGTTAATCACACCAGAGGGTACCCCGGCCTGCTCCGCTAGAATTCCATACGCAAGAGCCGAATATGGAGTCTGTGTCGCTGGCTTTGCGACCACGGTGCAGCCTGCTGCGAGTGCCGGCCCAATCTTTCGCGCCAACATGGAAGAAGGGAAGTTCCATGGTGTAATTGCCCCAACAACGCCAACTGGCTCTTTGGTTACCGCGATGCGGCGATCCGGCCACGGTGAGGGAATGATATCCCCGTAAATGCGGCGTGCCTCCTCAGCGAACCAGAGGATATAGGCGGCGCTCGAACCTACCTCGAGACGGGACTCAGCGAGCGGCTTACCTTGTTCCCGCGTCAACAGTTCCGCTAGCGCGTCCTGGTGATCTAGGATGCAGGCAGACAATTTGCGCAGCACCTTGCTTCGGTGATCTGCCGTCGTGCAGCTCCAAGCCTCAAATGCAGTCTTAGCGGCATCGATCGCTCGCCTTGCATCCCGCGTACCCGCATTGGCTATGGTCCCAATGGTTTCACCTGTTGCCGGGTCGGTGACGTCAATAGATAGGCCTGACTCCGCTTCGACCCAATTGCCTCCGATAAAGTTCTTTTCGCGCTTTAATTCACGCCAGTTTAGCATTATTTTTATCCTCATAGTTCTCGTTCGGCGCGGTTGTTGCCAGAGCACCGATGATTGCACTTCTCAGCACCGGAAAGGTCATCTCATGCTTCGCGCAAGTCAGTCTGGGCTGCACAGATTGCTCGAGCGAGTCGATCCAGCATCTGATCAATATCGCCCTCTCCGACCACCAATGGTGGCGCCAGGCCAATAACGTTGTCGGAGAATGCGCGGACGATGAGGCCGTTTTCGTAAGCTTTTCTTCGAACCAGCTGGCTGACGTTTAGCCGCGGATCGAATGATTCTCGGGTCTCCCGATTTGCAACCAGCTCGATAGCTGCGAGCAGCCCTTTGCCACGAACATCGCCGACCCAAGGATGTTCCCGAAGCGCATCGAGGCCGTTGAGCAGGTGAGCTCCGACCACCTTCGAGTTCTCCGGCAGCCGTTCGCGCTCATAAATTTCAAGGCACGCGAGAGCAACGGCTGCAGAGACGGGGTGGCCCGTGTAAGTGAAGCCGTGTGCGAAAGGTAGATCGCGCGGCACTTTGTCGACCAGGGCGCGGTAAATCTCGTCATTCATTAACACCGCTCCCATGGGCGAATAGCCTGAGGTCAACCCCTTTGCGATGATCATAATGTCGGGCTCGACACGCTCCCAATCGCACGCAAAAAGCTGGCCCGTGCGACCAAATCCGGTGATCACCTCGTCAACCACAAATAGGATGTCGAGCTTTGCGCAGGCATCGCGCATGGCAGCTAACCAGCCCTCCGGCGGCACAATGACGCCCCCTGACCCCTGCACCGGCTCGCAAAAAAATGCAGCTACTTTCTCCGACCCGCCGAGGTCAGTGACCTTCGTTTCAAGCGCGGCCACGCTCCCGCTGATGATCTCGGCATCTGTGACTCCATAGGAACTCCGATACCGATAATGAGATGGAATATGGTGCTGGTTCGGAAGAGGAAGATCGAAAAAGCGGTGGCAACTAGTAAGGCCGGTGAGACCCGCACCGGTCGAACTCACACCATGATAACCCCGCTCGAGCCCAATCACGTGTTTCTTCTCTGGCCGGCCCGTGACGTTGAAGAAATAGCGAATTGTTTTCAACGTGGAGTCGACAGCATCCGAGCCGCCTAACGTGAAGAAGACATGCTGAAGGCTTTCTGGAGAAAGCCGAACGAGTTCTTCCGCGAGCTGCAGTGCCGGCTCGTTAGCAAAACCAAAAAAACTGGAAGCATATGGCAGCTTTGACATTTGCCGCTGTGCTGCTTCGATAACTTCGCTTCGGCCATACCCAATGTTCACGCACCATAGCCCTGCGAAGCCGTCGAGCAACTCGCGGCCGTCACAGTCGGTTACCGTGACTCCCTTACCCGAGACGATCACATTTGGCCCATCGTCTTCGACCTCGGCAAGCTGGGTGAAGGGATGGATGAATTGGTTGGTCGCATTTGGATGCGACTTGGCTGGATTGAACATTATATACTTGGTCCTTGATTAAACGGATAACGGCTGAGCAGCGGAACGGCGCCTTTGATATGCGCGCCGCTGCACGGCCTCTCCAAAGGCCTTGAAAAGTGCCTGCGAGGGCGGATCCTCCCAAAAATGCCATTCCGGATGCCATTGAACGGCGACAGCAAACCCAGCGTCCCGAACGCGCACGGCTTCTATCACTCCATCCGGTGCCAGCGCCTCGATCTCCAGGTTTGCTGCCAGTTGATCTATTCCTTGCTCATGTAGTGAATTCACTTCGATGGTGTCTGCCCCAACCAATCCCGACAACAATGAGCCGCCGGCCAAGCTCACGGAGTGCGCCTTGCCGTAGCGCGTGTCCTTGGTCGCATTTGCAGTAGCTCGATGATCAATCTTGTCGGGCCGCGTGTGCAGCCGGGCACACAAGGTGCCGCCGAAGGCGACATTCAGCTCTTGCAACCCTCTGCAAACACCAAACAGCGGAATGTCCTGTTGGATCGCTAATTTAATGAGGCTAATGGCGGTTTCATCACGTTTGGGATCAAGAAAATCACCTTCGATCTCCTGCGAAGCACCGTAAATCTCTGGTGCAACGTTGGAGAGGCTGCCAGTCAAGAACAGCCCATCAAGGTGCGAGATGATACTCTTCGCATAGTCGGGGCCCAAGGCTGGCAACAAAACGGGGGCAAGGTGCGCGCAGACTGCCATTGCGACAATGTATTTGTCCTGCACGGCATGCCAGTCTTGACCCTCGATTGGCCGAATGCAGGTGGAGATTCCCACGAGAGGAGAGACGCTCTGCAGCATCCTAATACCCCCTCGCCAGGTTCACGACGTTGATGAGATCTTCGCCAGCCAGATATCGCCTGGCGTTCTCGAAAAAAATTTCAAGTATACGCCGAGGATACTCCGTTGGATTTCCTGCGATGTGCGATGTGACAATGACGTTCGGCATCGTCCAAAGAGGATTGGTAGGCGGAAGCGGCTCTACCTCAAACACGTCAAGAGCAGCGCCGGCGATCTGACCGTCTCCAATTGCTCTTATGAGAGCCAACTCATCCACAACCGATCCGCGAGAAATATTGATCAGGTAGCCCGAGCGCTTCATTGCGCTCAACTCCTTCGCGCCTACCAGCTTGTAAGTCTCGGTGGTCGCTGGCACCACCAGCACGACAAAGTCGGACCGAGAGAGAAACTCGTCGAACTCTTCTCTAGTATAATATTGATCGACTGGTTCGCCGAGCCGCGCGGATCCGCGCCTCATACCCAAGACAGTCATCCCAGCCGACTTTGCTCTTCTCGCTATCTCCGCACCGATCGCCCCCAAACCAACAATGCCGATCGTTTTACCTGACAGCGGATCAACAAACTTTGGTTTCCACTGTTGCGCGGCCTGCTGACGCAGCAAGTCCGGAAAGTCCCAGTGCAACATCGTCACTGTGCCCAAGACGTAGTCAGCCATAACCTCGCCGTGCACGCCACGAGCATTGGTGACCAAGGTATTCTTTAGGCGCTCGCGAACCGGCACGAGAAAGTCTACGCCTGAATTCGTCGACTGAATCCATTTGAGCCGTTGTGCATCCTGGAGCGCTTCCACAGGAAACCGTGGCGCCAATATGATTTCGGTATCGCCGATGTGCTGTCTTAGAAAATCGGGATCAGAACCAAAAACCACCTCTGCATCCGGAAGCGCCCGGCGAATGCCCACCACATAATCTTCCGGCTCGGGATGGTAGACAAGTATTTTGGCGGCCGACCGCGGGTCTCGAGATCTCGCGAAGCGATGTTCTTGTCTATGCTCGACCGCCGAAGTTAGGTCTTTCATGATACAATAAGCTCCCGAGGATAGTTTGTGAGTTTTTCATACCCAGTGGCAGTAATGGCTATCGTTTCGCTTACGGCAAAACCATCTACGACGAGATAGGTATGAAACGTCATGCCGACTTGGAATGACCACGTTGATTTCGGCGTGACTTCCAAATACTCAGCTCCATTTGGATAGAGCATCAATCCGACCGAGTAGAATGTCTTATTTATATACCGTTCTACTATTCCCGTTGCGACGACCCCCTCTCGGTAGATCTGATCTGGCACGGTTGCTCCAATGCCGGGAGCTATCTCGGACAATGCCCGATCCTGAATCTTGAATAGCTGATCCGCTAGTCGCTTTTCTGCGGCTGTTGCATGCCCGACTTTAAGCGGGCGCATGAAACGTGCATGATAGTTTTGGACGTGAGGGCACATTTCTAACTGAACTGTATCACCGGCATGCAGGATACGATCCGTGTACATGCAATGGATGGACTTCGCAGCCTCGCCCGACGCGATCGGTCCCGGCTCGGCCCGGTCACTGCCAGCGACCACCATGGCTGCCGCAACGGCAGCGCCTATATCTCTTTCGCGCTCTCCCGCACGGGCCACCTTGCGCGCAGCATCCATTGCCGCTTCAGCCGCGCGTCCTGCGCGCCGTTGGTAGTCTATCTCGGCCGGGGACTTGATGAGGCGTCGTTTCCGAACGAGGTTGCCAGCATCTATGATCGCCAAAGTCTTCGGCAGCAGACCTGTGAGCCTTTCGTACCGACTTGCGTTCAGTTGCCAAGCGAACTTCTCGATCCCAACCTTGGGCGATTCTCCGACAATTGATTTGATTGCACCTACAGCGAGAGCGTCAACGTCGTCTCCGTCCGCCCAGCGAAAATTTCTCTCGAACGCGGCGCTTCGTTGAAAATGGTAAGCTTCCAGATCGCGAAAGAACAGAACGGGATCGCCATCGACAGGAATGATGGCAAAATGAAAGCAGTTGTAACCTCTCGGCGAAAGGAAGCCGGTCAGGTAGGTGATTGATTCTGGTTCAAAAGCCAGCAGCGCATCGAGACCCTGAGATCGCATGTCAGACTGCACATTTCGAACTCTAGTGTCGTACTCTGCCTTCGAGAAGTTGAGGTTCGTGCCCATGCTGTTTCCTTTGATCAAAGTGATGCAACTCGTCTCACCCATCGGTGCGTCCAGCCGGGCGAGATCTCAGTGAAGCGAGTTGTGGCGCCACCAAGAGAGCGATTGAGACCATGATCATCAATGTGGAGACGGCAGCGATGGTTGGATCGACTTCGAAGCGGACTCCATCCCACATTCGCTTCGGAAGGGTGGTTGCCGATGTACCGCTGAGGAATAGTGCGAGGACGACATCATCGAAGGAGGCGAGAAAGGCAAAGAACGCTGCTGTAATAATACCGGGTTTGATCGCTGGCAGAGTAACCTTGAGAAAAGCTGTCATCGAAGTGGCCCCCAGGCTACGAGCCGCCTGCTCCGGTCGGATGTCGACGCTGCGCAATGCACCTGAAACGACGATTACAACCAACGGCAGAGCCAGCACCACGTGAGCGAGTACCAGCCCTGTGATGGTACCAACCAACTGGAACCGTGCAAACTGGAAGTAAACGGCCACGGCTGTTATCAGGGTCGGCACGATCGAAGGCGACACCAGAAACGCGGTGGCGAGACGAGCCCCCAGAAAGCGCCCCCGCACGATGCCGATGGCAGCTAGGGTCCCCAACAGCGTGGCTGCAAACATTGTGAGTGTCGCGACCTTGATACTAACCCAGGTAGCCGCGATCCAATCAGGTCGATTGAAATAGTTCTCATACCATTGCAACGAGAACCCACGTGGTGGAAATTCCAGGAACGGCGAGGCGCTCAAGCTAAGGGGGAACAAGATCAAGATAGGGGCAATCAGAAATCCGACAACAGCCCAGCCCAGTACCGGCGTGACGAAGCGGCTCGCGGACGAACTGGAACTGAATGCGGACTGCCAAGTAGCGAGCGCACGCGTTGCAGTGCGCAATGTCCGGCTCGGTGTCACTTGCCCACGACTTGCCCCGTCCTGGCCGGTAATTCCTACAAGCCTCCAATACATGGCAACAAGTATCAGGGTCGCGACCAGCAGGATAACCGCCATTGCCGCCGCTAGTTCCCAGTTGAGGGACTCATTCAATTGGCGCTCGATAAGCATGACGTATGTTACGTCGCCAGCCCCTCCCAGCAATGCCGGCGTGACGAAGAAACCAAGACTTAGGATAAAGACGAGAAGCGATCCCGCCACAATCCCGGACGCGGTAAGAGGAACGAATACCAAGGTGAAAGCTGCTAGTGCGCCAGCACCGGCGCTTCTGGCCGCATCTACTAGTCGCAGATCAACCCGTTTCATGGCTGCGTAGAGCGGCAGGATCATATAAGGCAGCATAATATGAACCATGCCGACGTAGACGCCGAACCGATTGTACAAGAGTGTGAGAGGTTCTGAGATCAGCCCGCCATCCGCCAGAAGCTGATTTACAATCCCGTTGCGGCCTAGCACCACAATCCATGCGTATGATCGCACGAGTACACTGGTCCACATAGGTAATACGACTAGGATTGTGAGAACCTGGGTCCAGCGAGGGCCGGACCTGATCATTAGATAGGCAACGGGATAGCCCAGAAGCAGGCACAATGCTGTGACCTCTGCCGATAAACGGAGAGTGCTTAGAAGCACCTTCCACATGTAGCGATCCGTCAGCGCTACCTCGTAGCTGTTCAAGGACCATTCATTCGCGCCGAAACTGGTGGCGAGCAGCCTAAAAATGGGCACCCCATAAACCGCACCCAGTAGTAAAAGCGCCGGAAGCATGAGCAGCAGGAAGCCGTGGCGGCGGAGCAGCTCTGTAAAAAACTTCTCGCACTGAACACCCGCGTGTGTTCTGGCTGTCGCAGCTCCTGTGCTCATTTGTTATCTCCTCAGCGCTGCAACCAAGCGTTCCACATGTCGATGTTTCGTTCGATATTCGATTTCCCATTGGACTTTTGAGCCCACCATGCAGCGTCGAGCCAAACTTGCTTTTGCAGGTTATCTGGGGCGGTCGCGAGGTCCTTAGCTTGCTCATCAGTGAGCAGCTTGAAAGCGTCGGGGTTTGACGGAGAGTATGGGATCAATTTGCTGAGTTCAGCTTGAGGCTCAGGTCGTGATGCGAACTCTATGAACTTGAGAGCGTTCTGGACGTTCTTCGCCCCCTTAGGGATTCCCCAATAGTCAGCAGCAACGAGACCTTGGTTCCAGTCGTAGTCAACTGGCGCTCCCTGCGCCTTCAACTGCGCAATGCGCCCTTGGGACGCCATACCGAAGTCGGCTTCGCCATCGACAATTGCTTGGGGAGCCATGGCACCCGTCGTTTGCCATTTCACGACGTGCGGCTTTATGTTGGAAAGACTACGATAGGAGCGCTCCAGATCGAGCGGATACAGCTGCTGAGGTTGAATTCCATCCGCCAATAGCGCGAACTCGTTCGGGCGTACGACATAGGTACCGGACGGCATAATTCTCGGACCGGGAAATTTTTGGACATCCCAAACCTCAGCCCAACTCCGCGGATGCTTGCCGGTCGGATATCGCTTCGTATTGAATGCGATGACGTTTGAATAGAACAGCGCCCCAACCCCGTAAGGATGCACTACGCGCCTGTCCACTCTCGCGATAATGTTTTTATCGATGGCGCTATAGTCGATCTTCTCAAGGAGATTGTTCTCCGCCAGTACCAGGAAGTCTGCAGGCGTAAACTCAGCCACATCCCATTCGATGTTGCCGCTCATATTCATCGTGCGCACTTTCGCGAGCGAAGGTCCCGTCGCTTCCACTACCTTGATGCCGGTAGACTTTTCGAATGGCTCAAAGAGCGCTTTTCGCTGGGCATCTTGAAACTGGCCGCCAAATGAAGCGATCACCACCGTGCCGGAGCTCTGGGCTCGCGCTCGGCCAAAGCTTGCGAGTGCGGCACCCGCTGCGAGGCCCGAGGTGAATGAGCGCCGCGTCAAATTCTGTCCCATAATATTCCTCCCTGTTTTTTGTTAGTTCCGGCATTCGCTGATCGAGTTCATCGGCACGAAGACCACAGCGTCATCGGGTCTCCAGCCGACTATTGTGGCATCTCCGACACGCAACCGAGGCTGATGCCGTACGTTCCGGGTTCTCGCTACCAAAGTGTCTTCGCGCGAAATTCGGATCACATACTTGATAGAGTCTCCGGCATAGGTGACGTTCTCAATCACGCCATCAAACCGGTTCGCGACATCAGCAACTTCTTGTCCCACGAGAACATGCTCAGGACGCACTACCAACGCTGCAACGCTTGCATCATGCCCGTGGCGTGTCTGGCCCGTACATTCGATCGCCCCAGTAGTGAGGATCGTACAAAATTCCCCAGCTATAGTGCGGACCGTCCCCATAATGCGATTTGTGTCACCCACAAAATCCGCAACGAATGGCGTGGCCGGATATTGGTAAAGCTCTTCAGGAGAACCAATCTGCTCAAGTTGACCGTTGCTCATGACCGCGATTCGATCAGATATAGTCAGCGCCTCTTCCTGGTCATGGGTGACCATGATCGTCGTTATCCCGAGCTGCCGTTGAAGTCTTTTCAACTCGGCTTGCATGCTTTCACGCAACTTGCGATCGAGCGCGCCTAAAGGCTCATCAAGCAGAAGAACAGGAGGGTCAAAAACAACCGCGCGCGCGAATGCAACCCGTTGTTGTTGGCCGCCGCTCAGCTGAGACGGTAGCCTTTCGCCAAAGGCGGGCAACTCCACCAGTTCGAGCACACGCCGAACCCGTACGCGGACCTCGTCCTCGGGGACGCCTCTCATCCTCAGGGGGAACGCCACGTTGTCTGCGACCGACATATGCGGGAAAAGCGCTAGATGCTGAAACACAACCCCGATATTGCGACGATTGGGCGGTAGGTGATCTATACGGGTTTCATCAATTAGGATTGTGCCGGAGCTTAGATCCGTGAACCCGGCGATCGCCATCATCATCGTCGTCTTTCCTGAGCCGCTTGGCCCTAACAGCGTCAGGAACTCGCCTGGATTGACTGTTAAAGTGACGTCTTTCAGCGCCGCGAAATCACCATAGAATTTGGAGGCGAGCCTAACCTGGACGCTTTTACCAAGGCCTCGTGGTTCTGTGCTTGGACATGAGGAGAAGCCTAACTCTGGCATCGAATATTCGAGAGTGGGAGTTATTTGGCTAGACACAGGAGCCTCCTTTATTAATTTGGGGGCCAGCCGCCCGGTGGTGCACGATTTCCATCGGGATCGATGCTCTAGCTGGGGCGAACAATGCTTCACGGGCGCGCATGACGGAGATGACGTGCTCCCTTGCCGAACGAAGATGCACCCGGATCACCTCCGCCGCCTCCTGCCCCCGGCCAGTGTCGACCAAGTCGACGATTAGCTTATGCTCGCGATGCGAGGTCGCAGAAGCCTCCTCGCTCTCATTGAGAACCTCCATCCAGACAAAGGTCAGCATCTGGTCCAACAACCGGTCGAGGGCCTGTTGTATTGCTCTGTTGCCGCTCGAACGGGCGAGAATCTGATGAATAGCCAGCCCTAAGCGGACCTCTTCACCTTTGCGTGCCGGATTGGCCTGCAATTTCTCAATTTGCAGCAGGATGTCGCGAAGCTCTTGAATATCGGTCGGCTGGACATTCGCAGCTGCGAGTTGGATCGAACCCACCTCTAAGATCTCTCGGAGGTGATAGAGATCCGCAACTCGCCGTGAATCCGCATTGACAACGTAGAACCCTCGCTCGCGGTAATCGACGATGCCGATCTCGACTAAGCGGCCCAACGCTTCCCGGACGGGGGTACGACTCACTCCCAGATCGCGGGCCAGAGCACGATCGACGAGTTTCATTCCTGGTCGCAGTTCGTTGCTGATGATCATCGTTCTAAGTCGATCGAGGATGACGTCGCCTAATTGGCGCTCGCTCATAATTGCATTCCTTTTGGTATTCCATTTCAAATGCCATAATTCTCGCATTTAGTCAAGTTCCGTTTTGGTCGGGTCGACCGGGTAACTCTATCCGCGGCCTTCATACCAATGGAACGATGCCTTGACACGCAACGGGATGGCTGCTAGCCGGAGAGACGAGGTATTCCAAATGACATTCCGAGAATATAGATGAGCGACGCCCAGATCGGAACAGCTGTACTCAACACACTGCGCAATATGATTCTGCGCCACGAACTTCGCCCGGGTGAAAAGCTGGTCGATCGCACGTTAGCTGCCCGGTTGCGAGCCAGTCGCACGCCAGTTCGTGAGGCATTTGGGAGGCTTGAAGAACTGGGACTGGTTGAGAAACGCGACCGCGGCTACTTCGTTGTAGAAATGAGTTCTTCGCGAGCTTTCGACCTTTACCAGCTTCGAGAGATACTTGAAGTTGCGGCTGTTCATCTGGCCGCTGAAAAAGCCACAGAAAGCGAGCTCCAGGAATTCCGGGATATCGTCGGACAAGTGAACCATCTCCGAACTTTACCGGGGCGGCGTGCAGACGAAGTTAGGATTGGGATGACCCTTCATGAATCAATCGCCCGTGTCAGCGGAAATAAGGAACTACACCAAGCCCTCGTTCGTATTTTAAGCCAGATGGTTACCTTCATGTGGATCGAGGTCTTGCATGAACCTCAAGGTGCGTCAGCGGGTTCCCAAGATGATCACGAGCGGATTGTCAAGTACATCGAGATGAAAGACGGATTCAACGCAGCCGAGGTTATGCGCTCGCACATTCGGGCCGGCAGGGAACGCCTTACGACGGTCCTGCTGGCACGAGAGGCCCAATCGAACTTTGTCTTGCCGGTCGGCTATGGCCTGTCCGGATTATCCAAGCAGCGATGATAGAAGGCAGAGGCAAGGGCGCCGGCTCATACGTTCGGCATTAAGGCTAAAGTACTCAGCGCGTGGGCTATTCAGGCAAGTGTGGGTTTGCATTTTGGCGACTGTCCTTGAAAACTCTCAGCCAACCGCCGCTGCAAGGTCTGCGACGTTCAGCACAGCATAATGGACTGGTAAATTCGTGAGCTTGCGTATTCGAGGTGCAAACCGTGCGAAGAATGTACACTCGCAGACAATAGTTGCGATGCCATCATGCTTGCGGACACGCGCGATGATATCGTCTGTATCGGCAAGCGCATCCGCGACGCTGGTTCTCCCGTCTTTCACCATCATGTAGTCGTACAACTTCGTACCTTCCAATTCCTCGACCGCCAGTCTCGAAGGCCCTTGATGCCCGGGACATTCATGATACTCGCATCCAGGTATCGCGAGTCGTAGGTCATTACAGCGACCTTCTTGGTCGCGGGAAGCTGGGCCAGCAGCATCGGGAGAAAAAGCAGGCTTGACGTCGATACGGGTACCGACACGGCCGACGAGATGGCCTTTCTGGAACCGGACGGTAGACCCACAATCGCAGGAGATTGAACTTACACATATAGTTCTCCAACTTTTTCGTCTTTCACGTCCGGTCTCTTAGGCTCATCTTCTGACGGAAGACGTAATTATAAGCCTGCTTACAGGGGTTTCGTGCTGCGAACGGCTTGGCCTGGAAACAGGTCAGGCACGACCTTGCTGTCCACGAGAGTGGGTACGCCAGTTACGATCACGTACCGGATGCCGACAGACGGCTGCATTGGCTTTTGATAGGTGGCCATATCCTTGATCGCGACGGGATCAAAGACGGTGATATCGGCATCGGCGCCGACCTGCAGCCGTCCCTTTCTGGCCATCTGCTCTGAAATAGCCTCGAGCCGCCGCGCCGGCATGATCGTCATCTTGGCAAGCGCCAGCTTGAGGTCGAGCCCCTTGTCTCGGACATAATGACCCAACACGCGAGAGAACGTTCCCGCACCCCGCGGATGCGACCTATCGTCGAGGCCATCGGATGCGATCATGACGGTCGGGTCCATGATGGCGGCGTCCACCGCCGCTTGAGGAGTACTAAAACCGATCACGACCGCTTCGGGATGCTCATCGCGCATTCGGTTGAAGCTGTCCTCCGTCATCCTCTCGCCGGTCTCAGGCAATTGGAGGTCAGAATAGGTAATGCCGTACTTTTGCTGCCAGCCAGGACGAAAGATTGCGTCTCCCAAGGCGTTGGACCATCCATTGTACGGATAGACCTCTGTCGTAATATCCGCGCCATTTTTACGAGAGCCCTTTATCATTTCGAGGATTACCGCTGTGTCAGCCGCTCCGGTCGACGGCAGGTGGACAATCTGCACGGGCGCGTCGGTCGCCGCAGCGTCCGCAATCACTTCTTGGTTGGTGGCGATGCTCGTGCCGGGACCAACATCGACGTCTGGCCGGGCGCGTACATGAATGAACACGGGATAGCGGGTGGATGCCGCCGCTTTGAAGATCTCGTAAACTTTGCGGCGGCCGGAGGCCGGCACATAACCGGTAAGAAGACCATAGCCAAGCGCACCGTTGGCGATCTCATCATTCAACATCCGAACGATGCGCTGCTCCTGCTCGGGCGTAGTCGGAGTATTTTGCGCAGCGACATGTTGCGCACTTGTTCCGTCCTGGGGCTCGTTGATGGCCCAATGGCCGTGGCAGGAAAGGTTGGCGACAACCTTTAGCCGCGCGCAAGTATTACTGGCGGTCGCGCCGAAGTTGATCATCGCGCGGCCAGACAGCGCGTCGAACATCGCCCGGATCGGGAGCGCGCCTGCTTCCATGTCCAGAGCGGTTGTTACGCCGTCCTGTATCTGCAGCATCTGGGCTTCAGGGTTCTGGCCATGCGCGTGCAGGTCAACGAAGCCCGGCGCAATTACCAGACCTTCGGCATCGAGCATCCGCTTGCCCTGAAGGGGCGACGTCGAGATTGCGGTGATGCTTTGGCCGCTGATGCCGACATCAGCAATCTCGTCGCGGCCGCTCGCCGGATCGATGACGCGTCCACCATGGATCACGATATCGTAATCGGCGGCGAGAGCCGGTGATATGATGCTGCCCAGTGCGAACAATACGAAAATCAAGTCGTGAACAGTTGACCGCTTCACAAGAGTCCTCCTCACGAAAAATGCTCACATGCATGCTGCTGATCCGCGCGATCCTAGAAGCAGATCCAGCCTACCGTCCTGCGGTGACCTGGATCTCTACCGCATATCCGGATCCTGCTAGATTTGCCTCAACGCAAGCCCTGCAAGGCGTGCTTCCTGGGACCACCCAGCGGTCCCATACGTCATTCATTTCCGCAAAGGACGATATATCGGTCAACCAGATTGTTGCTGTGAGTATCTTGCTCTTGTCTACTCCAGCCTCTGCAAGCAGATCGTCGATTCTGGCAAGTATGTCTGCCGTCTGTTCTGCAACAGGAGTGCTGGGGGTGCGCGCAACTACCCCCGCTATAGACGACATTTCCGTAAGAAACTGCTTGGCTCATACGGGGTCCGACTTCATAGCGATTTAATTCATTCATGATTATTTCCTTTCAAGTGACGCTGACGCATCCCGGCCTATCCGAGAAGATGCAATTGAAGTTCCCGGATTTTCTTCCTTGGAAATTAACTTCCTTGTCGCAATCATAAGCTGCAATAAGAGGAAATCGGTTGCAGAATTTACATAACAGGATTGAACGTTCTGCTTCGGGACGCAAAACGCTCTATGGAATATGGCCGCGGATCTGTGAAAGGCTCCTTCCCTGTTATTAGATCGGCCAATAAACGCCCGGTTACCGGTCCAAGGGTGAGGCCCTGATGATTGTGGCCGAAAGCGCACCATAGCCCTTGATGCCTTGGGGCAGCTCCAATGACTGGGCGCATGTCCGGCAGACAAGGGCGGGCCCCCATCCACGGTTGCGGATCAATCCATTTCTCGAGGGGGAAAATCTCACGTGCTAGCGGCTCTGTTCGAGCCAGTTGCAGAGGCGTTGGAGCGGAGTCGCGGGCAGCAAACTCCACACCGGTGGTCAGGCGAATACCGCGGGTCATTGGCGCCAAAAGATATCCGCCGTCCACATCGACCACAGGATGATGAAGCATAGATCCGGCTCTGGCCTTGAAGTGCACGTGGTACCCACGCTTGACAGCTAACGGGATCCGATAGCCGAGGGGACGAAGGACGGTGTCCGACCACGGACCAAGGGCGACGACAACATCGTGCGCCCGAACTTCGCTACTTCCGCTGCCCACTGTCCAGTCAGTGCCCACCTGCTGGAGCGTGTCGGCATCACCCTGAACAAAGCGGCCACCGCGCCGCAAAAACAGATCAGCGTATCCCTTCACCAGACCGCCAGGATCAGGAACTGAAGCCGGATCCCGCCAATGAATCCCACCGATGAGGGCCTCGGACGTGTGAGGCTCACGCTCGCGTAGAGCCTTGCTGTCGAGCAGATCGAAACGCAACCCATAGGATTCGAGAGCAACCGCACTCTTCGCCGCTTGGTCAAGAGACTTTTGGCTCCGGTAGACGCCGATCCAACCTGTCCGGCGCAATTGCCCTAGGATCCCGGCTTCAGTCATGAGGAGTTCATGCTCGATGACCGACCGCTCAAGGAGCGGCAGCATATCGGCAGCCGCCATTTGCAAGCGTTCCGGAGCAGACTCTCGCCAGAAGCGCCAAAGCCAAGGAGCAATATGCGGCAGGAAGCGCCAGTCGGTACGAACGTCAGCCGAACGATTCAGAGCGTAGACGAGGACGGTCCAGAGATCCCGTGGAAACCCATAGGGAATGACACTCGAACGTTCAATCAGCCCTGCATTGCCATAGCTAGTTTCTTCGCCAATGCCGCGGCGGTCAACCAAGACGACGTCTCGGCCCCGCATCTGAAGATGCAAAGCGACGGATACGCCCACGATTCCGGCTCCCAGCACGATAACATCAGAGCGGATTTCTGCATGAGGACGGGTCATGAGTGCCTCAAGATCTGACTGAGAAAAAGCTTCGCTCTCTCGTGCTGCGGATTGGTAAAAAAAGTCGTGGGGCACACCCTCTTCGACGATCTGGCCCCGATCCATGAAGATCACTCGGTCCGCAACCGCGCGCGCAAACCCCATCTCGTGCGTGACGCAGACCATGGTCATGCCGTCGCGCGCGAGGCCGGTCATCGTCTCCAGCACTTCCGCGACCATTTCCGGATCGAGTGCCGATGTCGGCTCATCGAAGAGCATGACGGAAGGCTCCATGCAGAGAGAGCGTGCAATTGCGACGCGCTGCTGCTGCCCCCCGGAAAGCTGAGCCGGATACTTATTCGCCTGCTCCGGTATCCGCACGCGCTCCAGGAATTTCAGCGCGAGCTTTCTTGCCTCGGCCTCGGACACACCCTTGATCCACATCGGGGCGGCCATGCAGTTCATCAGCACCGTCATGTGTGGAAAGAGATTGAAGTTCTGGAAAACCATGCCCACGTTCTTGCGAACTTCAGTCACTTTCCGCATTTTGCTGTGCAGGCTGATTCCGTTAACGGTGATCTCACCCTCTTGATGCGCTTCGAGCCGATTGAAGCAGCGAATCAGAGTCGACTTTCCCGATCCGGACGGGCCACAGATGACGATGCGCTCGCCTCTGCGAACAACGAGGTTTATGTCAGTCAAGACTCTGAACGAGCCATACCATTTCGAGACATTTCTAACTTCGATAACCGCGTCGCTCGCAGACGTCTGCCCCTGGCCGGTAGGCTTGT
This sequence comes from Phyllobacterium zundukense, assembly GCF_025452195.1. Classification (NCBI taxonomy): domain Bacteria; kingdom Pseudomonadati; phylum Pseudomonadota; class Alphaproteobacteria; order Hyphomicrobiales; family Phyllobacteriaceae; genus Phyllobacterium; species Phyllobacterium zundukense. The sequence continues at coordinate 74,527 of NZ_CP104970.1, read as the reverse complement.
GCAGCCCCGAAGTATCTTCTAGTTTATCTATTTTATCGACAATCATCGCACCTTACTCCTTGCGAAGTGGCGCTCGATCCTTGACTGGACGAGCTCAAGGCAAATCGAAACGACCCAATAGACAATAGCCGCCGCGACTAGCATCTCCATGTGGTGGAAAGTCGGCTGGCCGATAGTTCGAGCGAGGAAAGTCAACTCCCATACGCCAAGGACCGAAACGAGTGAGCTGTCCTTTAGCATAGCAATGAATGTATTTCCCATTGGTGGAATGATAACCGGAAGCGCCTGCGGTAGGATAATCTTGCGCATCGTCAGTCCAAATCCGAACCCCATTGACCGGGACGCTTCCCACTGGCCACGGTCGATGCTTTGAATGCCTGCGCGGAAGATTTCCGTCATATATGCTCCAACACAAAGCGAGAGTGCCAACACGCCAGAAGGCACGGCATCCAAAACGATACCAAGCTGTGGTAGGCCGAGGTAGATCAGGTAAATCTGCATGAGTAGCGGCAAACCGCGGAAGAACGAGGTGTAAAAAGTAGCGATGCCGTAGGCGAACCCATTGCTCGACAATTTGGCAACGGCCCCTAGTATTGCAATAATTGATGCGAATACGAGGGAGATCGCCGAAACGTAGATTGTTGTTACCAAGCCCTGACTAAGCAAGTAAGGCAGGTTCGCCCAAATGAATGGCATGCTCAGATTGAAGGATTGGAAGAATGCGAGAAATAGGAGCAGCAACTCAATCCATACGATGCCAATCTGCATCCTAAGTGGAGTAAAGCCGAGTAGAACGACGTTGAGGCAAAACGTAACCGCAATCACAAAGGCGATTGCAAAACGCCCATAGAGCCCGCTCTGCGCCGGGTCACCGATGACCGGTCGCATGAGTTCGCCCATAGTAGTTCCGGTAACGTTTACTATGAGGAAGGCCGCTAATACGACCACGAAGAGCGACGCGATAAAGCATGGTCTATGGACTAAGACCTCAGATCTCGACGGTATCTTTATAAAGCATAGGATCTCACTTTGCGAGGTCAGCGGATCCAGACGCTGGATCCGTTGAATCTTCGCCTCTGCTATTTTTCGACAGAATAATCTTTCCCGTACCACTTGACCGACAGCGTCGAGAGCGTTCCGCTTTTTCTCATACTCTCGATGGCAGCCGCAATTTTATCGGCAAGCTCTTTGTCACCTCGCAAAATCGAAATGGCACCTGGCGCAGAGTACAGCTGATCGCCAAGCAGCCTGAGCGGATAACCGCCTTGTATTGCGTTATCCGCTATCGTGCCGTCAGTGAGGAAGGCAGTGAGTCGAACTCCGTCGCCCAGTCGCAAGTCGTCAAAGCCGATGTTGCTACTTGCGTAGGTTTTAATCTCGCTCGGCTTAAAGCTATACTCTATACGGGGAGCGTTGAGCCAGTCCCCCGTCAAGCGATGATTTGCATATTGCTCCTGCGTATTGCCAGCAGCAACGCCCACAACCTTGTCATTGATGTCGGAAAGCTTAGTTGCCTTACTATCCTTATGTATGACAGCGACAGCTCTTTCATAGAAATACACCGCCGGAAACGCCAGTTTTTCAGCGCGCGCTTGAGTTGGAGTCATTTGGCCCATAGCCATGTCCCAACGGCCCTGCCAGTTTCCTGCCGCAATGACGTCAAAGCCGGGCGTGACGAATTTGATCTTCAAGCTCAAAGATTGCGCGACGCCTTTGGCAACATCGACGTCATAGCCATCGAGTTCATGCTTGTCGTTCAAGAACGACATCTTCCCCCAGTCCGTCCCGACCGCCACCGTCAGAGTCTTCGTAGCGAGCATCTTATCGAGCACGGCGCCTGCGCTGGCCGACGAACTGACCAAGGAAGCTGCTAGCGAGGCTGCCAGGGCCACCATCAATGTACGTTTGTTCATATTACTCCCCATTGTCATTGTTATCTGCTGTTGCGGTTTAATTCCGCCCGGGCTCGCGCACGAGCCAAGTTGTCGCGATTCCTAGCAAAGGTAGGGCCCGACTTTTTTGTCGGTTCTGCGGGCATAGCTCCTTCTGTCGAGTATACGGATGGAATACCATAATGAATACCACGTCGAGGACGTTGTCAATTCTTTCGGAAGGCCAGAAGAACGTTATCCTGCGTTTTGCGAGAGGTGCCCTGTGCTATGATCGTCGCGCTCGCCCGGAAGCTCCTGATTGCGCTGTGGCGGATGGTGAAGACCGGCGAGTTGCCCGAGGGCGTGCGCGTCCGACCGCATGCCACGGCAGCTGCCGCATAGTCGCGAGAGGACAGGCGAAGAGTTCCGTCTGCCTGTTAGCGAACCCGAGGTGGCGGGCGCCCGTTACATGACATGGTTCCAATACCGCTTTCCAGATGGGGACCGCCGCCCGGAGCCTGGTTGCCGATGCGGATGACTGCATGATGGTTCGGGCTTCCCTACGGCCCACCGAATACAAGGTCGCAGCGCACCTTGTGCGCCCCGCAAACCGGCTCCGCCTTTGACCACCTCGGCCCGTTCTTCCCGGGATTGAAGCGCCGTGCTCAGGACCTTCAAGGACTCTTCGCGCTGCAGTGCAGTGCCCTGCGGGCCTCCTTGACCGCCCCTGCGCGCGGCGCTGGTGAGAAGTCAGGCCGGGACGAAGGAATGCCCGCCCCGGCTGAACATAGGAATGGAGGTAACGATGCAGGCTTATTGACTTCGCGGTCGCCCATACAAGCGTCATGTATCTGGCACGCTAGACGGCCGATTCGTCGTTTTGCTCGAGCAGGATCGCGCCGACGAGGCGGACAATGACGTCATCATTGGGGAAGATGCCGACGATCGGATTTGTCGAGTGCAGCTTGGCGCGATGCTCCTTGGGGAAGGCCATGTAGGCCAGCACGTCGGGCTCGGCGTCATCCATGATGGCGGCGAGCTTGGGCACCTTCGGCCGGATTTGATCGGCGACGGTGCGCAATTGTGTGCTCGCGGCTTGCGGCGTCTCCTGGGCGAAGGCGGAGAAGCTCGTGGTCTCCGATGCGCACGAAGGCCTCAAGGCGGCCGTTGTTCGGCAAAGCATCGGTTGCCGTCTTCGGCTCCGTCGTAATCGCCAGTGGCACAAAGGCGGGTTCGATAGGCCCGTCCGCAAAGGCCGACACGGCCGTCATCGGTTCAGCAGGCAGCGCCAGAAGACCCTGACGCGCCTGCCGTCGCCAGGCCGATTCGCACCGCGATAAGCTGACCACCTAGTACGCGAGATGCATCGGCACATCGATTTTCCGTCTGGGCACGCACCCCGCATTGGATAACTTTAGAGGCGAGGAAAGCCCCGCACCTAACTTACGCCGGCCATAAGAAGACCTGCGTTGTGCCCTGCATCATAAACCGGCAGCCCCGTCGATCTTCGGATTCGAGGCGAGACACGCACGAATACCGTACATTCGCAAAGAATCGCGGCTACCTTTTCATGTTTTTGAACGCGAGCAATGATATCGTCGGTATCAGCCAAGACGTCCTGGACATTGATTTCGCCTTTCTCGGCCCACATGTAAGCGTATGTTGCTGTGTCCTCGAGCCCTTCGAAAATCAACCTTGATGGATCCGTGATAGAGAGCGCAGCCCAAATTTCCGCATCTATGCAGCGCGAATCCGCAGTCAGTACTGCTATCTTCTTGTCCGGGGGGACGGTGGACAGAAGTGCTGGCAATAGTAGTAGGCTTGAAGTTGATACCGGTATTGATACGGCCGAAGCAATGGCCTTCTGGTACCGAACAGTGAAGCCACAGTCACATGTGAGCGCCGAAGCTCCGGCTCGTTCAAGCTCTTTGGCGGCTTTCACGTACTCGATTTCGCAAGCATGATCGCCTGAAACGACATTATTTGCCCAAGCGCCGGGAATCTGTTTTAGCATCGGAGGAGACGCATAACGGCTCGGATGGCCAATGCCGTAACCAAAATCGGGATGCTGGCCAATGTACCGGCCGTCGTTCGACAGGGACAAAACTCCTATAGTCGCCATAAGTTGCTCCTTTGTGCAGTTCTTGACTAATGATGCGTCTCATAACAGCCTCGCCCAAGCTTTTCTCTAAGTTGATTAGATCGCAAAAACCTGCGCTTCATTGTTGCAACGCGGCGATCTCGATCTGCACCATTTCCTGCATGACGATGGAGAAGCCCGCGAATCTTGCACGCGGACAGAGACCTTCTAAGCTCAGTGCCCGTCGAAGAAAAATAGCTGTCGTATTCGACGAACGTTGGATCCGATGTCATTCACCGGCATCCGAAAATCAATGCTGTTGGCCAGCCCAAACTCTCGGGTGCCGGCCCCTCCAGGGCCTCGCCTCCTCCAGATCCCGTGCGATGCGAACCAGCGTCGCCTCGTCGCCAAAACGGCCAACTATTTGCAGGCCGATAGGCATGCCGTTGGAACTTTGTCCCAATGGCAAGGATACAGCTGCATGTCCCGTGACATTCAGCACTCCAAGATATTGATAAAGCGCAGCATCCGCTTCCATGAATTCTTCCGCCGAGAGCGTTGGGTTGGTCGTGCAGTAAATAGTGCCGTGTGGTAGAGCCGCCGTTGGCAAAGTGGGCGTTAGCAGTATGTCGTACGGTTCGACCGCCTCAGCTACGCGCACCCGCAGTCTTCGCATGAGCTCATGTACGTCCCCCATTAGAAATGGTGATGCTCTTCGGCCATATTCATAAATCTTTAAATTGATGGGTTCCACGGTATCCGTATTAATGGTCCGCCCCATTGCCTGGGCCGATTCCCCAAGTAGGTGCGCGCTTCGAGCAGAACCGGCGAGGAATATTCTGGAATATTCTGCAGGTTCGTAAGGTGGCTCGATTTCGATGATCCTGTGCCCCATTTCCTCAAGCAAAGTGGCCACTGAATCGACGACCTCAAGGACTTCCGGCTCCAAATCCACGGCACCCCATTTGGTCCTCGCAACTCCCACCCTCAAAACGCGCGTCAGCTGTGAAAGTTCTTCGCAATAAGAACGCTTCGGTTGGGTGATGATGAACGGATCGCCAGGATGAGGGCCGGAAAAAACATCGAGCGCGGCGGCCATGTCACGGACCGTCCGACAGAGAACAAACTCCCGACTACGGCCAAATGATGCGTCTTGGTTGTTTGGGCCGCCGGAGACGCGTCCGCGAGATGGATTCAAGCCGACAAGACCGCACCAGGATGCCGGTATACGAATTGATCCGCCGCCGTCGCTACTGTGTGCGATGGGCGTAATGCCGGCAGCAACAGCAGCCGCGGATCCCGAGGACGATCCACCCGCAGACCGGTCCAAATCCCAAGGGTTGCCAGTGACACCATTTAAAATCGATTGGCTCATGCCTGATGTCCCGAATTCGGGCATCGTTGTTCTTCCGAGGGTCCTGAGCCCTGCCTCCCGTGCGCGGCGAAAATAATAGCTATCTGTATCAGGTCGGCAGCCCTTGAACAGACGGCTTCCTTTTTCCTGGAGGCGGCCAGCCTCGCTTGCTCCGGTGTCTTTTCGAAGAAATGGTACACCGGCAAAAATACCGTCATTCGCACCGGCGACAGATTCGGCATCCTCGTAGAACTCGATGACAGCGTTTACCCGGGGATTCACCTCATCGTGCGCTTCTCGTGCCAAGCGCGTTAGCTCCAACGGTGTAATTTCACCCGCTTTCACGAGAGACGCCAGACCGGTGGCGTCTTGCTGCACATATTCATCAAGCCTCACCGCGACTGTCCTCTCTTTACGAGTGTCTCAGGCACTCAATTCACCGGAGTCCCGCGTGTCGGATACTAAGTCGCAGGTTTCGCCCACAAATGCAACGATTGTTTTACTTCTTTATTTTTGATGCAATTGTTTTCTGGTGCAATTTGAACTCCAGGTCGGCACTTGACGATCGGCGTCTTAAACCAAGCCTTTTGCTACCGTCACATAGCCCTTCTCTCAAGCGGAAGCTCCGAGACCGGGCATAGGCTTCTAGCGATGGCCCCCGCCCGGCCGCAACGTTCTGGCACGGACCCGTTGATTGAGCGAGGCCGGCCTTAAGCCATCCCTAATCGAGGGCACTTCGATTTCACAACAATGCAGCACCAACTCACGCCCTAATTCGGAACCACCGGGAGGAGGACGTGGGAAGGATGATCGGCATCATGGTAAATTACGTTCTCGGCAACCTTCATCTCGGTTTGCGTATTGTCCCCGCCAGTGTTTAGGTTTCGAGCATAGGAAGGAAATAGACTGCTCGACACCTGCACGGCGATGCGGTGCCCCGGACCAAACCAATAGCCGGTTGCCTGCATATTGATGTCAACGCGGTAGATTTTGCCCGGCGCGAGAAATTCCGGTCGCGTATAGTCTTGTAGATATCGGCGCGATTCCTTGTAGGCTTCCCGATAGCGTGCGCGGGAAAGTCCCATCTGAATCGGATAGACTCTTCCGTCCGGATATATGTCATTGAGTTGTACAAAGAAGTCGGTGTCAACAGCCGACGACGAAATGTATAGAACGGCGCGCAACGGCCCAGTCACTTCCATACCCTCCTTGAGCGGCTTGCTCTTATAGACAAGGCGGTCAAGTCGCTGATCTACAGGCCGTTGGTCGATCGGCGGACCTCCATCGCCGGGAACAGGATCAGCGGGGTCGTATTTGTAGCGGTCGGGCGGTCCCTTCGCGATGACGGTGGACAGTTCACCGTCACCCCGACCCGTATTAGCATTTCCACCACTCGTCATAAAATAGGGAACAAATCGCGTCCCAGGCAGCGGCCAACTGTCACTGGATTTCCAGAGATTTGCCCCCATCAAATAGTACTGAACGTGGGGTAGATTGAGACCACCAGGGCGCCCGTACAACCAATGCTCGTACCAGCGCAAATATAACCCCCAGTAATCTTGCCGCACGTCCCCGAAATTGCGCTCTCCATAAACATATGGCGACTGATTGGTCTCGGTTTGGCAGTGTGAGGTTGGGGAGATGATTATGTACTGGTTGCGGCGCGACCGTTCCGAGACCGACTGTTCTTGGAACGCGTTGAACAGGTCGAGTTGGTCCCCGACGTTGGGATCGAACCAGGAATTGACGTGGAGCGCAGCTACGTCCGGCCGCGAGTTTTTGTCAAAGAGCTGGTATCGATCCCACCAAGGCTCGCCGGCAGCATGGGTGGTCCAATCGCGCCAATCGTTCGGATAACCGCCAGACCGCTCGGTCATATCAGCAATTGGCAACGTACGAACGAATGCGGCAATGTCGGTATTCGGCGGCTGGCTGCCCCACGTTGGGTTGTCGCGAAGGAATCTGAACCACCGGCTGAATCTGGGAAGGTTGTCGGGTTGAAAGTCGTAAGGCATGTTGCGCATCGAGCCGGAAGCGCCTTGCGGAACAATAGCCGCGAGCCCCGGCGGACGGCGCTGCGACATCATGATTTGTGCAATGCCGAGCGCCGAGCAACCAAAGCCGCCGACCTTGCCGTTTGACCAATGTTGTGATGTGATCCAACTGATGGTCTCGTAACCATCGTCAACGTCGCCTAGCAAAATGTGGTAGGGCCCCTCCGAACTATATCGGCCGCGAACGTCCTGAACCACGACTGCAAAGCCCTGCCCGGCGAACATGTAGGCTACGCCACTATGTGCAGCCGACTCATGCCGCTCTTGGTAGGGCGCTTTACTGTATGGTGTGCGGATCAGAATTGTCGGCAACCGGCTATCCACCCCTTGCGGACGATAGATATCGGCGTAGAGACCGATCCCATCGCTCATCTGGATGCGAACGTCCTTTTCGATATTTACCTCGTAGCGGGGCCGTGGGAAAGGAATAACGCCGGCGCCGTCGGCTTGCACGCCTGAGGAGCATTCGGTACAGGCAGTTGCTGAGCTTGCGACGGGAACCAGATCAGTGGAAGCAGCCATCGCGAGGGCTCCCTTTACCTAGCCGCCGCGCTTTGGATGAAGTTGCCGTCACGGCAAGCCTCCTCGTTTGGGGCCTGCGCATGAACGGCAGGCCAATTGATCGACTGCTTGATAGACGCCAGACCGTGACGTCATGCTGACATACTCATCAAGCCTCACCGCGACTGTTCGGTCTTCTCGAATGTCCCTAGGCACTCTATTCACCGGATGTCGCATGTTGGGGTAGTGAGTTGCAGGTTTTGCCAGAAAATGCAACGTTTGTTTTAGATTCGAAGTTTTAATGCATTTGTTCTCTTGGGATCGTGAAATGACGCCGGATACCCACTTGACGCCGGTGACACCGGTTTTGAGACAGGAGAGAATGTCGCGGCCAGGCGGCGATCCCCCCGGTAAGGACGATCCAGGTAGAGGACTGCCGGTCGGGCGTGTTTAACTCAGCGCAGCCTGCGTTCCAATTTATGAAACGTATGGATTATCTGTTGTCATCTACAACATATGTTGCAAGTCCAATCGAGCTGAGGTACAGATGCCGTTGACGCAAGTATTTAGGGTTTCAGACATTGAAGATTCCGCAGCTCGTTAAGTCACGACGGTGCATGGCCACCGTTTAGGTGCAGTTGATTCACGACCGCGTCCGCATTGCAGTTCAAGGCATTTCCATAGCGGCAACCCGGAAATGAAAAACGGCGTATCGAGCACGCTGATGGAAAAAAGAGGAAGAAAGTATGACTGACATGCGGTTGCGCGACCGCCGTAGCCCCGGCGCACCGATCATCCCGCGAGATGGGTGGGAGTTGCCGCCCTGGAACCGCTGGACCAACCAGCATGTCCGCGAGATGACGGCAACGGCCCCGATTTGGCGGGGCGACGGTCCCGTGCGGCCACTACCCGAGAGCCTTCAGCCACTTGGCGACATTATGATCGATTTCCGTGAAGGCAAACGATCCGTCGACGAGTTCCTTAACGAGAGCTCTACAGACGGGTTCCTCGTTTTGCATCGGGGCCGGATCATATTTGAGCGTTACATGAATGAACTCGCCCCGCACAAGCAGCATCTTATTCACTCGGCGACCAAATCGTTCATAGGTACGCTCGCCGGAATTGTCGAGGATAAAGGTTTGCTCGATGTCAAAGAGCCGGTCACAGAATATCTGCCGGAACTCGCTGCAACCGCCTTCCGGGGAGCGACGGTGCAGCAGCTGCTCGACATGACTGGCGGTGTATTCTTCGACGAATCCACGAATGAAGATTCCCACATCCGGAAGCTTTTTCTCGCCAACGGCTGGTACCCGCACAACCGACCAGACTGGCCACGCACTGTATGGGACCTGATCCTCTCGCTCGATAAAGCAGCGCGGCCACACGGTGCCTCGTTCCATTATTGCAACATCACAACCAACGTGCTGGGCTGTGTCTTGGAGCGGGCGTCTGGGCTGTCGTTGGCCGATCTCATGAGCCAAGAGATTTGGGCGCAAATGGGCGCTGCTGAGGATGCCTATATCACTGTGGACCACGCCGGTTTAGCCGCGGCGGGCGGCGGCTTGTGCGCGACTCTGCGTGATCTGGGTCGGTTTGCAATGTTGCTGGTTGACGGAGGTGCCCGGGACGGGCGCCAAATCATTCCGCACAGTTGGATAGAAGAAACACGGAGCGGCGGTGTCGAACTCTCAGGCAGCAGCCGCCAGTCACTTCCCAACGGAGCCTATCACAACCATTGGTGGATAGAAGATAGGCGTTGTGGCACTTTGTGGGCGCGTGGACAGGATGGGCAGATCGTCTTTATCGACCCGGACGCTGAGTTTGTAGCCGTAAAGCTTTCCTCTCTCACCAACGACGAAAACTACACCCAACGTCGCCTTGACGAAAGGCCGGCGCTGCTTGCGATCCGCGATGCGCTGAGCACAACCTGACACCTTCAACCAGCGACTCCTACGCTCCGCGCTCGCCTCTCCGATTAACAGGGTCAATGACCTCATGCCGTGCAACTTTAGAGTCTGAACGTCCTCAACTGTCGGCTCACTACATTGCTCGCGGGAAGTGCAGATCCTACCGATTGCCAAACCTTGCGACTTTTCGAGGTGCGTACCCAACGGCTTCGAGGCGAGGTGCTGCTAAGACTTAGTTAACAGTCCAAAATGGGAGGTGAATCATGATTATATCTCGGCGCGACATCATCAAGATGGGCATGGCGGCAGGAGCTGCGCTATCCTTTCCGCCAATTCCGCGCGTACATGCTGCCTCAACGGCAGCGGGTACCGTTCGCATGGCGATGCACAGTCACCTCCTTGCCTATGATCCGTATTATTCGTATTCAACTATAACTTGGGATCACGCCCTCGCAATTTATGACACCCTTTTCGGCCTTGACAGCCAAATGAAACCGCAACCACAGATGGTGGGTGAGTGGAAGGTTTCCGGGGACAAAAGGAGTTACACATTCGAACTGCGGGATGGCTTGGCGTGGCATGACGGGACTCCAGTCACTGCGGCTGACTGTGTCGCCTCGCTTCGCCGCTGGGGTCAGATGAAGGCGGGTGTTGGACCACTGGTAACGGAACGAGTCAAGGATATTTCAACCAAGGGCGCTAAGACCTTTATTATTGAGCTCAAGGAGCCGCTGAGCTTGCTGATCGACATCTTGGCGGCCGAACGTATTTTTGTCATGCGAGAGAAGGATGCAATTCGTCCCCCAACCCAGCAGGTTACCGCGAATATTGGGTCGGGGCCTTTCAAGTTCAATCTTGATCTCGCCAAGCCGGGCGCAAGCGTTACTTACGATCGCAACTTAAATTATGTGCCGCGTGCGGAGCCGCCAGATATGTATGCAGGCGGCAATGTGGTCGGATCCCTCGCAGGATAGTAGGGACCATTTGCCTGACTCCCGTCACCGCCATAGAGCGATGGATGCACATTTGACCCGGACCCCGTTACAATCAGTCAGAGATATTTGTATAGCTCAACGACATCCGCCGAAATGGCAACAAGCGGCTGACGAGGCAGTGGGCGGACACCCGTAGATGCGACCGCATAAATCCCGCCACGTAAAGTCTTTGCTCTCATTCATTTCGGCCCCTCATATGAACTTGATCCGTTTAATTCATTATTGAATAAGATGCAACATTTGTTTTACCGCGGGATGTGCCGACGTTTGGTAAGTTTGACTCGCCAGCACCACAGTCCTTGGAGGCTCCTTTCGAAGTAAAACATTCGGCCATCGCCGTCATAGCGATGGCCGAACCTCTGACTCGTGCGAGTTATACTCTTGTCGGGCGCTACGCTTTCCTGAGATTCCACATGGGAAGAATCTGCGGCATACCAATCAGGCCGGTTAGAGCTTTTCTATATGCAATAGGCTGGGAATTTTGACCAAGCCTCATATCGCCGACGAAATCCCACCATACAGTTTGCATCTGCCGAGCCAGATCCTTGCGTTGGTCAAGCGTTTCAACGTCCGCCCATTTGGCCCGCAACGCCTCATACTCATCGGATTTCGGCCAACCGTACCAGGCGTCGTCACCGCTCGCGACCAAGAAAGGCGAGCCAATGGGATTTCCAAGGGCGTAGTCTGACTGGTCCGAAATGAAGAGACTCCAGCCACCATTGTCGACTGGGCCTTTGTTAGACCGGCGCGTGGCAAGCTCACCCCAAGCCATCGGGGCAAGCTCTGCATTGACTCCAACTTTGCGTAGGGTGTCTGCTAGCAGTTGGCAGGCGCTACTTGCTGCCAATCCCAAGTCAGTCGGTTGGAGAATGAGAACCTTTTCGCCCGCATAACCGGCCTCCTTGAAGAGCTGCTTGGCCTTCTCCGGATCCCCTCCCTTCTTGAACCATCCCGTATTTGCATCATTTGTGTAAAGCGTGGAATGTCCGAATATAGATGTAACGGTGCTACGGAATCTTGGATCCGGGAACAGGATATTTAGGAACGCTTCCTGGTCAATCAGATGGAGCAAGGCCTGACGGGCCTTCACATTGTTGAACGGAGGCTGCAAGAAGTTCATCCGCAGGACATTGTTCAACCCCCCTTGATTCAGGTCCCGAACCTCAAGGTTAGGATCGGCATCGATGACTGACAGAAGATCAACTGCCGGACTGTCGAGGAGATCGACCTCGCCCGCTTGAAGTGCTGCTAGAGCAGTCTGCTGGTCCGAAATGATGTTCCAAACCACGCGATCTACGTTCACGATCTTGCCGCCGGCCAATCCGTTAGAAGCTTCCTGTCGCGGTACATATTGATCGTTGCGATCATATGCAAAGCTGGCGCCGGGCCTAGCAAGGTTTTTGTTGAACCTGAAGGGGCCCGACCCAATGTTTGAGGTTACCTGCTCAGTGGCAGGGAGCTCTGCGTCTTTTTCACGCATCATGAATGGCAGTGGCGCAGTGACGTCCCCTAGAATATTGATCAGCAACGAAAGAGGTTCGTTGAGTACTATAGTGAAGGTGCGTTGATCCTTCGCAGAGATGTCTCTTGCCCGCGCCATGATCAATTTTCCACCGGGATGGACTTTTGCCCACCGGCGAAGCGAGGCGACACAGTCAGCCGCAGTGACTGGAGTGCCGTCATGCCACGCCAAGCCATCCCTCAGTTCGAACGTGTAAGTCCTTTTGTCCTCGGAAACGCCCCAGTTGCCCACCATTTGTGGTTGCGGCATGAATTTCGAATCAAGGGCGAACAATGTGTCGTAGATTGCCGCGCCATGATTAGCGGTTACGCCGGATGTGGTCCAAATTGGATCATAGACCTTAAGGTTGTCCCTTACCATACGGATCGTTAGAGGTTCGGCAGCCGCTGCCTTAGAGCGCAGGACCGATGGGGTCGAGAGAGCCGCTCCGGCGGCCAGACTCACTTTGAAGAGTTCGCGTCGAGAGATCGTCATGCTTCGGTTCCCTTCTTTATGTTTTGTTGCAAGCAATTAGCGTAGCTTTGTAGCCAGTCTTGCTCATGACACGCTGTCAGTCGTCACAGCTACCATTCCACAAACGAGCTTGCAACATTTGTTTTGCATCGTATTATATGCTCCAATCGTATCATCTAGCAAGATATCATCGATCGAATACGACAGTTCTTGCGCTAAGGTCTTTGCCTCGGATGTTCCCGGGTGTGTTGAGGTTTTTCATACAGGCTGTGATTTTTCCTCAATTCACAACCAGAGGGAGCAAACTTGATTGGTCGATCGGAAACATTGAAGTATCCGGTATCGCCGACTTTCATGATAGGACGCCAGATTGCAGATATTCGCTTAATTTATCGGCGTCCCTGCATAAAACGGGCTCCGGGATCCAAGTAAGCTCTTATGGGAAATCTTTTGGGAGATACGTCAAATGCCCAGTCTAAAACGTTGGTGCGCTCTGCCAAGCTCGACCAATCTTTTCACTTAGGAGCGGTGGCATGAGAGATAGTAACCTCCGGCCACCCCTTCCCCGTGCCGAGCCCCGGATCCGGGTCCTTCATGAGGATATCACGATAGACTCGTTCGGTTGGCTGCGTAACCACCAAGATCCGGATATCTTCGCGTATTTTGAAGCCGAGAACAGCTACGCTGAGCAAGCTACGGCTCATCTAGCAGGGCTCAAGGCGGAGCTGGGCGCTGAAATCGAGGGGCGTCATGCCTGCGGCGGAGCCCCACCGCCGTTCCAAGTTGGACTTTTCGAATACTTTCAAACGCACGAGCGGGGCCTGCCTCACCCAGCTTGGTGGCGCCGGCCGATGACCGGTGGCCCGGCTGAGCTTGTTCTCGACGCGAACATGATTCCTGGGGCCGAGGTTTTCTATTCGCTCGGTGTCTTCGAACCAAGCGACGACGGACGTTATGTGGCATTTAGCTTTGATCTGATCGGCGACGAGGGGTACGAGTTGAGAGTACGGGATGTCACCCACGACTGTGACGTCTGGCGAGAGTCTGGACGAGCCGGGCGAGTTGTCTGGGCGGCTGATAATCGTACGCTCTTTTTCACACGGGAACGGACTGATCGCCGGCACCACGACCGGGTCGTTCGACTAGATGTCGAGGTTGGAAGTCCCGAAGTAGTGTTCGAGGAAGCCAACGAGCGACTGGCGGTGCTGATCCGGCGTTCGGCTAGTGGCGCTTGGCTGTTCCTCGACGTCGTGTCAACCACAGACAGTGCCCCTCTCGTTCAGCGAGGTGCTGTAGAGGTATGGTGTCTTCCTGCCGACAAGGCAGGCGCCAGCTGGCGCCGGATCGCGAGGCGTGAACTCGGGCACAAAATCTACTCGGAACATTGGGGCGACAGCTTCCTGTTTCGGGTCAACGACGTTGGAGAGTGTTGGCGACTCGTCCGTGCGCCCATAGAAGATCCGTCCCCGTCGCGGTGGGACGAGATCGTACCGCATCGATCCGGCGTGATGCTCGAGGAGATCCATGTTCTTGAACAGCACCTGGTTTTGCTCGAACGAGTAGGCCTTAGCCCTCGCCTGGCCGCCCGTGATGGAGGAGGGCGGGTCAGCGTGACGATCGTTCCCGACGAGTCGAGCTGCACTGTAAAGGTCGGTCTGTCGGCAGGTGGTCGTTATTCCACGGCACGGCATGTGTTCCGGAGCCACAAGTTGATTTATTCGGTCAGCTCGTTTGTGACGCCGGACACCGTCGTCGAGCATGATCTCGCTGCCGACCGGTCGGCAGTATTGTACCAGGCTCGCATTGCTGGATATGATCCAGCTCATTGAGGCGACAGTAGTGATGGTGGAGGCCGAAGACGGAGTGCAGATCCCCGTCTCCTTGGTGGGGCGGCGTGACCGAAAAAGCCCCGGGCCGGTACTACTCAACGTTTACGGCTGTTACGGGCTATCGAGACGGCCCTCGTTCTTTGCGCAGCCCTCGTCCATGAGGGAGCGGTTGAGCCTGCTCGATCGAGGAGTTGTTTTCGGCTTTGCGCATGTACGAGGGGGCGGCGAACTCGGGCCCCGATGGCACGAGGCGGCTCGCCGCGATCGAAAGCGCATAACCTACACAGATCTGATTGCAGTTGCCGAGGGGCTGGTTAAGCGGGGACTCGCGGCCCGCGATGGCATCGTTCTTGAGGGCATAAGTGCAGGCGGTGGCACCGTGCTTGCCACTGCCGCCTTACGGCCCGATTTGTTCCGCGCCGTACTCGCCGAAGTTCCCCTCGCGGACGTCCTTGATACCGAGCTCGACTTCACGAGACCATTCGCGCTGAACGAAACCGCGGAGTACGGAGATCCCCGACTTCCCCACGAGTATCGTTATCTGCGCGCGTACGATCCGTATTACAGCCTCGGGCATGATCGTCCACTTCCGCCGACATACGTTGACGCTGCGCTCAATGATGCTGGATGGCTGGTCCACTGGAGTAGCACAGTGATGAAGTGCACCCTGCCTGGGACACTTCAAGGAGACGAGACTGGGACATGGCTAGACGGCAAAGAGTTATTGATGAGGATAAAAACTCAGCGACGCGGGCAAAGTGCCAGCAAGTCTACAGATGAGGCTGGCATCAGTCTTCAACAACTTAGGAGTGGCATAATCCGAAGTTACGCTGGCGCGGCCGACCTGCCAGATGGTCAGGAAGAGTTGTAGGCGTCGCGAATCTGCTTAGCGCAAGCAATGTGCCGGCGCCTCAGGAACGGGCACGGACCAAGGCCTAGCGCCAAGCGCCGGATCAGGGAAACAAGCAAAAGTCGGGCAGAGCACCCCGATCTCATTTTTCGCGCAGCCTTACGGAACTTCGAGGAAAATCATTTTCCCGAAGTCCCGCTGAGGATGTGAACCGGCAGCCATTGAGCCCCAGCCGTTCGCGGATACTAGTGATCACCTGTGGCGTGGCCGCGTCCCCGGCGATGATGACCCCCGGGTCGCCTGGCGCTTGCCTGAAAACAGGACGAAGATCTCGACATCGCCATGATAGCCACGGCCGGATCCATCCTGGGCAGGATGTGTAATGCCCATAGGATATCAACCCCTCTGCATGTTCCACATCGCCGTGAGCCTCTGCATGCCGATGACGCCGGTCAGCCTTTTGCGGCGTGCGATCGGCGTGAAAAAGTGGCCCAGCCGGATCACCTGCATGCGGGCGTCAGCATAAGAGTCTACGCTCTAATTTGGTTAAGCGTTTCCCGCCCTCCGGTGCAACAACAACGGTTTCGCTAAACGGTGGGGCACGCGCGGACGTATACATGTGGAAGACCTGGTTTTCAAGTTGCCAGTCGCTGTCGGCCAGGAAGACGCGGGTGAAATCACTGGTGCGAGGAGGCACTTGAGGGCGAGCGTATAACCAGTGATACCGGTGTAGCTGTCGCGCAGTCCAGCCGCCAACATCCCTTCGCGCACGACGCAGTCAACGTTCCTTGTATATACGCCGGCCTCATGGTGCGGAACTGCTCGTCCTGAATCCGGATCATCGTTTCGGCGGTCCGGATTTGCTCATCGGTCGGCGCACCGATTACTTTCGGGCGCATTAATCGCGCGGTGTAGCCGCGAAAGTACGGGACCGGTTCCACAAACACGATGTCCCCCTTCTCCAACATACGGTCGCTGAGCGAGGCGTGAAACGATGTCGAAGGTCCCGACGAGATGACGGCGACCTGCGCATCGTCCGCGCCAACTGTGCCACGCTTCGCTGATCATGGCTGCGCAGCGTTTCAATGGCGCCTCGCGAATGACTCGGGTCGCAGTTGGATTGGCAAACTTCGGTAACGTCAAGGGCATGTGAGACGTTTGGATTATCATCACATATATACAACATTTGTTGCAAATCGATATCAGCTGCGATACATATGTCGTAGGCGCGAGCGTTTACGTTGCAGACATTCCGAAGCGGCGGGAAGTCCTTACAACAAACAACCGAAAGGGGAACTTCGATCATGATTATCTCTCGACGAGACGTTTTGAAGATGGGAATGGCCACGGGAGCAACGCTTGCGACGCCATCGTTCCTGCGTGCTCAAACTAAGCCGGTTGATGGGCGGACGGTCCAGATGGTGATGAGTGGTGACCTCAGCGTCTTTGATCCGATGTCCACGACGGCTGGTATTACCTTCAACAATTCCCTGGCGATTTACGACACGCTGTTCTCACTCGACCACAAGCTGATGCCACAGCCGCAGATGGTCGGGAATTGGGGTATCTCCGACGACAAGAAGACTTATACATTCGAACTCCGCGACGGCCTGAGCTGGCACGACGGCACTCCCGTCACGGCGGCCGACTGCGTGGCTTCGCTCCGTCGCTGGGCTCAAGTGGATGAAGGCGGAAAGCTGATCATGGAGCGGGCCCGGGATATCTCAAAGAAGGATGACAAGACCTTTGTGATCGTCCTGAAGGAGCCGCTGGGGCTCTTGATCAATCTGCTGCCGGGTTGGACATATCATCCTGCTGTGATGCGCGCGAAGGACGCCGACCGCCCCGCAACCGAGCAAGTCACTGCGAATATTGGATCGGGGCCGTTCAAGTTTAATCATACCCTTGCCAAGCCGGGCGCGAAATTCACCTACGATCGGAATGAAAAATACATAGCTCGCAGCGAGCCATGCGACGGTTTCGCGGGCGGGAAGGTCGTCAAGGTCGATCGAGTCATATGGAACAATATTGGCGACGGCCAGACCGCTTTGGCGGCCTTGCAAACGGGTGAAGTTGATTTCCTTCAAGCTCCGCCTGCAGACTTTTATCCAGTAATTGAGGGCGACCCCGACCTCGCGCTTCAGGTTCTCAACAGCGGCGGTGTCGTACAGTGCTTGCGAATGAATTGTCTTCAAAAGCCCTTTGATAAGGCTAAGGCGCGCCAGGCGATGCTTCATCTGATCGATCAGGAAGCATTCTTGCGTCTTTCGGCGCCCGACGCCAAGTACGGCAAAGTCGTTACTTCGATATTTGGAAACGATACGCCGTATTCCAACGACGAAAATACGGGATGGTTCAAAAAGGGGGGCAACCCGGAAAAGGCGAAGCAACTCTTCCAGGAGGCTGGATATGCCGGCGAGAAAGTCGTTATTCTCCAGCCAACCAACATCGCATCTCTTAATAATGCCGCACAGCTTGTGGCGGCCCAGTTGCGCAAGATTGGGGTCAATGCCGAGCTTGCGCCGAGCGACTGGGGTGGGCTCGTCGCGCGCCGGGCGAACAAGGGTCCCGTTGAGAAAGGCGGCTGGAGCATATTTCTCACGGACGACGCAAACGCTGCCTTGAGCAATCTGATCAGCCAAATCTTCCTTACGGCGAGTGGTGAGAAGAGCTGGTACGGCTGGCCGAAGAGTGACGCATATGAGGCGCTTCGGGCCAAATGGGAAGGTCTCGAAACGCTCGAAGAGCGCAAGGCCCTCGCACGCAAGATGCAAAGGATCTGGTGGGATTTTGTTGGCGACGTGTACTTGGGCCAAATTGTGTCGCCAATCGCGCGCCGGAAGACGCTCACGGGGCTCGTCGAGACGCCGCAAGGCGTTGTCGCGATGTGGAACATGCAGAAGGCCTGAGAACACTATCATCCAGAACACCTCGAACATCGCAGCACGATGGTCGAGGTGTTCACGTCCTGCTTTTTAGGTTGGCGCCCGCGATCCGGCGTCCACTGCGCAGACGATCGTTGCCACTTGGCCAAATCCTATGCCGGTTCCGTTGCATTGACTTGGCGTCCACGGGGGCCAACCTTTGATTGGGTCTGTGAAAAACCGTGCGTATTCCAATGAAGTCGGACGGTGATTCCGAAACGAAACCGGACACCCATTCCAATTTGATGCCGGACGCTTTTCCGGGTCGAAGCCGGACAGGCTTGAGCGGCCTTGGGTCTTTGTAAGGTTTGTCGAGGAATTGTTCTCCGGTCAAGCCATGGTTGTATCGGTGGAGGGCGTGGGGCGCTGTTTTCGCATGCTTTCGCCGGAAAGTTCGACGCGATAGGCGTTGTGCACGAGGCGGTCGAGAATAGCGTCGGCGATGGTCGGATTTCCGATCATTTCGTACCAATGGTCGACGGGGATCTGGCTGGTGATGATGGTGGATCGCCTTTCGTAGCGGTCCTCAACAATCTCCAGGAAATCGCGGCGCTGCTCGTCGTTGAGTTTTTCAGGCCCCCAGTCGTCAAGTACCAGCAAGTCTGTTCTGGCGAGAGACTTGAGGACTTTTGCATAGCGACCGTCACCACGCGCGATGGCAAGCGAAGCGAACAGCCTTGGCATTCTGTGGTAGGCGACGGAGAGATCTTCGCGGCATGCCTTATGGCCGAGCGCGCAGGCGAGCCAGCTTTTGCCGACACCGGCGGGGCCGATCAAGAGCAGACTGTTACGCTGCCTGATCCATTCACAGGTAGCGAGCTTCAAGAAGAGATTGCGGTCGAGACCGCGCGCGGCGCGGAAGTCGATGTTCTCGATCTGTGCGTCATGGCGTAGTTTGGCCTTTATCAACCAAAGGCAGCATTATCCTTGTAACCATTTGATTCTTATGCGATTCTTAGGTTGATCCTTCAGGAGATGAAAATGGCTGAACCGATACTCGACGTGCTATCCGGCATCCGGACGGTTGATGAAATGGTTGCAACCTTCCATGATGAGAAACATTGCCGCAGATTGCTGGAAAGCATGGTGTGGCCGGAAGGCAGAATTTGCCCTTCCTGTGGCTATCGACACTCGATAGCCATTGCCGGGCGGAACACGAGTAAACGGCGGGCTCGTCCAGGTCTCTATCAATGTTCCAATGGCGAATGCCGCTTCCAGTTCACCGTGACGACACACACGCCATTGCACGCAACAAAACTGCCCTTGCGTGTCTGGCTGAAGGCCATGTGGCTGATGCTCCAGTCGGACAAGGGTCTGTCCTCGGTACGGCTGGCCGAAATCGTCGGGGTAAGCCAGCCGACGGCCTGGCGTATGGGACATGCGTTGCGTCTCATGGTGGCGCGGGAGAATATGCTCGATGGCACAGTAGAGATCGACCATTTCTATCTCGGCGGCCGAGCGAGGAAGCAGCGGGACGAACCTCCTCCGGGACGGGGACGGAAAGGTCAGGCAAACACGGAGAAAACCCCGATTATAGCGATGGTACAACGACCCTCTGATATAGTCCCCGGCACTCTGGCCGGCGATGCGCGGGCCGCGGTTGTGACAGGTCTTTCCTTGCGTGCGGCCGAGCGTGCTATTGAAACGCAGATTGAACCGGACGCGCATTTGATGAGCGACGAGGCAAAGGCATTCATGGCCATCGGTGAAAGTTTTGCCGGACATGAAACCGTGAATCATTCCAGCGGTGAATATGCCCGTGGGAATGTCCACGTCAATTCGACCGAGGGGTTCAACTCCCGCGTCAGGCGGACCATCGCCGGTGTTTTTCATCACATCAGTCCACAACATGCGGATCTGTATTTCCATGAGATCGGCTTTCGCTGGTCCCAGCGTGTTGTAACCGGAAGTGTGGTCCGGAAAACTCGGCACGGCCGGGAAACCATGCGAACTCTCTGGTCACGGGTGCCACCCGCGCTGCAACTTCTGAACGTTTTTCGCGCGGCCACGGGACGTCAGATGCGCAGAAGCCCGGACGGCGGGCTCATTATCAAATCAACTGTAGCTGCCTTTGGTTGATAAAGGCCCGTAGTTTTGCGGCGCGTGCCCTGGCTTCGAAACGCTTCTGTTGGCGCGTGGTTGCTTCGTACTCGAGCAGCAAGGCCAGCCACTCACCATGTTCGAGGCTTCTTGCGTCCGGTTGCAGTTCGAGTTCCTGATAGGCGTTGGCCATGCCGGAAAGTCCGAGGTTGCGCAGCATGTCGATGGTCGGATTGGTCAGCATTTTATGTCGTCTCCTTAATGAAAGTAGCCGGGGCCGCGCAAATTGGCATGTTCGCCGACGGCGGCAGGTTCGGCGGAATGTCTGGGTGCTTTGTGACTGGAAATGAGCGCGCCGATGCTTTTGCAGGTCAGGCCGCCGATCTCGACGGCACGAGCGGAAACGGCCTCGGCCTGCATTGTACCGATTGCTCGGTAGAGCTTGAGAACCCCGAGGCAGGTTCTGAAGCCCTGTTCGGGGTGAGGCCGGCTGGCAAGGATGGCGATGATGAGGCCTTCCGTGTTGGGTCCGATCGAGGCAGCCCAACGCCGGAACCGCTCCGGGGTCCACTCGGCATAGCGGCGGTGTGAACTGGGCATATGATCCGGGTTCGTCCCGTAGCGCGGACCGCCATAGCGGCGCTGGTGAACAGCGACGCGTTTGCCTTGGAGGAAGATCTCGATCGCGCGACTTGTGGCTCTGACGTCCACCTGCTGGCGGATCAGGTTGTGTGGCACGGAATAGAAATAGCGCTCGAATTCGACATGGTAGTCCGTCGAGACCCGCGCCAGCCGCCATTCGGCGAACTCGTAATCCTCGCCAGGAAGGGCTGCGAGCGCAGGACGCTCCATCATGTCGAACAGGTCGCGGCGGCTCTGTCCGAGGCGGCGCATGACATGGTCATTGATCCGCCTGACCGCTCCGGCGATCGCTTCATTGGCCTCTGTGAGGGAGAAGAAGGTTTGCTTGCGCAAGCGGCCGAGAATACAGCTCTGGGCGAAACGGACGCCGTTCTCGACTTTGGCCTTGTCCTTCGGGCGGCGTGGCCGTGCCGGCAGAACACCAACACCGTAATGGGACGCCATCATGCCATAACTGCGGTTGATCTCCGGATCATAGAAGCTGGCGCGGTTCACGCCGGACTTCAGATTGTCGGGGACAAGCAACCGGGGAACGCCATCGAAGAAACGGAACATGCGCACATGCGAGCCGATCCAATCAGGCAACGTCTGGGTCCAGGTGGCTTCCGCATAGGTGTAGCTTGACGCGCCGAGCACCCCGAGGAACAGTTCCGCCTCGCGCACTTCGCCGGTTTTGCGGTCGACAATCGGCACCTTCTTGCCGGAATAATCCACGAAGGCCTTGTCGCCAGCGACGTGCTCCTGTCGCATCGTCGGCGTAAGGCGGCGCTCAAATCCGCGGAATAGGTCACAAAAGCGGCTGTAACCGTAGCCGTCGGGATGCTCAGCCCGATATTCCTCCCATAGAATGGACAAGGTGACGCCGGGCTTCTTCAGCTCTATTGAAAGAGCGCTCCAGTTTGGCTCGACGCGGCGGCGCATGCCTTGTTTGACGCCCTTTGGGCTGAAAAGCCGATGTTCAAGTATATCGTCCGTCAGCTCCGCCGGCACAGGCCAGGTCAGCCCCGCAGATCGGGCGCGATCCAGATTGTCCTGAACCGTGCTGCGGGCAATACCCTGCAGCACGGCTATGTCGCGAACGCTGACGCCGTCCGCGCAAAGTCGTAGCATTTGTCTCAGTTGTCGCATGGTCAGCTTTCTCTTTGACGGCATCCACATTCCCTCGATTACCAATAGGAAATGCATGCCAAAGTTGCTGACCCAAGGGCACTCTTAACGCTTCAAAACGTCCGGCATTTGATCGGAATGCTGTCCGGCTTCATATCGGAACGGCGTCCGGCCTTTGATCGGAACCCCGTCCGGTCAATCTTCGGAATCCGCAAAAAACCGCCATCCTACTGTTGATGCCGCCTTCATGCTCAAGCCTCGCCGCGTAGCAGACAGAGGCACTTCAATTACCTTCGACACTTTGTAGGAACTCACTTCAACCCGCTGCGGTGGGCCTTTGTTCGTTGTCGCTGCTTGGGAAAATCCGAAAGAGACCGCAGTGAGAGGTGCGGTCATGCCCTCGTTTCAACTAATAAAACAAATGTTGCATCAGTTAAATAAATGATCTAAATGGAGCAAACCCATTATGAAGGCTAAGATGATGCAGGGCAAAGATGTACGTGACGATGTAGACGCCACAAGTTCCACGATTGGCCGCCCACTGCCTCGTCAGCCGCTTGTTGCCATTTCGGCGGATGTCGTTGGGCTATACAAATATCTCTGGCAGGCGACGCCTTTGCAGTACATCGAGGCGGCGGTTGCAGGTGCAGGGGTCTTTCCTTTGATCGTTCCTTCATTTGGAGACAGACTTGACTTCGATCAGCTCTTTGCCGCTGTTGACGGACTGATTGTAACGGGGTCCGGGTCAAATGTGCATCCATCGCTCTATGGCGGTGACGGGAGTCAGGCAAATGGTCCCTACGATCCTGCGAGGGATTCGACCACATTGCCGTTAATCCGCAAGGCAATTGCCGAAGGGCTCCCCGTGCTTGCGATCTGCCGCGGGCTTCAGGAATTGAATGTCGCGCTTGGCGGGACGCTTGCGACCGAAATCCAGGATAAGCCCGGAAACCTTGATCATCGGGAGGTGCCGAGCGATAACCGCGATGAGCGGTATGCCATCCACCAGACCTTGGCCATTACGTCAGATAGTTGCCTCTCCGCCATCGTCGGTGGAGACAATATCATTGTGAATTCTCTCCATCGCCAGGCAATTGGCCGGTTAGCGGAGGAGCTTGAGGTCGTGGCACGGGCCGAGGACGGAACTATCGAAGCGGTATCGGTCCGGAGCGCACGCGCTTTTGCCCTTGGGGTGCAATGGCATCCCGAATACTGGATAAAAACCGATGAGACATCCGCACGCATCTTTCGGGCTTTCGGCGACGCGGTCCGCGCCCGCGCGGCTACAAGGCTTGGCGTAGCGGACGCCGCCGAATAAATTCGCAAAGCAGAAATTCTGCAACGTGCGCCATCAAGACTCCCCTATGCCTCCGGCGATGTGGGGTCTCGATGGCCATAGCTATCGGGCGATGGAGCCATTGCGCCGCACCTTGTAGCGTCGCGGCCCAGATTTGTGAAATTAACGCGGTATTTTCGGCCTAGGGGTCGGGATCCAGACAAGTATTTAACAAGGAGGATTCATGAGTTCTGAAGCGCCGTTGCATGTCCACAGCAGCATAGGATTCGGGATCGCCACTCCCGTGCCCGCGGCCACGGCCGCAGCAAATGCTATAAGACTACAGGGCGGCAGTGTCTTCGACATGTATCTCGCCGCCCTCGCTTGCGCTTGGGTCGCAGATCCGGCAAACTGTAGCCCTTTCGGACGCATGCAAGGTGTCTTTTCCTTAGGGGGCGAAATCGGATGCCTGCATGCTCCGACTGCGATCCGGGCAGCACCAGGATCCACTATTCCCGTCCCGGCTAATATAGCCGCTTGGTACTTCCTGAAATGTAGCGGTCGGTTGCGCCTGCCATTTTCTGATCTCCTTCAGCCGGCCATAACACTCGCCCAGCATGGCTTTAAACCAAGCACGATCTTGAAGGTTGCACTTGAAAGCGAAGGTCCTGCTCTGAGTGAGCCTCTTAAGGCTATTTACTTAGACGAGACCAGTGCGCCTCGTAAAGATATCCGAAATCCTGAGCTCGCAAGCTTTCTCCAGATCCTCGCCGAATCTGACAGTGAAAATAATTTCTGGCAGAAGCTGCGAGCCCGGAACTCTGGACCTTGGCGCGTCGATGAAACTCTCGACAATCCGGTCCGTCACTCCGTTCCGCGCACACTTGAACTGGACCTTGACGGACGCCCCAGACGACTTCTTACGACTGGGACGCTTGAGACCTGGGGAACATGGACCGCACTCGGCGCGGCAGTGGCTGTCGGACTCCGTAGAAGCGGTGTGTTGAGCGATCTTTCGCGTGCCATGGAAGCCTATGTACTGTCGACTATCCTCCTCCTTGATCGGATACCTTTCGCGGTTGGCACTCTTGAACCCAAAGTCGAGTGTCCTTCCGTCGAAGTCGACGTCCCTTCGGAAGCCATCGCAATTGTAGACCGCGTAATTCAAATGATGGATGCGTCCGTCCAAGAGCTTTGGAATGGTTTAGGATCGACCTATTTCCCAGGGCCGGACAGTTGGACTGATGACGCTAACACTAATCACTTTGCCATCGCTTCCGGCGACGATTTCCTGTCGTTTACAACCTCGATCGGTCCCTGGTTTGGTTCGCGGATATCTTGGTGGGGTGCAGGGCTCGGCTACAGCTACGCTATGAAATCAAACGTGCTTTTCGAACGCCAAACCCACGACGTCACTGAGATGTCTCCGCTTATCGTAGAGGAGGCCGGCTCCCCAATTATGGCTATCGGTTCCGCCGGAAGCGAACGCATCCTTGGTTCACTCACCTATTTGTTGTTTCTGAAATTTGGTCTTGGATATTCCGAAGACATGGCAGATTTGATGGGAAAACCGCGCGTCTTTCCAAAGGACGGCAAGCTCCGGATGCACGGGGACTTTTGGCCAGAGGCGCGCGCACACCTTGAAGCCCGAGGTTTCGAGATCGCACCAACAGAATACGACCCCAGCGCCCACATGGGGCTGGTGAACGTTGTCGAGCGTGTCGACGGCCGGCGGTATAAGAGCGGAGCTGACCGGTCGAGCGCAGGCAGCGCGCTTTGATCACGTAATGGTGCGAGCGCAAGCTCGAACAGAGACGGATGCGGCGGGGTCATCCGCCTCTATCCACGGAACCTCCGAAGCTGCAACAAACGACGCCAAATCGTGAAAGGGGTCACCTCCGCATAGCATGCCTGCATGTGAAGCGAGTATTATGCGCTCCTTTAACTGAAGGGCGGAAAAACGCTGTAGGTTTTTCAACACAGCATTCTCAATGGGGGGGCGTCTCTGTATCGCTCCGGTGACGTTCGCCGGATGGATGGGTACGCGTCTCCGGCTTGAACCACTACCCATCATCGGCGGTAATCATAATCCAATGGCGACGGTTACCGGCTTCGCGAAAAGCGCCGATCCGGCCTTCTGCAGAAGCCGGATCGGCGCGCGAGGATCACGAAACTATGAATCAAGAAGATGATCGCTCGTCGTTTCGGCCTAAGGGGTCGCTTGAGAGCCGGACGTCAGCAGAAAAGCCTACGATCCATTTTGGTTAAGCGCGTCCCCCCTTCGGGCGTGACGACGATGGTTTCGCTGAAGGCCATGCCACGCGCCGATGTGTACATGTGGAAAACTTGATTCTGCTCGAGTTTCCAATCGCTATCCGCAAGGAAAACACGGGTGAAATCGCTGGTGCGAGGGGGGCTCTTTAGGCCGAGCGTATAGCCGGTAATATTCGCGTAGCTGTCGCGCAGTCCAGCCTCCAGCATCCCCTCGCGTACGACGTGGTCAACATCTTTTGCATTGACGCCCGGCCTCATGGTGCGGAACTGCTCGTCCTGAATTCGGATCATTGTTTCGGCAGTCCGGATTTGTTCATCGGTCGGAGCACCGATTGATTTCGGGCGCATAAGTCGCGAGGTATAACCACGAAAATGTGGAACCGGCTCCAGGTGTACGATATCCCCTTCAGCCAGAGTGCGGTCGCCGAGGGACGAGTGCAAAGTTCCCGAGCGGGGGCCGGACGACATAACACCGACCTGCGCATTATCAGCGCCACTACGCCACGCTTCGCTCGTCATGGCCGCAAAAACTTCGCGCTCGTTAACGCCAACCTGGGCTACCTCGAAGGCTGCCGCCGCCGCACGGTCGCAGATCTCGGCGGCCACTGTTAGACATGCAAGCTCGAGCGGGGATTTGACGAGCCGCATTTCCCACATGACGCGGGAGAAATCGACGAACTTGGCATCTGGCAGCAGACTTTCGAACTCCAATGCGCGGTTCACCGTGAGAATATGGCTATCGCGCTCGACGCCTATTGACGAGGCTCCAAAGCCGCGGGATTTGATCGTCTCGGCTGCGACCTTAATCGGGTTTTCGTTATCGGAAAATGCTACAAAATCGCTGAAACGACTTGCCTCGCTAAAGCTGGGAGAATCGAGGCCACGGATTACTGCAATGGGCTCTTGGTCGAGGGGGATGAGCAAGGCTTGGTACATGGCCGCTGTTGACGAGAAACCGCTGAAATAGGCCCGGTGTTCACGTTGGTCCACGATGAGTAGATCCACGCCGCGCTCGGCCATCTCCTTGCGCAACGCTGCGAGGCGCGAGCGGAATTCGTCGACTGGAAAGGGCGGAGGGAAGATTGGAGGCTGTTTCATCAGATCATTCCTATATCAACATACTAAGGCGGGTATGGGGGAGCCGGAAACGCCCGCGAGATCAATGTCCATTATCGCTTTCGCGCAAGGCTGCATGACTGCGAGAAATCTCATCAAGCGCGGCAGAGTCCGACATTGAGAGGCGGGCAAAGCCTCGACCCATGGCTTTTGATGGCTCGGTCCGGATGCGTCAGCATCTGATAATTCCGACATCGTCTTCGATGCTGATCTCAGTGCCAAAGGGCGCCGACAGCTTCTGGAGACGTTCCAGAATTGATTTCGCTTTGGCCGGAGGTGCAAGACATGGGATGCCACGGTTCGCAAACCTTTTCGAATGACCAAGTTCGATCGGGTGGAGCTGCAGTTCAACAAGTCTGTTTCCCTCGAACCGGCTTGAGGTCACAATACTTTCGTAGAAAACCGGATCCTTAAAACCTGGAGCTGTTGTATATCCCGATGCCATTTCGGCGACCGTGACCTCAGCGTCCGTGTCAGCCCGTTCGTCTTTGCCGTAAGCGTCAAACATGTCAGCGCCCACGGGGGTCCGCAGGTCATCCATCATAAAGTTTCCAAGGCTATAGAAGATTGGCCGGCCCTTGTAGATTTCTATTCCGCGCAGTTGGTGCGGGCCATGTACGATGTATGCGTCGGCCCCAGCATCAATCAGCGAGTGCGCGAACGCTCTCTCATAATCAGCTGGTTCCTGGCTCCAATTTCCCGGTTCGTGTCCGTGGTTCGTCGCAATGCAGAAGTCAGAGAACTGTTTACCGCGTCTCAGATTGCGCAGGATATGAGCAACGTCGCCGGAATGGGGCTCATAGCTGTAGCCCGCTTGCCCACCGGCTTTGTAGGTCACACCAGCAAGCTCGACCAGGTCGTCTTCCGCATGATCGCCTACGTAGTTTGGCAGAGAATCGCGTATCTCCCTCAGGCTCACGAGCATGTGGGGTGCCACGACCACGCTCCTTGCCAATCGAAGGGCATTAAGGCCTGGTCTGCCGGGCGCCTCGCCAGCGGGATCACATGCCCGGGACATCGGCGTAAACGTCGTTGCAAACGATACCAGCGCCACCCGGCCACGCGGGCTTTCGACAAAACGAGCGGCGCCAGCTTGCGAAAGGTTTTCGCCGACACCTGCATGAATGATTTCGTTCTGGTCGAGCGCCCGGCAGGTCTCCCGCATGCCTTCAACGCCCCAATCGAACGTGTGATTGTTGGCGTAACTTACGATATTGAACCCCATTGCCTTCAAAGCGGGCCCAACAACTGGCAGGCTGACGTGATACGCGCCGCCATATTCGGCTTGGGGACTTCCGGTGAAATATCGGCTGTCAAAGATGTTCGTTTCTAGATTGCCAAACGTGACATCAACTCCTTGCAGAAGTTCGGCCACTTCGCCGAACCCCGGGTGGTTGTTTTTCGTAATCGCTCGAGAGACGATAAGGTCGCCCACAGCAACCAAAGTGAAGCCGTCTGCCACGTTTGTTGATACCGAACCAATGGAATCGTATTTGCTCGCCTCTTGTCGAGAGACACTATTTGCCGCCGATTGGTCCACTATATTTCTCTCTTCCATGTTGTTCATTGCCTCGTTGGCATTATCAACCGCGCAGAGGCTGTTCCACAGCGATTGAGGGGTGAGCCGCTGCAGACAACTGTTCATCGGAGCCCGCCGCCGGAGCGCGCACGTGGCACGCCACCACTCGGCTGTCCGCCATAGGAACCAGCGACGGCACTTCAACTCG
The DNA here is from genome assembly GCF_025452195.1 of Phyllobacterium zundukense. NCBI lineage: Bacteria > Pseudomonadati > Pseudomonadota > Alphaproteobacteria > Hyphomicrobiales > Phyllobacteriaceae > Phyllobacterium > Phyllobacterium zundukense. Next base: position 46,005 of record NZ_CP104970.1, on the reverse strand, counting down.
GCACCGTTCTATTGCGAGCGGGCAGCGCGGGTGAAACGCACATCCGCAGGGTGGGTTGACAGGGCTGGGTACTTCCCCTTCAAGGGGCACTTCCATCCGAACCCGCTGGGGGTCTGGTATAGGTGCAGCAGCGATCAGCGCCTCTGTGTATGGGTGAACTGGTTTGGCGAAAAGCGCGTCGCATGGCGCCAGTTCCACGATGCGACCGAGGTACATGACCGCCACGCGATGGCCAATATGTTCAACGACACTGAGGTCATGCGAGATAAAGATAAAGGCGATACCCATCTGCTGCTGGAGATCCATCAGAAGATTTAGGATTTGCGCCTGCACGGACACATCAAGAGCCGAGACTGCTTCGTCTGCAATGATGAGCGACGGCTTGAGGGCCAATGCACGGGCAATACCCACGCGTTGCCGCTGCCCGCCAGACATCTCAGACGGAAGCCTGTGCATCATCTCCGGCGACAACCCGACCTTTCGCAGGAGGTCGGCCGCCAGCGCTTGGCGGTCTTTGCGGTTTAGCCGTTCGAAGTTCTCGACAGGCTCGGTAATGATCTCTCCTGCGGTGAGACGCGGGTTCAACGAAGAGAATGGATCCTGAAAAACCATCTGCATCCGACGCCGCGAAACTCGAAGAGCATTCTTCTCTAGTCCGGCAATATCGGTGCCGTCGACCAGGACCCGCCCGCCCGTCGGATCCACCAACCGCATCAAGAGCCGTGCGACCGTGGACTTACCGCAGCCGGATTCGCCTACAATGCAAAGAGTTTCCCCGGGCTCAACGGTAAAGGAAACATCTTCGACCGCCCGGACGACCGGGATTGTCTTCTTCAGGAAGCCCCTACCGAGCGGATAATGCTTGGTCAGATTCTCAACTTTAAGCAAAGGACCACTCATGCGCCCATTACCTCCTCGGCTCGCCAGCATGCTGCAGAATGGCCAGGCCTCACGTTACGCAGGCTCGGCGCTTGTTCACGGCATATTCCCGTCGCAAAAGCGCAACGAGGCGCAAAACTGCATCCTACGATCGGCTCGCGCAAACTTGGAACGATTCCAGGGATTTCTGCTAGTCGCTGCTGCCGCCCACGTCTGGGATCGGGCATGGATCGCATAAGGCCCTTTGTGTAGGGATGCAGAGGATAATCGAACAAATCCTTCACCGTGGTCTGCTCGATGATCCTACCCGCATACATGACGATGACACGCTGACACGTCTCTGCAACTACGCCTAAGTCATGTGTGATCAACATGACCGCGGTACCCATGCGCTCTTTCAAGTCGACAATCAGTCTCAGGATCTGCGCCTGGATAGTGACGTCTAGCGCGGTGGTCGGCTCATCCGCGATCAAAAGCTCGGGTGAACAAGCGAGCGCCATGGCAATCATGGCGCGCTGACGCATCCCACCTGACATCTCATGTGGGTAGTTGTACAAGCGTCGTTCGGGATCGGCAATGCGCACCATGCGAAGCATTTCAAGCGATTTTTCCAACGCCTCTGAGCGGGAAGCCCCCGTATGAATTTGGACAGCTTCGGCGATTTGACGACCAACGGTGTGAACCGGGCTCAAACTTGTCATCGGCTCCTGAAAGATCATGGCAATACGGTCGCCACGGATCTTTCTCATTTCCCGCTCCGAGAGATTGAGAAGGTTGCGCCCTTTGAAAAGGATCTCACCACCAACGGTCTTTGCCGTGCGTTTTGGCAGCAAACGAAGGATTGACAGGGCAGTGACACTCTTCCCACAGCCCGATTCACCGACCACGCCAAGTGTTTCGCCGCTGTTCACCTGAAAACTAACGCCGCCTAGCGCGCGTGTAACGGTCTCCTCACCATAAAAGTGGGTCTCAAGTTCGCGAACATCGAGAAGCAACTGGCTATCTGTGTTTTTCTGCATTTTCATGTCAGCGTCTCCGCTTTGCACGGGGATCAAACATGTCACGCAACCCATCCCCAAGCAGGTTGACGGCAAGAACGGTGACGGCGAGACAGATGCCTGGCGCAAAGACCGTCATGGGAGCGATGCCGAGAAACAAGCGAGAGCTCGAAATCATATTCCCCCAGCTGGGAATCTCGGGAGGCACGCCCACGCCCAGAAAGCTGAGGCCGGCTTCTGTGAGGATTGCATCCGCACATACGATGGCGCTCTGAACCATAAGCGGTGGGATCGTGCTCGGAAGGATATGGCGCCACAACACCCTCGGGAGGCGTGCGCCACCGCAAACTGCAGCCTCGACGTAGGGTCGTTCTCGAACACTGAGAACCACCGAACGAACCAACCGCGTTACGCTTGGCAGTTGTGGGATCATTATCGCGACGATGAGGATACCAATACCGGGACCAGTTAAAGAAATGAGTGCGATAGCCAGCAAAATTGTCGGGATCGACATCAAGCCGTCCATGATGCGCATAACGACATTGTCAAAACTCCGACTATAACCAGCGAGGATGCCGATCAGGAGCCCGGCGGCAGAGGCAAAAATCGCCGAAAGCAACCCCACTATAAGGGAAATGCGGGCACCAAAGATAGTTCGAGCAAACACGTCCCGGCCCAGGTGGTCGCTTCCAAACCACTTCTCAGTTGAAGGCGCCTGCAGACGAGAAAAAGGGTCCATGTTTACTGGATCGCCTGCGTACAGCGGTGCGGCAACCGCCAGAACCACCAATACCGTCAATAGGCCGCCACCTACAAACACGAGTGGATGCCGCCTGATTAGACGAGGAAGATGGGCAATTCGTAGCCGGGGCGCCGGCACGGGTTCAAGCTGAGCAGAGAGTGTCATATCAATACCGAATACGAGGGTCGACCAGAGTATAGGAGAGATCAACCGCAAGGTTGATCAGCACGTAAAGGCCTGAAACAAGGATTAGAACGGCCTGAATGATAGGATAGTCACGATTGTTAATGGCATCGACTACCAGACGACCAACGCCGGGGATGTTGAACACAGTTTCGGTAATAACGACGCCCGATATCAAACCCGCCAAACTCAAGCCGATGACGGTGAGGATTGGCACCCCGGCATTCTTCAGGGCGTGGTGAAAAAGCATGGCGTATGACGACGCGCCCTTTGCCGCAGCCGTTCGCATGTAATCTTCCGACAGTACTTCAAGCATGCTTGATCGCGTGATCCGCGCGATGAACGCCACGTAGCCAACACTCAGAGTCAGCGTCGGCAGAACGAGGTGTGCAAACCAAGTGCCGGTGCCACTGCTAATGGGCGCGTAACCTTGAACGGGCAACCAACGAGTTATGATTGCAAAGTAGTATACGAGAGCATACCCGATGACAAAAACCGGAACAGAAAAACCAACCGCCGCAAATCCTGCGAGGGCGCGATCGACGACGCCACCGGCGCGCCATGCAGCAAAGACGCCGAAGTACACTCCTATCGTTACAGAAGAAATGATCGTCATGAAGGACAGAGAAAGAGTGGGCTCTAGTCGGTCCGCGATGAGCTCAAGGACCGGGCGCCCCGTAAAGATCGAAGTCCCAAAGTCCCCGCTGAGGATGGAAATCGCCCAACGTACGAACTGAATTGGCAGCGGATCGGTTAGTCCCAACTGTTCGCGGATGCCGGCGATCATCTCCGGCGTAGCCGCGTCGCCAGCGATTATCGCTGCCGGATCGCCGGGCGCTAGCCTGAGAAGCAGGAAGACGAAGACTCCGACCATCACCATTACAGCGATCGCCGAAGCCAACCTTCGAAGGATGTAAATGCCCATTGTTCCTTAGACCTTTTGCATGTTCCACTTGGCGACAGGTTGCAGCATCTCGAAGACTCCGGAAAGCGCCTCGCTTCTCGCGGATACGAACTGACCGAGTCGAACGTCGCCAACGAAGTTCCACAGATCCCATGCCTATTTCGATCCAGGACTTTGCGCTTCGAGCGGCCCAAATCGGCTATTTGGCCCAGAGTGCTTGATCTTCGTGCCAAACCGCGGCTTTTCCCACCGGCATTGAGGACAGAGCCCCGTTGGCGATCGTTCATCTCGTTCGTGATGAAGATGCTCCAACCTTCCTGGATTGACCGCTATTGGCGCGGCGTGTTCGCGTCGCGAATAATCATGATCGCAGCTCCTCCCAGCTTTTTGTTGCGACGACCTTCCGAAAAGTTCGGATAGGTGGCGTCGCGGACGCTAGCGTCCCACCTTATGTACCCCAGCTTAACCCGATGTGCAACATATGTTTTAGTTTTTATGTTATAATTCAAACGTTGCATTCCCTCCTTGCCCCAGAAGCCTCGTTGCTGCAAGACGAACCTCAATGAATGCCCTGCCGCGCAGCGCTTAGCTGGGCCGGGGCAGCCGACCTGCACCGCGCCGATGAAGGTATTGCCGTTCTGGGCCGCGGCGCGGGTCAATGTTCTGATCGCAACACACGAATCCCGTCCATCGCAATGTGGCGATGGTCGGGATTATCGCGCGAGAATAAGGGCACTCCCTGCTTAAATCTTCAGCATACTCCACATTGGGATAATCTGCGGCATGCCGATGACCCCTCTAAGGGTTTTGCGACGCGCCGTCGGGGAGACGATTTGGCCGAGCCTTATGTCTCCGACGAAATCCCACCAGACGTGCTGCATCTTCCGGGCAAGCGACTTGCGCTCCTCTAGCGTATTTACCTTTGCCCAGTTGGCCCGGAGCGCTTCATATTCTTCGTTCTTCGGCCACCCGTACCAAGCCTTTTCGCCGCTGGCCACGAGAAACGGTGTGCCGAGGGGATTTGCCAGTGAGTAGTCAATTTCATCCGTGATGAAGAGGTTCCAACCGCCGTTCTCGACCAGACCTTTGTTCGCTCTGCGTGCGACCAACCCGCCCCAGTCGCTCGGCGCAAGCACAGCGTTGACGCCGATCTTTCGCAGCGCAGCCGCGACGATTTGAGCGGCGTCACTGAACGTCGCCACGTTGGTCGGTTGCAGAATAACAACCTTCTCACCGGCATATCCCGCTTCGCTGAAGAGTTGTTTAGCCTTCTCGGCATTGCCGCCCGTTTTATACCATCCGGTGTTTTCATCGTTCGTCATCGGGGTATTATTGCCGAATATCGAGGTAACGGGTCGACCGGATTTTGCGTCTGGGGCCATAGCACGTAGAAGCGCTTCCTGGTCGATCAGGTGAAGCAGCGCTTGGCGTGCTTTGACGTTGTCAAAAGGCTTCTGCAGAAAATTCATGCGAAGACAGATGTCAGCACCACCTTTGTTCAGGACTTCGAGTTGAAGGTTGATATCGTTTTCGATCACCGGGTACAGATCGCCAGGCGGCCCCTGAAGAAAATCAATTTCCCCTGTTTGCAGCGCAGCAAGAGATGTCTGCTGGTCCGAGATGTTCTCCCAGATCACACGATCGACCCGCACCACCTTCCCCCCAGCGAGACCATCGGCCACCTCACTGCGCGGCACGTATTTTTCGTTGCGATCATAGGTGAAGCTGGCACCAGGCTTGGCGAGAGCTTCATTGAACTTGAATGGACCTGATCCGATGTTAGTTGTCACCTGCTCGGTCGCAGGACGCATTGCATCCTTCTCTCTCATTATGAAGAGGCAAGGCGGAGTCAGGTCTGCAAGGATGTCGATCAAAAGCCCCAACGGCTCCTTCAGGGCGATGGCGAAAGTCTTGTCGTCGACCCGTGAGATGTTACTGGCCAACTCCACGATCAACTGGCCGCCTGGATGAACCTGTCCCCAACGCCGGATCGAGGCTACACAGTCGGCGGCTGTGACAGGCGAACCATCGTGCCATGCCAAGCCATCGCGAAGCATGAATGTGTAGGTTTTTTTGTCGTCGGAAATACTCCACTTCTCCACCATCTGCGGATGCGGTGCAAATTTAGAGTCTACCGAGAAAAGCGTGTCATAGATGGCCGCCCCGTGGTCGGCGGTAATATTTGCCGTTGTAAATATGGGGTCAAAAACTTGAAGATCGCCGGTCTTTACCATCCGGACAGTCTTCGGATCGACCCCCGCGGCCTGTGCCCGCAGGATGGATGAAATTGTCAAAGCGGTCCCGGCTCCCATACTGACTTTGAAGAGATCGCGTCGAGAAATTTTCATGATTTAGTTCCCCTTTTTGAGCGTTCTTGACTGCAGGCGCTGCCCCTACTTCGAAGATTGGAGCTTTTTCGCAAAGCAGCCGATTTGGCTCCGCGTCGCCGGTGCCAATGAAACATCTATCTCACTTACCGTGAATTGGCAACGTATGTTTTATTATGACCGCGAGTGACTCATTTGTCTCAAACACGCGAAAACAGTGTCGGACCAGTCTTTCCAGTCGGAGGAAGAAGTTCTTGGAACCGGATGGCGTAGCAAATGGCGCATACAGACTTCAGTCCATCGATCTCATTAGGACAGTCTCTTCGCCAGGCTCTCCGCGGCAGTTCCCTGTACACATTCCCGCCCAGGCAAATTGTCAAACAATTGTCTCATTTTATAGGCTGCGACGTTCATAGCCGAGGTCACAGCTACGAGAAGTCCCTTGGTCGAGGACGAACTGGTGACCGCGCGGCCATTACCCAAGACTTTCCGGTACTGCTGGCGGCAGTTGCGACGCGCTTAAGTTCCTCTGTTGCTGCTGCCTTGCTACGCGAGTTTGGAGTTGGAGCGAAAGTCTCGCCAAATGGGAGCCGGTGTTGCATCCGAGCATCTCCAAAGCTGAACATCTAGCGCACATGACCGTCAACGGCAACGGGCGTTAAGAGTACAGGAGCTCCCAACAATACCGAATAGCCAGCTCTGTTGTTGGAATGAGAATTTCGTCCGAGGCGCCGAAGGTGGGCGTGTGGACCCCGGACTCGTTACCTGGCTCTTTACTGCCAAACCAGAAGTAAATCGAGGGCACGCAGCTGGAGTAAAAGCCAAAGTCATCGCTGCCCGCGCTCGCCGATCCTTCAACATACTTGTCCTCGCCTACCGATTGAACGACGAGCTGGCGGAAACGTTCGACCATCGCGGGATCGTTGACCACGGGAGGCTCGCCCAATTGAGATCTAAACTCTGCCTTGCCGCGGTGCAGCGCGGCTACACCGTCGGCTATCTCGCCGACACGTCGCACCAATAACTCACGCCGCTCGCGACTGCCTGTTCGGATTGTTCCTGTCATCGTGACCGATGGGCAGATAATATTCGTCGCCTCTCCGCCGTGGATGGTTCCGATTGTTACGATGGCGCGATCGTCAACCGGCATTTCCCGGGACACCACCTTCTGGACCTCGTTGATGAAGGCGCCAGCGATCGCAATCGCATCCACCCCAGCATGTGGTGACGCACCATGTGCCATGGTTCCAGTCAGTTCGAGGGCAAACTGATCGGATGAATTCGTCACAGCGCCGGCTCGAGCGCCGTAGGAGCCAGCGGCGATATTTGTGCGGACATGAAATCCAACTGCGGCGTCAAACCCGTCGAGCAGATTTTCTTCCGCCACGGTCCGACCGCCGAGCGGCTCGGCTTCTTCGGCGGGTTGGAAGAATACACGTATTTTTCCCGAAAAGTTCTCTCGCATGCGGTGAAAGGCTAGGGCCGCGCCCAAAGCGATTGAGCTGTGCATGTCATGGCCGCAGGCGTGCATTACCCCGGGCACCTGCGAACTGTACGCTAGGTCGTTGCGGTCTTCCTGGATCGGTAGGGCATCTATGTCTCCGCGTACCGCGACTGAATGGTTTGGACCGGCGGCTAGGCCCTGAATGTCAATATAGACGCCGGTCTTATGGAACGTTTTGGCACCGGTCAGGCCGAAGCTTTCCAGCGTTTCGCGGATCCTCTTTTGAGTTTTCCATTCGTTGTTCGAGAGTTCCGGCTCACGATGCATGGCGTGACGCATCTCTATCACCGCTTCCCGCTCTATTTCGGAGAGTATGTTGTTTGTAAAAACCCTCATAGTGAACTTCCCTCATCTGATATGGCGCCATCGCCCGATGCTGACGTTATCTGCGGAACGGTGGCGAAAGACATTAAATCACTTGGTCGTCATGCAGAGTTGCTGCAAAATGCTGAAGTAATCGCATTTTTCCGCGACCCGCAGCATCTTTTGAATTGTGTGTAACCCTCGCAGAAAGCCCGGACCTTCATTCTCTCTCATTCAGCGTGAGCCTTTCAGGCTCCGGCGCATGTTCCTCTTAATGGGTGGGCTCCGCTCATCTCACCTGTTCGGCTCGGTCACCGCCCCAGCCCAGAGTCTCCTCAGCGACCAGATTTTACGCCTCGATGGGAAAAGCGAAACTGGCTTTGACGCGATCCATCACCACCATTGTCTTAAATCCCTTGATATCGGGATTTTCGTAGAAGAATCGGCGGGTGAACTGCTCATAGCCCTCCATGTCTTTGGCGGTGACAACAAGTATGAAGTCCGCCTCTCCCGTCACATAGTATCCTATCATCACTTCCCGGGTGTTACGGATCGCGCCCTTAAATCGATCGACGATGTCAGCTCTTTCGCGCTCGAGAGATACGAGGACGATCATCGTGATGTGTCGGCCAACCGCCTTGGGGGAGACGATCGAAACGTCCGCCTCTATCACTCCTTCGTTCCGCAAGCGCTTCAAGCGTCGTTGGCATGCCGTCGGAGACAAGTGCACTGCCTCTGCAAGCTCCTCCGAACTCAGGCGATTGTTCTTCTGAACCGCTTCAAGAAGCGCCACATCTATGCGATCTAGGTCGATCATTGCGATATCCTGCGAAGGGAAACTGCTTTCGATGCCAAAGCCTCGGGGTTTCTCCTACTAAAGCGCCTAAGCCCTGGAAGCGCGGTTGTTGCCTTTCAATTAGGTGACCGTAAGTGGCCGCTCCGCCATTTCGCGCGCGACGGCTTCATCTATGGGAGTATCATAGGTCAACAAGATGTAGCCCAATATGGAATAGAACCCGACCGTCGCCATTACGTCGAAGACAGCTCGCCTCCCTATGGCGGCGCAAAGCGCGACCTCAAGAGCTGGTGGCAAGAGGAAGCCATCCAAAAGTGCGTCGACGGCTCTGGCAATGAGCCCGTCCTCTCCATCTGGCATGCGACGCATCGCCTGAACGCGCTCATCCGAAATTCCGAGCGCCCGCGCGCGGCTGACGTGATGAGCCCACTCATAGGTCGATCCCATCCGATGAGCAGCTCGCAAGATCACGAGTTCGGACCGGACGGGGCCGAGAGCGCTGTCCTTGACGACATGTTGGCGCAGCGGAGCCCATGCCTTCAGCAATGCCGGATGATGGGCCATTGTGCGATAGACATTCAGTGCGCCGGCGAAATCCGTCTTCATATCCGCAATCTCGGCTGGCCAGTGTTCGTCGGTTAAGGGCGGACATGGAGATGTCGTCATTGGAGAGTCTTTCATGGCACGGCCAACAGCCCCCTCAGCTCTTCACCGCGGCATTTATCGCCGCTGCGAGCCGTTCTATGATGAGGTCGATCTGCGCGGGCTGAATAATGTACGGGGGCGCCAGTAGTATATGGTCGCCATATACCCCGTCGATGGTGCCACCCATCGGGTAGCACATCAGGCCACGCTGCATCGCCTCCTTTTTGATTTTGGAGTGAATTTTGCGCACTGGATCGAAAGGCTGCTTCGTGTCCTTATCCGCAACAAGTTCCACACCACGAAAAAGCCCGCGACCCCGGATGTCGCCGACGTAAGGAGACTGGGCGAGTGCCGCATCGAGCCCCGCCTGGAGGCGATCGCCCATCTTTATAACATTTGTCATTGTCTCCGGACGCTTGAGGATTTCTACGACCTTGTTGGCTGCCGCCGCGGCGATCGGATGACCAATATAGGTATGACCATGCTGGAACAGACCGGAACCTTCGGCAAAGGCACGATAAATTTTTTCAGACAGCATCACCGCGCCAATCGGCTGGAAGCCCCCACCCAACCCTTTAGCGATAGTCACCAGGTCAGGCACGATACCTTCCTGTTCCAGAGCGAAAAACGTGCCGGTGCGGCCCATGCCGCACATCACTTCGTCGAGAATAAGCAAGATGCCGTACTTGTCGCAGACCTGCCGAACCCGCTTGAAGTAGTGGGCCACAGGCCCCACCGCACCGAGCGTCGCACCCACCACCGGTTCCGCCACGAAAGCCATAACCGTGTCCGTTCCGAGCTCGATGATTTTCGCCTCCAGCTCCGCGGCAAGACGCTCGGCATAAGCCTCCGGTGTTTCGCCCATCTGCATGTCGCGATACGCATAACACGGTGAAACATGATGCGTTTCTGGTAGAATCGGCTTGAACTGCTCGCGACGCCCCGCATTCCCGCCAGTCGCCAGCGCGCCAATTGTATTTCCATGATAGCTCTGTCGGCGCGCGATGATATGGCGTCGCTGAGGCTTACCAATCTCGACAAAATACTGGCGTGCCATCTTGAGTGCAGCCTCGACCGCTTCGGAGCCACCTGAGACAAGGTAGACATAGTCAAGCCCCTCAGGCGCTAGTTCAACCAGTTGCTCAGCAAGGTGCTCGGCCACGTCAGTCGTGAAGAATGACGTATGAGCGTAGCTGATGCGTCCCATCTGGGCCTTCATCGCTTGCAAGACCTCAAGATGATTGTGGCCGAGGCAGCTCACTGCAGCTCCGCCGGACCCATCAATGTAGCTCCGACCTTCGCTATCAGTGATGTAGATGCCCTCTCCCGCTACGGCTCTTGGCAGATTTGTTCCGATGGTTCGATGGAGTATTTTGGTCATTGCGATGTCTCGGAGTGTCCGTCTGTTTGGCCTGCGTTCAGGCCCGTCGCCATTGATTCGCAGGTTTCAACCGAAAATGCAACAATTGTTTTACTTTGAGGTATTTTGATGCAATTGTCCTTCTAAACAGGAGCGATTTAACTGAGCTTGTGCCGCGATAGACGACACAAGCTCCATGATGTTTGACTTTTTCAGGTCCCGGAGAGATGTTCGGATCAATCTGTGGCAGCTTACGTGAGGCAAATTTTGCAAAAGGGACCCCTGCACGCACATATCATTGAACGCTTCGACGACATGCCTCAACAGTTGCAGCAGGCGGCTCGGCACATCTTGGAACATCCTCAGGAAGTGGCGCTGGTTTCGATGCGAGAGTTGGCGCGCAATGCGGGCGTGCAACCCTCTACGATGACGCGGTTGGCGAAATCCCTTGGGTTCTCGGGATATGAGGATCTTCGTGGTCAGCATGCCGATGTCATTCGAGTGGGCGCCGAAGGATTTGCCGCCCGAGCGTTGCAGAGAGACGCCGGCGGGACGGACGGGGAAGGACTGGCGCATCGAATGCTCCAAAGCCTTTCCGCTCAGGTTGCTCGCCTCTGTGAACCCGAGACGCTCTCGCAGCTTAGCACGATGGCCGACCGCCTGAGCAAAGCACGCAGAATCTATGTTCTCGGGCTTCGCTCCTGCCATTCAGTGGCTTGGCATTTCCACTATGTGATGACGTTGTTGGGCGAGAAGACCGTTCATCTCGATGGCCCCGCCGGCACAAGCGGCGACGCGCTCATTCACGCCAGCGTCGACGATGTTCTGCTGGCGATTTCGATAAACCCTTACTCACTTCACACTCTCGAGCTTGCCGAGGCCGCCCGCGAAAAAGGAGTGGGAATTGTGGCCATCACGGACAGCGAGGTTTCCCCTCTGGTGACCATCGCCGAACACGTCGTCCTCTTCCCGACAGAAAGTCAGACCTTCTTCCATACATTAGTTCCGGCCCTCGCCGTCTCAGAAGTCCTTTGCGGGCTGCTGGCAGCCGAGGATCGGGCTGCAGCTCTTGAAGGCCTTAAGCAGGCCGATCGCCACCTTTCTACGATGAACACATACGCGACGTCCATCCCGCGGCGAAATATCTGAGATGGTTGCACTGGAGAGCGATGGGTTGTTCTGGTGAGCGCCAGCAGCCAGCGGAAACGGTATAGCCATTGCCCACTCGCTGGTGCTGCCCCCGAAAATTCTGCTGCTGAATGAGCGACCTCCGACACGACACCTATGTGCAGGATGACATGCTGAACCTCGATGACTCCATCAGGAGCAGCCGAGGTAGAACTCCACGACTAATCGGGGGCGATGGCTGTGTGAAAATATCAGCGCCGGCATGCGTACATATGTGTTACGATACTGTGCGGGATGTGGAGGGCCTGATGATATGACCACTCGCCAAATGAACTCCGTGAGGTGCTTTCTGGCGGCGGGGGGACTGCTCAAGCTTCAGACGCTTAACACAAACAATTTCTGTCGTGCTGATTATGCCGCCTTGCAACACCTCATCTCACGCACCACTTAGGAAGCACACGAGTGTCGAGAGACTGCACGCCGCCGCGTTTCCATCACTAGTCAGCATAACTTCCAAAGTTGTCCTGTAGCTTTTGCAGCCGTTCCCCGCGTTTCTTGACCGACGGGCCCAAACGGCGGATGACGTCGTCCACGAGAAGACCAAGAAAGGTCGTCACCGGTGCATTACTCTCCCAGAACATTTCGACATCAGTCTCAATTCCGAAAACATTGTCAGTAAGTTCCTGCGCCCAGTAGCATACGGAATCGGTGATTATTACGAGATCCATGCCTGCTTGCGAGGCCTGCCGGGCCAAAAGCATGGCTTGTGTCGCATAGCGCCGGACATCCACGACAATGAGGACTGGCTGTCCGGTTTCGTCGGCGAACAATTCGCTGTAGGTGCCGCTGGCGCCATCCATAAATTGAACACGCGGACGGGCATATTCAAGACGTAGGCAAAAGTCCATGGCCAAGCCACGCACGCTCTGAAAGCCAGCTACATAGACGCGATCGGTCTTGGCGATTATCTCTGCAACCTCGCCGAAGCGTGGTGTACCGGCCTGCTCGTAGGCGCTTATGACGGCCTTCAATTCCAAATCGAGGCTTACGGAAAGATCCCGAACTGCGTCGTCCTTCCCGTGCTTGGAACGCTCTGCGGAGGCGATGCGCTCGTATCGCTCTCCCACGAGCCAGGCAATCTGATGAATGGTGCTGCCCAGCTCCTCTTTCAGTGCGGCGAGGTTTTCATAGCCGAGTGAACGCAGGAAGCGCCCCACTGTCATGGGACTGACCTTGAGCTTGCTCGAGATCGAGGCGGCGGTCTCGAACGGGATCTCCCGGAGATACGTGACAAGATAAGCTGCGATGGCGCTTTCCGCCCGCGAGAAAGTTGCCTGCCGTTCCGTGATCTTCTCGACGAAGGGGAAGGTGGCAGGCGCCGGCTGGGGCGCTTTCGATCGGCTCATGTGTTCAATCGTCCATAGTTGCGCATAACCTCCTTTACAGCATCGTGCTCGATCGATGCAACGAACCTGTCCTCACATCCCGCCATGGGTTCAGCCGCCACCATGGCATTGATAATCGCCTCCTCAACAGCCTGCGCCGTTGCTTCGAACAGCGTGTCTAACCTATTGTTCGGCAGGAAAGTGAGATCGCCTACGGCGGGCGCGGCCGCCGACTCGCTCATGGTCAAGTTCGCTGTGGAGAAGGCAAGGCACAGATCGCCAGATCCGTCCCCAGCGGGTGTGCCGGTTCGGCCGATGCCGACACCGGCCCGTCGCGCGAGTCGCTCCAACTGGGTAGGGATGAGAGGGGCATCGGTCGCCACTACGGCGATAATCGAGCCCTGCTCGCCGGCCCATAGCCGATCCGAGGTGAGGTGTTCGCCGACGGGTACGCCAAGGATTTTCAAGTGCGGACGAATGCCAAAGTTCGCTTGCACAAGGCACCCGACGGTATAACGCGCACCGAGTAGTTCAACAATGCGGGACGATGTTCCCGTGCCTCCCTTGAACTCGAAGCAGATCATTCCAGTCCCGCCGCCAACATTGCCTTCGGTCAACGGACCGCTGGAAGCGCTATCGAGAGCATCCATTACATGAGCGGGTGTAACATGGAAGGCGTCCATGTCATTGAGGTAGGCATCGCATGTTTCGCCCACCACCGGCAACATGAACTTATAGGCTCCAACGCCGGGCTCGGGCTTCCCGATCATCCATTGCAGAATCGACTGATGAACGGTTCCAAGGCTGTGCGTGTTAGTGATGCCTATAGGTCCGGTGAAATAACCAGCCTCCTTAATCCAGTGAGTGCCCGTCATTTCACCGTTTCCATTAAGCGAGTGAAATCCGGCCCAGACGGGCGCCCGCAATGGTCCTGCGTGACCTCGTGGAAGAATGGTGGTAACTCCGGTGCGTGCCGGCCCTTTGCCGGAGGTTGAAGAGTCGCCGATTACCGTCGAGTAACCTACCTCAACACCGGAAACATCGGTAATTGCATTGAAGGGGCCGGTATTTCCGGAAAATGGCAGTCCTAGATTTCGTGCCCTCGGCTTTGCAGAAGCCTGGGATGCCGTGCACTGAATGGTTTCCATAAGGGATCCTCATTTGGTGGGTTGTTTCGCCTCTTTTTAGCGATTGGACCCACCGAATGATAGAGAAATAATATCCTTTGCATTGCGGTATTTTTCTAACACGGCCGGCGTTGCGCAGCACAACGCCTGCGGACTCGGACATAGGTTCAACGATGAGGGCAGTGATCGTTTCGGCTCTATGTAGCGCGACGTCATCACTCACGCCGGAATCATCTCCCTGACCTTGCCCGGACGCCTAAGACATTCCGGATCGAGAAACTCGAGTGGATCCGCAACACACCTGGTAGTGTAGACAGAATTTCTTTGTGAATCCGCTCGAACTCCCCGGCACTTTCCACGTCCACGCGTAGCATGTAGTCCGAACCGCCCGTCATCAAATAGCACTCACGGATCTCGGGGCTTTTACGGACAGCGGCTTCAAATCGGTTGAGGTATTCCTCAGTCTGCCGCTCCAGCGTGATGTTGATTATCACCGCTATCATCGCTTCGACATTCGATGTGTCGATAAGCGCAGTATAGCCGCGAATGACGCCCGCCTTTTCCATCAGCTTGATCCGTCTCAGGCAGGCCGAGGGCGACAGCCCGACTTCCGCCGCCACGGCCGCATTGCTCATACGGGTATCCAGCCGAAGAAGTCGTAAGATATTGCGGTCGATTCCGTCCAAAGCACTCATGACACATTATTTCAAAAAAACGCATTTCCTTCCAACAATCATGAAACTACGCATCAATCAATCACTGTTTGACGAGCAATTTCCTGATTCTTTCAATATTTTCGCTTCAATAGGAGATGGATATAGGATAGCACGACTTTGGATCAACAGCCTCGCCACACAACCAGCGATCAAGGTGCATCAGGCCACCTGACCATTGATCTTGGCGCTCTTACACGGAATTACGCGAAACTCTCTGCAGAGGTTGCGCCGGCGCGAGCGGCGGCCGTCGTCAAGGCTAACGCTTATGGACTCGGTGCAGAACGGGTTGCCAAGACACTTTATGCCGAGGGCTGCCGCCATTTCTTCGTCGCGCAATTCGCCGAAGCGTTGCGCCTCAGGCCACTTCTCTCCCGCGATGCACAGGTCTTTGTGCTGAACGGCCTACAGCCCGGCAACGAGATTGCTTGCGTCGAAGGCGGCATCATCCCCGTGATCAATTCTCTGGAACAGTTGCAACAATGGAGAAATGCCGCTCAGCGCGTTAAGCGCCGCCTGCGGGCCGTGCTGCAGTTCGACACCGGCATGTCACGCCTTGGCGTTCCGCCAGAAGAACGCACGGCCCTTGCCGCTACGTTGAAAACCTGCGGTATGATCGACATCCTGTTTATCATGAGCCACCTCGCCTCCGCCGACGATGCCCCAAGCCAACAGAATGGCGAGCAACTCGCGGAGATGAATCGGATCGCCGAAGAGTTTTCGGAATTTGATGTCTGCTTTGCCAATTCCGGCGGCATTTTCTTAGGTGCTGCCTATCATGGCGTTCTCGCCCGTCCTGGCATCGCGCTTTACGGTGGCGCGCCAACAGCCGGCGAGGCGAACCCGATGGAGCCGGTCGTCCGGCTCGATGTCGCCGTGGTGCAAACGCGCACCGTGCCCGCCGGTGCGCGGGTCGGCTATAACGGCACCCTGTCACTCAAAGCCAAACCCGACTCGCGACTATTGCCGCTGGCTATGCCGACGGCCTGTTGCGCGGCCTGAGCAGCAAAGGCGCGGTCTATTGCGACGGCGTGCGCCTTCCGATCGTCGGACGTGTTTCCATGGACAGCATCACCATCGACATCACCGCACTGCCGGAAGGCCGGCTCATGCTCGGCAACCTCGTGGAAGTCATTGGTCCGCATCAGGCGCTCGAAGAGCTCGCGCGCGATGCTGGGACCATCTCCTATGAAATCTTGACCAGCCTCGGCCATCGCTATCATCGGCGATATTGCTGACCATTTTTCCCCAGTGAGGATATTATGAAAGTCATTGTTCTCGGTGCCGGCATCATCGGCGTGACGAGTGCTTATCAGCTAGCCAAGGCCGGACACGAGGTTACCGTCATCGACCGTCAGCAGGGTCCTGCGCTAGAAACCAGGTTTGCTAACGCCGGCGAGGTATCCTTCGTATCCCCACGGTGACGGCCGTCTTGTGATGTGAAGCTTAACATTGGAAGTCCTAGTGGTAACCCTAGGAGTAGTCCTATGACCAAGCAGCACATTGAAGTGATCACGTCGGTCGAGCGTCGGCGTCGGTGGTCTCGCGAAGAGAAAGAACGGCTGGTAGCGGCAACGTTAGAGCCTGAAGCAGTTATCTCGGATGTTGCGCGTTCCGCAGGGATCCATGTCAGCCAATTATTCCGGTGGCGTAAGGAGCTTTGCCAGATGTCAGCGCCGTCGGTCCCACAACTCCTTCCGGTCGAAGTCGTCGCGGCCTTGCCGTCGCCGGAGGCGGTGGAAACACCATCACCTTCTCGGGTGCGCAAGAAGAGCAGCATGGTGACGATCGAGCTTGGCCGCGGCCGACGTATTCGTGTGGAGAGCGATGTCGATACGGAAGCGTTGGGCCGGATCCTCGATGTTGTGGAGCGGCGATGATCCCGGTTCCGAGCGGCGTGAAGGTGTGGCTCGCCACCGGCTATACGGATATGCGCAAGGGCTTTCCCGGTCTGTCGCTGATGGTGCAGGAGACGCTGAAGCGCGATCCGCACAATGGTCATCTGTTTTGCTTTCGCGGGCGTCAGGGCGGATTGATCAAAGTGATCTGGCATGATGGGCAAGGCGCCTGTCTGTTCACCAAGAAGCTGGAAAGCGGACGGTTCGTCTGGCCGTCGGCGGCTGATGGCACCCTGGTGATCACGCCCGCCCAGCTCGGCTATTTGCTGGAAGGCATTGACTGGCGGATGCCACAAAAAACCTGGCGTCCCAGCTCGGCTGGATGATGGAAACTGCTGGAAAGACGGGAGCGAATATGATTCCATCCCGCCATGACCGATGCGGCCAATCAACTTCCAGACGACCTTGCCAGCGCGCATGCGATGATCCTCGCCGAGCGTGCGGGACGCCGTGAAGCCGAAGCAATTGCCGCTCGTGCGCAGGCGGTGAACGCGCATTCGGATGCGTTGATTGCCCGCTTGAGACTGGAGATCGAGAAGCTCAAGCGCGACATCCACGGCAGCCGCTCCGAGCGCAAGGCGCGTCTTCTCGAACAGATGGAATTGCAGCTTGAAGAGCTGGAAGCTGATGCCAGTCACGACGAATTGGCGGCCGAGATGGCGGCCCGATCATCAACCACCGTCAAAGCCTTCGAGCGCAAGCGTCCTTCACGAAAGCCGTTTCCCGAGCATCTGCCGCGCGAACGTGTCGTCATCGCTGCACCTCACACTTGTCCGTGCTGCGGCTCCGGCAAGCTGGCGAAACTAGGTGAGGATATTACCGAGACGCTGGAAGTGATCCCGCGTCAATGGAAGGTCATTCAGACGGTGCGGGAAAAGTTCACCTGCCGCGAGTGCGAGAAGATCACGCAGCCTCCGGCACCTTTCCATGTGACACCACGCGGCTTTGCCGGGCCAAACCTGCTCGCCATGATTCTGTTTGAGAAGTTCGGCCAGCATCAGCCGCTGAACCGCCAGAGCGAGCGCTATGCCCGCGAAGGCATCGACCTCAGCCTCTCGACGCTTGCCGACCAGGTCGGTGCCTGTGCCGCAGCGCTGAAGCCGGTGCATGCGCTGATTGAAGCGCATGTTCTCAGCGCCGATCGGCTGCATGGCGATGACACGACCGTGCCAATCCTGGCGAAAGGCAAGACCGACACGGGTCGCATCTGGACGTATGTCAGGGATGACCGCCCATTTTGCGGCTCCAGCCCGCCGGCAGCCCTTTACTATGCGTCGCGCGATCGGCGGCAGGAACATCCCGAGCGTCATCTTAAGAGCTTCGCCGGTATTCTGCAGGCGGACGCCTATGGCGGCTACAACCCGCTCTTCAAAGTGGATCGCGATTTGGGTCCGCTGACACAGGCACTGTGCTGGGCACATTCGCGCCGCAAGTTCTTCGGGCTTGCCGACATTGCGACGAATGCCAAACGCGGCAAGAACGCCACGCCGA
Source organism: Phyllobacterium zundukense (assembly GCF_025452195.1). Lineage (NCBI taxonomy): Bacteria > Pseudomonadati > Pseudomonadota > Alphaproteobacteria > Hyphomicrobiales > Phyllobacteriaceae > Phyllobacterium > Phyllobacterium zundukense. The sequence continues at coordinate 27,622 of NZ_CP104970.1, read as the reverse complement.
TCTCACCGGTTGCGCTCGACGCCGTAAAGCGCATCGATGCACTGTTCGACATTGAGCGCGACATCAATGGCCTTTCCGCCAACGAGCGGCTGCAACGACGCCAGCAGGAAAGCCGTCCTCTTGTCGACGAGCTTGAGAACTGGATGCGGATCGAGAGATCAAAACTGTCGCGCAGCTCGCCGGTCACCGAGCCCATCGACTACATGCTGAAGCGCTGGGAAGGCTTCACGACATTCCTCGGTGACGGTCGGATTTGCCTGACGAACAATGCTGCCGAACGAGCACTGCGCGGCTTCGCCCTCGGCAGAAAATCGTGGTTGTTTGCGGGCTCCGATCGCGGTGCTGACCGGGCTGCCTTCATGGCCACGCTGATCATGACGGCCAAGCTCAATGACATCGATCCGCAGGCCTGGCTTGCCGATGTCCTCGCCCGCATCGCCGATATGCCGGTTACAAAACTCGCAGAGCTGTTGCCGTGGCATTGGAAACCGGAAACAGCGATCATCGCGTCGGCCGCGTAACAGGGCGCGGAACAGTTCTTCCGACCGTCGCAAACCTTCATCGCTTAGAACGACAGACTTCGACTTGTTCGCGGGATCTGCAATCAGACCCTTCTGATGCAAACGGTCCATGACGCCCCAGTCAAACCCTTTCCAGGCGCGACGCTCGTCATGCAGCGTGAGCCATAGTAAGGCGAGAACAGCATCATTGATCTTCTCGTCATCGATCTCCATGCCGGAAACATACCATGCGCACAGGCTAAAATCCTGCGGCCCTCACCGGATGCGTACTATCCTTCGGCTATTGCTCGCCCTGGGCTGCACCAGGGATTCCTTTGAAGGCAATGAAATGGCTGGTCATGAAGCACGCGCCATTGATTTTGCGTCCAAAGGTCGACACTGCCACCTTATGGAACTCAGGTCGCGGTGGGGGCCCTAGTGCGAACATCGACAAGCGCCCCAACCAACAGGCCTGGCGGATCAATGGCATACTGACGGAACCATATAACGGAAGCCGCGGGCTGCTTAATGCAGCCCGCTGGACTACCCATACCTATAAGACTCGATGATTTTGAGCCTCGAACTTAAGCCTCTTTCAACGAAGACGTCTGGGACGTAAGTCTCTTTCGCCACCAGGTGAGATAGAGAGCAACAAGCCAAAGCAACGGCATTAGCGTAAGTAAAGAGCCAACTGCAGCCAGTGTCGGATCGATCTGTTGCTTCAGGTTTTCCAGCATCTTTAGCGGCAGGGTGTAGACTGAAAAACCGCCAACCAGTGACGTAACAACAACTTCGTCGAAAGAGGAGATGAAGGCGAACAGCGCCCCACCGATAATACCTGGACGTATCAGTGGAAGCGTGACTCTTACAAAGGTCCGCAATGGATTGGCCCGCATGCTCAAAGCCGCCCGCTCCAACTGCTTGTCAAAGTTCGCAAATGTCGCCGAGACTGTAACAACGACTAAGGCAATGGCACCAACACTGTGAGCAAGAACGACCCCTGTAGTTGATCCAATCAGCCCAAGATTCAGGAGCCCAAAGTAAGCTGCGACGCCCATAACAATGACCGGAGCGGTGATGGGGGTTAAGATGGCCATGGTTAAGATGTTGCGGAGACGTGGCGATGTGCGGTCAATGCCGTATGCCGCAAGCGTACCAATAATCGTCGACAGGATGGCGACGGCGACACCGAGTTTTAAGCTGGTGAAAAAGGAGCCCATCCATCCCGGATCCCCTAACACTGCGTAATACCACTTCAATGAGAAGCCGGCAGGGGGAAACTCCAAAAAGGCCCCGGCGCTGAACGACATCACGACGATCACGAGGCCAGGAAACTGAAGGAAAGCCATAGCAAGCGCAACATACAGGCCCCCTATGATCCGCGGCCAGACTTTGGGCCGAGCGCCTTGGTATAGCTCGGCAGTCCAGCGCTTTGAACGATGATGATTTGTCGCTCTGTCCGCAACCTTTCTCAGCGGGTTGAGGCGGTTCAGCCAAGTTGTCCGAACAAAGGAAGCATCCGAAGCCTTTGGACCGGAAAGATCGAGGCCGAATATCGACAAAACGAGCATTGCGAGGGCCAAAAGGATGAATGCCGACGTGGCAATAGTGGGCAAATTCGAGGTACTTCTAAACGTTTCCGCAATGTAGGTCGCCAGCATGATTTCACGAAGTCCGCCTAGTGCCTGCGGTGTAATGTAGAATCCAAGGCAGACGACAAAAACCAACAAGGAGCCGCTACGCACCCCTGGTAAACTGAGCGGCACGAAAATGCGCCAGAATGCCTCAAACGGGCGCGCCCCCATGCTTCGGCCAGCTTCCATAAGAGACTTATCAATACCGTTCATAACGCTTAGCAGTGGCAGGATCATTGTCGGAAGCATGATATGCACCATGCCGATATAAGCGCCGAACCGGTTGTAGATGAGCGAAAGCGGACTGCTGATCACACCGAGGTCGAGCAGCAGATTGTTGATCAAACCGTGATCGCCCAGGATCACCGTCCAAGCATAGGTGCGCACCAAAGCACTCGTCAGCCAAGGTAATACAATCAGTACAATAAGTATGGTGCGCAGGCGCTTCGAAGTCGCCATGATAAGGTATGCCAGAGGATATCCGACGATAAGGCAGATAGCCGTCACGACCAAACTTATCGTAATTGTTTGGATGAGGACGGGCCATCCCGATTTGCCGAAGAACGCTTGATAGTTCGCTATCGAGAATTCGGGCGCATTGAAGCTATCCAAGAAAAGTTGGAGGAGCGGCAGCCCGACTACCGAGAGCAGAATCGCAAGCGCCGGGATCACCAGCATGATGGGCATCCGCCCAAGCTTTTGAATTAATTCCATCGGCTTGCCCTCACACCCTCACAAAACGCAGGTCAGATCGCAGCCAATCAAGCCGTACCTCGTCGCCTGCTCCGAAGATCTGCTGGTCTGATGCGACATGTTCGCGAACTGCGAGAACGCTATTGCCGACACGCACTTGATACTTCCGCAGTGGACCCGCATAGATCATGTCGTCTACAACGCCCGAGACGAACTGACGCCTCTCCGCGTCTGGGCGTTTTGGCGCGTCGACGCTGGCGACAGAGATCCGCTCCGGGCGTATCATCGCGACGGTTCCGGCTGATTGCGTGGCGTCGGTTTGTAGTTCGAACCCGGAGTTATCGAAGATGTTGGCTTCGCCTAGGAAATTTGCCACAAAGCGTGTGGCTGGCCTGTCGTACAAAGCTTGTGGAGTGTCGGTCTGCTCAATTTCCCCCGCGCGCATAACCACGATGCGATCCGACAATGTAAGTGCTTCGTCCTGATCGTGGGTAACGCATATCGTAGTCTTTCCAAACTCCTTGTGCAGGTGTTTGATTTCGACCTGCATCTGCTCACGCAGGTTGCGATCTAGAGCGCCGAGTGGCTCGTCCAACAACAGGACCGGTGGATCGGCAATCAGTGCGCGCGCGAGCGCCACGCGCTGCTGCTGACCTCCGCTAAGTTGCGATGGCATTCTGTTGCCGAACTCTTCAAGGTGTACGCGCCGGAGCATCCGATCGGTAAACACCGCCCGCTCGGCTGCCTTAATGCCACGCATCTCGAGGGGAAATTCTAAGTTGCGGCGCACCGTGAGATGCGGAAATAAGGCATAGTTCTGAAATACGATGCCCTGGTCGCGCCGGTAAGAAGGTACTTTACTAACCGACTTTCGCGATATGCGGATATCACCTGAGGTAGGCGCTATAAATCCGGCAAGCAGCATTAGTGCTGTGGTTTTGCCCGAACCGCTCGGACCAAGGATTGTGAGGAACTCACCCTGATGAACTGTTAGAGACAATTCTCTAACGGCAGCAAGGGCTCCATATATTTTAGTCACGCCCCGGAACTCAATTTGTGCGCCAGTCGCAGAAATGTTCTTCGAAGGCACATCCTCAACCAAGACTGTATTGCTTAGATGCATCGTCATCTAGTAGTACTCCGAAAGGGAATTCTGCCAATGCCATGAAGCGGTCGCAGGATGTAACTGCGTCACGCTTCGATAGCAAAAGCGGTTTGCCGTTAGGCTGCTTAGCGAAGAATCCATTCCTGCCAACGCTCTGTCAGGCGCTGAGAATTCGTAAGACCGTCTGGCCCTACTTCTGCATACCACTTCGGATTTGACGGATAACTGATCGAAGCATAGTCGGGGTGAGCAGCGAGCTTGCGCGCGATGTCGTCGGGGATCAATGAATAGGCTTTTTTATTGCTGGGTGACTGCGCGAATAGCTTCGCCAACGTCGCCTGTCGATCGGGGCGAGCGAGTGAAGCGATGAATTTATGCGCGAGTTCAACATTGGGGCTACCCTTGGGAATCGCATACATATCCCAGGTGAGCTTGGCCTGATTTCGATTGATTTCGATCGGCTCACCGGCATCGATAAGAGAATTCGCTCGGCCGTCATAGGAATGCGCGATCTCGACAACATCATCGCGCAGCATCTGCAGAATCTCAGAGCCGCTTGCCCACCATTTGCGGATGTGCGGCTTTATCCTGTCCAGGCTGGCGAAAACCCGGTCAATGTCCATGGGGTAGAGCGCGTCCATGGCAACACCATCTGCGAGCAGCGCCTCCTCGAAGGGGCCCTCACCTCCCCATACGCCTGTCTCCAGCGATCGGGTGCCCGGAAATTTCTCGACATCCCAGAATTCGGCCCAATTGGTCGGGCGCGGCTTCCCCGGGGGGAATTTCTCGGTATTCCATACCATGTTCTGGGAAGACACATATGGCCCGAAGCCGAATGGCTCCTTGCAATAATCCAGAGTATTATCCAAGTCATCTTTGTTGAAGATCGAATAATCAATCTTCTCAAGATAGCCGGCTTCCGCTTGAACTAGGTGATCTTGGACGACAGCTTGGACGATATCAATCGACACATTGTTTGACTCCACCATCAAGGCGATCTGCGATGTGGAGAGGTCTTGCTCAATGGGAACAACTGTAATTCCATTCTCTGCCTCGAATGGCTTGACGAAGGCTTCCTTGAAGGCCTCACCCCAGTTTCCGCCGCTCATGTTTACCCTTAGCTCGCCCGAGGTGCTGGCCCGGGCACGCCCAGAAGCAGATGACAACGCACCGATCGCTACTGCCGACGACGTCGCCTGCATGAAGCGCCTGCGATTGATCAATAAGCTCATTATGTTCTCCCTCCCATTCGCCAAGTCCTTGGCTCTACTGCATCAGAGACCTTAGTGGCGAGGCCCGCAGGTTTTAGGTAATCTTCGCGCTCGCGCGCGGGAATGCGGCGAAGTTTTGGAAAATGGGAAGGTTTGCTGCGCACTGGTCCTACGCGCACGGATACATGTTGCAGGTACACGTTCATAGTCTGTGTTGTCGTTGAGTTTATGAAACGCACCAACCGACGCGCGACAGATTATCGCCAAACTGCCAGTCAAACGAAGCTTTCGAAAAACATCAGTGTTCTGTTCTGGCGACGCGGATCCTGGCCCTACTCTTCACTAGTTGTATGGGCCACCCGGCAATGCCGCCTGCACGGGCCAGCGCTGTCACCAAATCCATCGAAGCGGGTTTTCGTCATCGTGGTTCGTTTGCAAGCTCTTTAGTCATGATTTTTCGTTTCCGGCTTTGACGACGAAAGGACATGCGTGAAGCTGTTGAACAAACAGGAGGCAGGGCATTTAGACGACGGCTGGCATACTCTTATGCGCGGGTTGGGTACCGCATTCCGTGTGTTCGTCTGGGGCTGCCTCTATCTAGAATCGGGCGTGGACGGTGTCCGCCGCATAGAGCGTGCGAGGGTTCCCCACCGGAGCCCTGCCTCCATCTTTGTCCAACAGCAGATGTTTTCAAATTCAGGTTAAGCGTCTCTCTTCAAGCTGAGCATTGGCATTTAGCCTTTTGCTGTGGGAGCGATCTCCTGTCCAATCGCCCACAGGAATGCTGCCATTTCCCGTGCAATGGCGGTGACGGCGACGATCTTCGGCTTGCCTGCCGCCATCAGCTTGCGATAGCGCGCGCAAAGCCGCACCTGAGCTTTCCAGGCGATCTCGCGAACGTCCTTGGCAGGCCCGTCCCGCCGAGCCTGTATCTTGGGGCTCACGCGAGCCGGGAAGCGATATGTCCAAGCCCCTTCGACGAGTACGCGACGCGCGCTCATGTTGCCCGACTTGGTGATCCCACCACGCTTGACCCTTTCGCCCGTCGAGCTTTCCGGCCGCACAAGACCGAGATACACCATCAACTGACAAGGATTGTCTAAACGCCTGACATCGCCAATCTCGACCAAAAAAGTGACCGCGGTCATGAACGCGACGCCACGCATCGCTTGATAGGCAACCACAACAGGCGCCATCGACCAGGAAACCGCGGTCTCCGCCACCAACTTGGTCAGCCTGTCCAGGCGCACGCCAGCATCCTCAATGGCCTGACAACATTCCGCCAACAGGATTTGGTGGGCGGGGTGATCGAAGGCCTGGCACGCGAGCCATCTTGTATGGGCGCGCGTCCAAGGTGTGCGGCCGGTATAGATCCGGCCATGGCGTAACAAGAAAGACTGTATCTGCTGACGCGCCTGCTTCAGCGCGTCGTTGGCAGCCTCGCGAGCCCGCACCAGGTCGCGGATCGCCTCATGGCCTTCATCCGGAACCCAGACCGAGGTCAGCTCGCCCGCCCGGTGCAGGCGCGCCAGGCTTACCGCATCGCGGCGGTTTGTCTTCACCCGGTCGCCCGCACGCCTGGGCACCAGGGATGGCGCCACCACCACGCAGTCATGCCCCAATTCGACAATGTGACGGTAAAGGCCATAACCCGTCGGGCCCGCCTCATAGCAAAAGTGAAGCTTGGCTTCGCGCTTGGAAAACTTGTCGACCATCGATGCCACGGACGCCGGCTCCGAGGAGATGTTGCCGAAAAACCGCACCTCGCTGTTGCGCACCCCGTTCGCAACGGCCACTGAAATCTTCAGCTTTGATGTATCCAAGCTGACGAAAATTACGCTATCTTCTTTCATGGTTCGCCCTCGCTAAGCATGGGGCTCGGCTCTGGCCTATCCAGAGCAACCCCCGAATTCAGCTTACCGCGGGGGCGGGCCACCTTCACCCCACGAACATAGGGTCTACTTGCTCTGCTCGGAGGCGGCAGTCGCGCCAACACATAGGGATACATTCGCCCGTGCGATAGGGTCACGAAAGATGCGATAGTGCCTTCGACAGTACGACAGCTTCGCATAGCAAGAGCGAATTCGCGGAATCCTGCATTATACAAACGAATACGCGGCGTCCGGCTTCATTCCGTACGCTCAACGCTGCAAAAACTCTGCCTTACCTACTTACGCTTGACGCAAGGACAGAGGCTAGTCTGACTGGCGCCATAATGGAGGATTGGATGAGACTGACTGAATACACGGAATTTGACGCAACAGGATTAGCGACCTTGGTGAGCGCTGGTGAGATGACACCTGCGGAGCTGGCGCGGTTGGCTCGAGAAGCGCATGATGACGTGAATCCCGTGGTGAATGCCTTAATCGAATTCTATGAAGACGCCGAGTCAGTTGCGGGCGCCAAAGAAGGCCCTTTCCACGGGGTGCCTTTTCTGCGGAAGGACCTCGGCTGTAGCGAAGCCGGACGGCTCCAGGAGAAGGGAAGTCGACTCTTCAAAGGCTACCGCCCTGAGACCGATAGCTACTTTCTTCAGCGCGCACGGGCGGGAGGACTGCGCTGCGTTGGAAGAACAACGCCGACGGAATTGGGCGAAGCGGGGATGAGCGAGTCCCTCCTAAATGGCATTACTGGCAATCCTTGGGATTTGCAACGTACCGCAGGCGGGTCATCCGGGGGGTCCGCGGCGGCTGTTGCAGCAGGCATTGCGCCAATTGCCCATGGTAGCGATGGTGGAGGCTCAATCCGCATTCCCGCGGCCTGGTGCGGACTCGTGGGCCTCAACCCTTCCCGCGGACGGATATCTGGTGGACCAATTGGACAAGATGCATCATTCGGTTTCGTCCGTCCATTTGTCCTTTGCAAGTCAGTGCGTGATATGGCGGCTGCCTTGGACGTTTTTTCCGGTCCTCATCCTGGCGATCCATTCATTATTATCCAGCCAGATCGTCCTTATGTTCAACAATTGACTCAACCAACTGGCACTCTGCGGGTGGGGGTCGCGCGCACCAAATGGGGCGCGGTTGATCTGGACCCGGAGATCCTACAAGCAGTCGATCGAATAGCTTCGCTTCTTCAGGATTTCGGCCATCGCGTCAGCGAAATGTTGCCGCCGTACGATCAAGCCGAAAAAATGAAGATCTCGCTCGGCAACACTATTCTTGGTGCAAAATCGCTGGAGGAGGTGGCTCGCGAAATGGGTCGCGCTCTAGATGCAGATAGTTTGGAACCCATCAATCTAAAGTTACTTGAATTTGGCCGAGGTTCTCAGCCGGTAAACATCGGCAAGCATTTGGACAACATCAGGAAGTTTCGTTTCGATGTGGGCCAAGCGATTGAGCCGTTTGACATCCTGCTGACGCCTACAATGCCTACTGTGGCCCCGCCGCACGGCGGTATCTACAGCACCACCAATCCAGCATTGTCCGCGGAAGAGTTTCTTGAAGCGGACAACGCGTTTTATCAATATTTGGGTGTTTTCAACGTAACCGGACACCCATCGGTGTCGCTACCGCTGGCTCACAGCGCCAACGGCTTGCCTATTGGGCTTCAAATTGTTGGCAGGTTCGGTGACGAAGCGACATTGGTAAGGATCTCGCGAGACTTGGAAGAGGCATGCTCATGGCGCGGCCGAAAACCGCGCGTTCTAGCGGGGGCACAGGATAGGTAGTCTAAGCTGGAGCTTGCGCCATTGCTGCGCCACGAACTCACAATGGTAGGATATAAGAAGCGCCGCCTCTTCGCCGCTTTCCGAATCGGACAGCAGTTTAACCGTTGAGCCGGCAATGGCGCACAGCTTCGGCCTCGTCCTGCGTTCGGATGTGATCGTTAGGATGGCGACGCATCGATAGAAGGAACTTAGCGGACAATCGCGCCAAGAAATCGAATGCTCAAAGCGCCGCAACCATTAACCTGAGCGGAGGGCAACAAGTTGGACGACATCTATCGTCCGCCGCCATCGGCACTCGCGCACCATCCCCATCCTTTTCGAGGGGCTCATGCGCATTTCTCGGAATCGCGGTACTGGCTCGAGCTTCTCGAGCCAAACGGACTTGGTCTTGTCGGGCGGTGTGCAGCTTCGATAAGCCTAATGATTTGCTGCCCATCAAAAGCCTGTTCAAGTGCGATCCGCAATCGGCTATCGTCGAACGCCCCGTGAGCAAGGCCATCAACTGCCTGCTTCATCGCCTGAAGAGGCAACGGTGGCATTGATGAGAGAAATTTTGCGAGTTCGAGTGCTCTCGATTCGAGCCTTTCCGGTGGTACGATCTCGCTAACGATGCCAAGACTTAGTAGTTCCTCTGCGTAAGCTGGTGTTCCCGTGAAAATCAGATGCTTTCCTCGCGCAGATCCAAAAGCCAGTAGATAGCGACGCAATGCTCCCAAGTACAGCGGAATACCTAAGAGCGCGGCAGGCATGCGGATGCCTGCCGCTGAAGTGGCAATTCGCAGATCGCAAGCAAGTACAAGATCGGAGGCACCACCGATTGCCAGTCCGTTTAAAGCGGCAATGGTAATCAAGCGTGAAGGCGCCAGGCGGTTGATCAAGCTTTCCAAGACCGCCACCTCGTCAGTCTGCGCGGAGGCATCCTGTTCTTTAACCGTCCGCAAATCAAAGCCAGAGCTGAATGTCGTGCCACAGGATGTGATGACCAGGACGTGTATATCCTCGTTGGCCAGGCCAAAAGATAAGACTGCAGTAACCTTAGATCCGCGGCCTCAAGGCGGTTGGCTTCCTTCGGCCGCCGAAAATCGATCCGCGCGAGGTGCGCATGCGGAAACGAGAGCTGAGGCGGTCGGCTATTCATTTTTGGGTCACCGCGGCAAAGTTGAGACGGCTGTAGCAAATATGCGTTATCAATTCCGTCCGGGGCGCACTATCGTTACTCGTCGAGGGGCGCACCCCCTTCTTCGGCCATGATAGCGCCGCTTGCATGATCGGCTACATCGAGAAAAAGTCCCGTCATGATCTTCATTGCCTCAAGAGCGATCGAAAGTAGGGCATGCTCATTAGGACCATGCTGGCCGCTCTCAGCATACGAGTGCGGAATCCAAATCGTGGGCAAACCCAGTACATTGGCAAAGAGGTCGTTCGGCAGCGAGCCTCCCAAATTTGGCAACACGTGCGGCCTCTTGTCGACAGTTTTCTTGATTGAATTACAAACGAACCGCACCCAGGGGTGGCTTGGGGAAAGCCGGGTCGCCTTGAATGCTTCGTCGATCTGCGACACCTCAACCATCTCGAAGCCATACGCGTCAAGATGACGCCTTAGAGCCGGCAAGATGTCTTGCATGTCGGTACCGACTACGAAACGCAGTTGTCCAACAGCCCGCGCAACTCCGGAAATGGCGGATTGAGGAGCGTCGATTGAACCCGAGGACATCGCAAGCACCGAAAACGAATTCCAGCCGAAAACTCGTTCTGATGGCGTAAGAGACGTTTCACCCCAATCAGGATCATTCAATGGCGGCGGAAGATCGGCAAGAGCTGCACGGACATCTTCGCTCAAACTGTTTGGCAGCCACTCTGGAATGCGAATGCGCCCCCGTTGGTCCGTAATGCTCGCGATCGCATGGGCAAGAACGATAGCGGGGTCCGCCAACAGACCTCCCAAATTGCCCGAATGACAATCGCGATCCCGGAGCCGTACGGCCATTTCAAATTCGAGGGTGCCTCTCGAGCCTAAGAACACGCTTGGAACGGTAGGCGAAAGACGCGGACCATCGGATCCGATGAAGACATCGGCAACAAGCTTATCGCGGTTTGCCTCCACAAACTCACGCAGGCCAAAAGACCCTCTTTCTTCCCCCATTTCCAAAAGGAACTTAATGTTAAAGCCGAGCTTGCCGTTGGCCTGCAGTAGGAGGCCTAAAGCTACGAGATTTATCAGGTGCTGGATCTTGTTATCCGCCGTTCCCCGGCCGTAGAGTCGATCACCTTCCTGGATGAGTTCGAAAGGACCCAGACCGTCGCGCCATCTATGCTGCTCGCCGTTACACACATCGCCGTGTCCGTACAAGAGCACGGTCGGTAAGGTTTCCTCTTCGAAATGGCTGGCCAGAAGCAACGGCGCCCCCCCCGGGGAGCGGGTTGTCATAAATGTCGACGACAAAACCGTAGCGCTCAAACAACGGCCGGAGATCGGTTTTGAGGTACGCTTGCAGATTCTCCGGCAAGCCCTCGCTCTGACTAACAGAGGGGCGTGCTACCAATTTGGCAAGATCGCGTATCAGAGCGCCACTTTCGACATATTCGACCGCACGATCGAGAAGAGTTTCACGGGTCATCGCAACACCTGGGTTTGAGGCTGCTCATTGTGCAAAAGATCGCGATACTTGTTTCGCAATATGTTCTTTTGAACTTTCCCCAGGGCGTTGCGCGGTAAGTCTTCAACAAAAATGATGTGCTTGGGCTGCTTGAAGCGAGCTAGCCGTGCCCCAATGTCGGCCGCGATCGCCGCCTCGTCGAGGTTGGCGAGCGGCCCTTTCACCACGACCGCGGTCACAGCCTCACCAAAATCCGGGTGCGGGAGACCAATTACGGCGCTTTCAACGACGCCTTCGATGGCATCGATCGCTTGCTCGATTTCTTTTGGATAGACGTTGTAGCCGCCAGAAATTATCAGATCCTTGTTTCGCCCAACGATTGCCAGGCGACCATCGGCTTCCATAATGCCGATGTCACCGGTGATGAAAAAGCCGTCGGAGCGGAACTCCTCTTTTGTCTTCTCAGACATGTTCCAATAGCCCTTGAAAACGTTAGGACCTTTAACTTCGATCATCCCGGGCTCAACCGCCCCAAGCGGCGCCCCTGTAGTTGGATCTGTAACACGCACCGACACACCTGGAAGCGGATAGCCGACCGATCCCGGCACGCGCGCGCCATCGTAGGGATTGGATGTGATCATGATCGTCTCGGTCATCCCGTAGCGTTCAAGGATTGCCTGTCCGGTACGTTCAAAGAAGGCGCGGTGCGTGTCTGCGAGGAGCGGCGCGGAGCCGGAGATAAACACGCGAACGTGCTGGGTGGCTTCCTTCGTCAACCGGTCGTCCTGCAGCAGGCGGGTGTAGAAGGTCGGAACGCCCATCATGACTGTTGCTCGAGGAAGAACAGCAAAGATCTGATCGACGTCAAACTTTCTGAGAAGGTACATGCTTGACCCCGAAAGCAGCGTCAAGTTGGCCGCGACAAACAAACCGTGCGCGTGGAACAACGGCAACGCATGGATCAATTTATCAGCATTGCTGAAATGCCATTCTGCTCGAAGTGCAAGGGCGTTCGAGAGTAGATTGTCATGCGTGAGCATCGCGCCTTTCGATCGTCCGGTCGTACCGGAAGTATACAAGATGGCGGCAAGGTCTTCTGGATCCCGCTCGACGTCAACGAAGGTATCTGATTGCTCAGAAACGAATTCGAAAAGTGTCCCTTCAGCCTTCGCACCGAGCGTCTCGAACCGGGCCCCGGCTTGAGAGGCGACGATTTGAAGGCGTTCCGCGGCCTCGGGCGCGACGACAACCAACTTCGGCATTGCGTCAGAAATGAAATACTCAAGTTCGGCCGCCGTGTAGGCCGTATTCAACGGCAAATAGACCACACCCGCTCTGATGCAGGCGAGATATAGCATGAGAGCTTCAGCACTCTTTTCGACTTGTACAGCAACTCGATCACCGGAACCCACGTCGAAATTCCTAAGGACGTTCGCAATTCGAGCCGAGGAATCCAACATGTCCCCAAAGGTCCACGTTACTCCATTATCGGCAACGATGAGCACTTTTTCGCGCGAGGGAATAGCGTTGCGAATTGCATCGAATAGGTGATTTGCCATCTAATGTCCTTCATAATGCAGCAGGCATGTTGTGCCGATTTGCGACCTGCGAGTCTGCGAGTGACGGAGAAATCTGCCGGTGCCTCATCTTGCCGTCCGTCTGAAGCTTCCTGTCCAGCTCGAGCAGCGGACCAAGTTCAACCGGAGACAGGTTCGAAGGTGCGTTTGCTGAGAGATCTTCCTCGTGCTGCTTCAAGTACCCGCGGTTTATCTCAGCAGTCCGACCCGTACCCGAGATTTGGCCGAATGCACAACCGCCGCGGGTACGATATTGCATGGCTGCTGCTCGAAGCTCTCGGACGACAAGCAGAGTTGCCCGCATCGCGCACCTCTTCTGCGCAGGAAACTAGCGCGCTGTTTTGCAGGCCCAGCCTGTCGCGGCTTTCTTAGCGGTCGAGCCGGGAGTTTGTCCGATGCGGGTCCTCCCTCGGGCACCGTTTCGAATGCAAACGAGGGATCGCCCATAGGCCGTTTAGCGAAGAACCCATTCGTTCCAACGCTCTGTGATGCGTTGAGAATTGGTAAGTCCATCCGGCCCTTTTTCTATATACCACTTTGAATTGGCGAAATAACTTGTCGAAGCATAGTCGGGGTGAGCAGCGAGCTTGCGCGCGATGTCGTCGGGGATCAATGAATAGGCTTTTTTATTGCTGGGTGACTGCGCGAATAGCTTCGCCAACGTCGCCTGTCGATCGGGGCGAGCGAGTGAAGCGATGAATTTATGCGCGAGTTCAACATTGGGGCTACCCTTGGGAATCGCATACATATCCCAGGTGAGCTTGGCCTGATTTCGATTGATTTCGATCGGCTCACCGGCATCGATAAGAGAATTCGCTCGGCCGTCATAGGAATGCGCGATCTCGACAACATCATCGCGCAGCATCTGCAGAATCTCAGAGCCGCTTGCCCACCATTTGCGGATGTGCGGCTTTATCCTGTCCAGGCTGGCGAAAACCCGGTCAATGTCCATGGGGTAGAGCGCGTCCATGGCAACACCATCTGCGAGCAGCGCCTCCTCGAAGGGGCCCTCACCTCCCCATACGCCTGTCTCCAGCGATCGGGTGCCCGGAAATTTCTCGACATCCCAGAATTCGGCCCAATTGGTCGGGCGCGGCTTCCCCGGGGGGAATTTCTCTGTATTCCATACCATGTTCTGGGAGGACACATATGGCCCGAAGCCGAATGGCTCCTTGCAATAATCCAGAGTATTATCCAAGTCATCTTTGTTGAAGATCGAATAATCAATCTTCTCAAGATAGCCGGCTTCGGCTTGGCGAAGATTTCCTTGAACGACGGTTTGAATAACATCAATTGACACATTGTTTGACTCCACCATCAAGGCGATGTGGGATGTGGAGAGGTCTTGCTCAATGGGAACAACTGTAATTCCAGTCTCTGCCTCGAATGGCTTGACGAAGGCTTCCTTGAAGGCCTCACCCCAGTTTCCGCCGCTCATGTTTACCCTTAGCTCGCCCGAGGTGCTGGCCCGGGCACGCCCAGAAGCAGATGACAACGCACCGATCGCTACTGCCGATGACGTCGCCTGTATGAAGCGCCTGCGATTGATCAATAAACTCATTATGTTCTCCCTCCCATTCGCCAAGTCCTTGGCTCTACTGCATCAGAGACCTTAATGGCGAGGCCCGCAGGTTTTAGGTAATCTTCGCGCTCGCGCGCGGGAATGCGGCGAAGTTTTGGACAATGGGAAGGTTTGCCGCGCACTGGTCCTACGCGCACGGATACATGTTGCAGGTACACGTTCATGGTCTGTGTTGTCGTTGAGTTTATGAAACGCACCAACCGACGCGCGACAGATTGTGCCGATGTCACAGCGAAAAGAGCAGGTAACTAGACGGATGATGAAGCCGATCCTCACCCACGATCCGTAAAATCCCATTCGGCACACTACCCGACACGTGCCGTTTCTGCCGTGGAGACAATACCCGCGGCCGGGGCCTTCAGAACACGCGACCATAAATCATTGCTCAGCGCTCTGGCCATCATCAGCCCCGTCAAAGCATTCACGCATCGACAGGAATAGCGAAACTCGCCTTTATACGATCCATCACCACCGTTGTTTTGAAGCCTTTGATGTCCGCATTCTCATAAAAAAAGCGCCGAGTGAACTGCTCATAGTCCTCCATATCTTTGGCTGTTACGACCAGTATGAAGTCGGCTTCTCCGGTTACATAGTAACCCATCATCACTTCGCGCGTATTTCGTATTGCAGTTTTGAAACGATCGACAATGTCAGCTCTCTCTCGCTCGAGGGAAACCATTACGATCATTGTGATGTGTCGACCAACGCCTTTGGGGGAGATGATCGATACATCCGCCTCAATGACACCCGCACTCCTCAAGCGCTTAAGCCGCCGTTGGCAAGCTGTAGGCGACAGATGTACTACCTCGGCCAATTCTTCGGATGTCAGCCGATTGTTCTTCTGAACAGCTTTTAGCAGTGCGATATCCATGCGATCGAGCTGAGTCATTACTGTACCCTTCAAAGATAAGATGTCTTAGCAGAGATTTGAAGTTTCCAGGTCGAACACCGAAGCGGTCCGCGTAGGTCAAGTTGCACTGGGTAATCCTCACCGCAAGGCCTTCAGGCAGGCCTAGGAACGACATGGCATGGGGAGAACTTTTGGTTTGGCGAGGCTTATAAGCTCGTTGCAAGTCTGTCTCTTGATTGTGACCAACCCGACGCACAGGCGGGCCCTATGAGGAACAACGAACCTGGAGCCATATGACCAGGCTCTCGAAAGATCGGCATGCTCGGCACTTAAGTGTCGAGCACTCCAACAATTTGGTAGTTAAACCGCCTGCTTCAGACGAAGAGCCTCGGGGTGATAGACGCGACCAAAGCGATTATTGAGGAAATCTGTGAGTGCAACCTCCTCCTGGCGGACGAAACCCTTCTGCGGAAGTTTCCCTACAGCACGAAGATCAAGGACGGTCGTGATACCCGCCGCCGTGGTGATTTGGATGGCGCTCATCTTCTTGCCCGCGACGATGCCCGCATACCTTGTTGGCATAGGTCTCCTGCAGATAGCGGCCGTCATTCCAGCCACAGACGGTAACGAAGATCACGAGAAGGTCCTGCATGGTGGCGGGCAGCGCGTTTTCGAACAGGTCCTTCAGTTACCTCACGGCGGTTCTTGAGATTCAGATCGTTCAGAAGCGCCTTAATGATCGCCTGATGGTCGGGGTAACGGATTGTGCGGTAATTCATCGCACGGACCCGACCGTCGAGCGTCTTTGTGAGTGTGCCGAGGCCGCCCGAGGAATATTGAATGCCTCATAAGTAATACCATCCAGCGAGAACTCTTCCCTCTCTTCCATCGCCGGGACCGTGACGAACTTCCTTTCTACAATCGCTTCGCAGGGCTCGATGTATTCGTTTAGCAGGCGGTCGGTGCTCCAGGTCAGATTATAGTTTAGAGCGTTTGAGGGGTATTGCGGCAGCGCACCGACGCGCATGCGGACGCTGTCGAGGGTGTCAAAACGCTTGGCCAAGTCATTCGCTACGATCGAGATGAAGCCAGGCGCCAGACCACACTGGGGGATAAAGGCAACATTTGCGCCTTTGGAGAGTTCTTTGACCTTCTTCGTTGCGACGTCTTCCGTCAGATGGAGGTAGTGGACCGAGGCCTCAAGCGCCGCTTCAGCGACCTTGCCTGCAAGATTGAATGGCGCCGCCGACAGAACGGCGAATTTGCCGCGGAGCAGACCTACGAGTGCCGGCTTGTCGGCAATATCGACAGCCGCCCCGGAGATTGCGGGGTGTTTGTCGAGCTTTGCCAACTGGGTCTGGTCGCGGTCCGTCACGACCACATTGTAATCGCCAGTTTCAGCCAGCATCAAAGCGATGGCGCCGCCGATTTTTCCTGCGCCTATGACAACTACGTCCTTCATGGAAGTCCCCTAAATTCGAGAGTTGGGTATCGCCAAATTTGAAGAAGAATGATGTTCTAAAGATAGGGGCGCATTGCTCTTTATGTGTCATTGATTTAGTCAGATCGACGTAGTGCATTGTCAGAATGGGAGGTGGCGCGTGAATATTACGGAAAAGGACCGCGAACTGCTGGTCCTATTGGGCGAAAATGCGCGCGCGCCGGTAGCGAGCCTTGCAAGAAAGCTCGTCTTGTCGAGAACGACCATTCAGGCCAGAATTGACCGCTTGGAGCGCGAAGGTGTAATTGCCGGATACGGCCTGAGACTGTCGGACGCCTACGCATCCAGTCTGGCGAGAGCCCATGTCATGATCACACTTGCGCCGAAGGTTTTGGCTCAGGTTTGCGTTTCAATCCGCGGAATTCATGCCGTGAAATCGCTTCACTCGGTGAGCGGCACATTCGACCTGATCGCGGTTGTTGAGGCACCGTCGATTTCAGAGCTTGACCAACTTGTTGACAGAATTGGCATGATCGATGGCGTCGAACGCACACTTTCGTCGATCATTTTGTCAACAAGGATTAGCCGATGAGCGAGTTCTGCTCAGCCCTATGGCAATCTCTTGACATGGCGAACCACGGTGTCGATCACGACGAGTGATCGCCAGAGTCAAAGTTACTGCTGCCGGACAAAAAGATCTTACGTCGTCAGAAGTCGTCCTTGTCAGTTTACCACCGATGGAGCACTCATCCGATCGGCCTTCCAGCGACTTGCGTCAAGCAGAATTAAGGATACTCGTTAACTGACCTCATTTGGGCGGACGCAGCGGTTCTCTATGAGATACAGTATGACCTCAATCGATCGGAAAATATGGGGCAGGCTCCGAACCGCTGGAACGCGTCGTGGGTCGTGCTCAGCGTTATTGAGTTCGCTCAAGCACCGTTATCGGCTGTCCTGTGCTGAATCATGACGGATGGCTTCCTCGCGCTGCACCAGCTCTGCGGAATCGGCGCCAATTGATAAGCTTGAGCGGATGCCGACTTCCGCCTTCTTCCTCCGCTCGCCTTTGCAACTCCTCACAAGAGAAGTAAATAGGGCTCTGAACTGCCGCGAATTCCCGTTTGCTTGAACCTCGCGGGCTGCCCGGTGAGCAAGGTAAAAGTCGAAGTCAACGCTCACGACACACTCCATATCGTTGGCGAAAATAAAGCTTGGCCGAGATCGATAGTGGGCGTCCTCTCAAATGTCCTTCATCGGCAGCGCCAGAGACAAAAATTGAGGCGGTCCGAAGAGACAGTTGCTGCCGGGGGGACGAGAAGTGATGAATCCTTTTGCCTTTCCTCGGCTTATCCTGGAGAACTAGTCGATCCCAACATTGGCAATCATGTTTCCCAAATTGACAAAGTCGCAGACCGGCAGCCCCGTTTCTCGCCGAACAGTGCTCGACGCGAGCGTGAAGCCAGCGCATTCAAAAAGGAAAGCCCCTACGCTCGGTTCACGCCGACGAAGGTCATTTGCTGCTTTTAAGACGTCGTCTAATATGAGCTCTGGCGAAGCATCAGGAATTGGATCAGAAAGCTGCCACCAGGTTTCCGAGCCCTCTATGCCAATAACGGCAATATCGATGTCTTTCGATGACCATCCGGCAGCAGCAAAATGGCGCTCCTCCAGCTTGTTGGCGTCAAAAGTGAGAATTCCAAGTTTTCGACCCCGTGCAAGCGTATGCGCCATAAAGGGTACCAGCAGAAGACTTGAAAGCGCCACGGGGACAGAAAGCGCGGCCGCAACGTCATTCTGAAATATGGCGCTAAAGCCGCAGTTTGTCGTTATTGCAGTTGCGCCTTCTCTTGCCAACGTGTGCGCCGTTCTAATGTACGCGTCCTTCAGGGATTCATCACCGTTGACAACGCTTTTCGATGTTGCGCCAGGAACGGTGAGGCGTTTAACCGGAAATGGAAACGTTCCTGGTGCGCATAACGCACCAAGGTGTGTGACCGGCCTATTCTCCAGTTCGAGGATTCCCAGTATCTTCTTGCTCATACTGAAACCTTTTTCGGGTGACGGTTAGGCCGTTGGAGTGGAAAGATAGTTGTGGAAGTATAATTGGCTACGCCGTCGGACAACGCGGTCATCCTTCAAACATCTGGCGATGAGCTTGCCGGCTCCGCCACAGTACCATCTCCCGCCAGTCCTGTGAACGCGGGTCATAATGCTCGCGAATGCGTAGCCGAATAGCGCTTGCGATCGCAGCTTCCGTGCCCGGGTTCTTGGCTAGCCAGTGATCCTCGCGAAGCACTCGCCGCCCATTTTCCGGATCAAACGTTCCAAATTCAAGCGCGACGTATACATGCCTTTCTCCGAGAAGACGTTCCCAGAATTCGTCGATCGAGCCATTGACGAGAACAGATGACGACGTTCCAAGATCCGGAGATGTGACCGATCGACCGAACATTGCCAGCGCGCGCTCATATCCGGAAACGCCCGAGCACTGCTCCGTCTGCAATTCACCGTACCCGAACGGGCCAAGTCCCGTGTGGGCGTCAACGATGACAACTAAACTCCTGGACTTTAGGTCGAACTGCTCGGCGATCCGCTCAAGCGTCTGCCGAGAATGACTCGGACCAAAGCCGCCGAAGAATACGCCATCGGAGTGACGATATTGGCCTGACTTCCGCGCAGTTTGGAAAACGAGTTCGCCTCTTTCCTCTCGGAATTTCCTGATTGCAGTTTCGGAAGCCTCGAAGATCGGTCCTTCGAGCTCTTGCGGCACCAAGTGCTCCGCGAGCTCATCGTAACCCGAATTGTGAGGGATGGGCTTGCTAAAATCGATGAAATTTCTGTTTAGATCACAGCCCTCTTGCGTAACACGGCGATTCCAAGCAAAACCGTACGGATTGAGGGCGTGAACGATCAGCATCGCCTGCCCTGGCGCAAGCGATGCAGGCCCGCCACCTCGGATCCAATCAATTTGCCCGGCTGAGCCGCAGTAGCCCTCAACGCCGTGGGTACCCGAGATCAGGACACCGACACGTTGAGCGTCCGGGTCACCGAACCAAGCCACGTCGGTAAACAGCCTTTCATTGGCTGGACCTCGGGCTGGCGATTCATAGGAGCTAACTGAACCCGCCAGCTCGAGGAACCTCTCCCGCGCTTCGAAATACGTCTCGGAAAAGCTCGCCGAAACATCTGCCAAAATGTCCTCTCTGGTATTCACACTTCGTCCTCTCAGGCTGGATTATTTCCGACGAGCCGTTTGCATTCGATAGGTCGGCGGGATCGATCTTGGAGCAAGCGGCTCCTATTGCGCTTGGCTGGATCGCTGAGCGACACTCCACCAATCATCGGGCGCCACTGCCCTATTTATCGTCAGAATCATATCTGCACATCGGCGATCGGCCGACCGTGATAGTGCGCCAATGGTCCAGTTCGATGGTGATAGACTAGCGTGTAGTAGTCGGGGAATTCCTGCAGAAATATGCGGGAGGTACAGGATATGCGCTAAATTCTGGGTCAGCACGCGGAAAAAAAGACTTTGAGCCGTCGTCGGAAGCCCTTGTAGATCTCAATACCTCTGAGCTGGCGTGGCCCGTCACAACGTAGGCGTCGGCTCCGGCGTCGATCATCTTGCGAGCAAGAGCCTGTTCCTAGTCGGGCGCAAGCTGCGACCAGTTTCCAGGTTCGTGGCCGTGATTGGTGACGATGCAGAAATCAGCGAACTGTTTGCCCTGGCGAACGCCTCGCAGAATGCGAGTGACGTCCTTCGGATCAGGCCGGCAGCTGAAGCCCACCTCGTCACCAACTCTAAACCGTGCTCCGGCAAGTGCGACTATTTCTGGATCGCCGTGTTCGGGTCTGTAATCCGGCAAGGCCTCTCGCACCTGCCGAAGGTTGTCGAGCATTGCTTTAGAAACTGTTATGTCTCTGCGCAACCGGAGGGCATTGAGCCCCGGTCTGCCCGACGCCTCACCGGCCGGATCGCACGCTCGCGACATTGGCGTGAAGTGGAAGCATACGACACAAGGGCCACCCGTCCTCGCGGGGTTTCGAGAAAACGGGCAGCGCTCGCGTGCGAGAGGTTTTCGCCGACACCCGCATAGACGATCCCGTTTTGATCAAGAGCCCGGCATGTCTCATGCATGCCTTCGGCACTGATTGTTCGCGTAGCTTACGAGATTGAATCCGATGGCTCTCAAGTCTGGCCCGAGCTCGGGAACACTGACTTGATAGGCGCCGCGTGTTCGGCCTGCGGGCTTACACTGAACGAACGGGCGTCAAGAATATTGGTTTCCATGTTACCGAAGGTGACATCAGCATCACGTAGGATCTCAACAATCTTTCCAAATCCCGGATGGTGTCCTCTGGTGAGCGGTCGGGCCACGATGAGGTCGCCTACGGCCACAACGGTGAATCCGTCAGCTACGTTCGTCTCTGTGGAGCCGACGGTATCATACGCATCAGCCTGATCCCTGAGACAGATCCAATAGAACGATGTTTTTCATCTTCCATGAGGTTTACTATCCTGTCATTGAGCTAGTTGCCTTCGGCGAAATGAACTTCACGACGAGACGAGCGGCTTAGCCGTTCCAAGACCTTGGCCAAGGCACCGCCAGCACGATCGACGTCACGTACGCTGACAGTGAATACCCGAGTCCATGAGACGTGCGACTCCGGCTCGCGGAGCTCACCACATTCGCGGTGTTGCTCATTGTGAACCTAGCTCCCGCGGGTTGGGCGTGGGCGATTAGATCAGCAAGATCACACTCGCCCACGCATTTGCGAAGGCAATCCGAAAAGGACTCTTCGACAGCATTCGTCTCCTAAATCCTCCGTGCTCAGCTCTCGAACGACGACCCAGTCCCTGTGGCCTCTGCCAGTTCGAAGGCGAGCGACGCAATAGCAGTGTCCTGGATGCCAGTACCAGTTAGATCGGCGATCGTGATCTGTCTGTCGTTCGAACGGCCCGCAATCTTTCCAGCGAT
Source organism: Phyllobacterium zundukense (assembly GCF_025452195.1). NCBI lineage: Bacteria > Pseudomonadati > Pseudomonadota > Alphaproteobacteria > Hyphomicrobiales > Phyllobacteriaceae > Phyllobacterium > Phyllobacterium zundukense. The sequence goes on along the minus strand of NZ_CP104970.1, from coordinate 5,783 downwards.
AATATCACCGAGTTCTGGGAAGCTTGCGTCGGCTGCGACTATGCCGGCCGAGATCGCGTGATGCAGTTCACCAAGGGTGCGCGTCTGCTTGAGGCTGTCGGCGACATAGAGATCCGCTTGGACAATCGCATGCGGATCCAGCTCATTTTTGTGTTCGGCGTCTGATCCCATAGCAGTGATGTGCTGTCCCGGTTCCAGCCAACTGGCACTCAAAATCGGTTGGTTGGCCGGCGTGGTCGTGACGACGATATCGGAGCCAGCCACGGCTTCCCTCGAATCCGCGCACGCCTGCACGGGGATCCGGAGTTCTTCAGAGAGCTCGCGCGCAAGGTCTTCGGCCTTTGCCGCGTTCCGCGCCCAAATCCGAGCCTCGCGAATGGGCCGGACCAGGGTGAGCGCCTGCAACTGCAGTCTTGCCTGAATTCCAGCTCCCAGGACCGCGGCCACGGAAGCGTCTTTTCGTGCAAGATACTTTGCTGCGACCGCACCTGCAGCCGCGGTGCGAACATTCGTCAAATAGCCGTTGTCCAGCAGTAGTGCTTGGAGCAAACCGGTTTTGCTGGAGAGCAGCACCATCAAACCATTCGTACTCGGGAGGCCGAGCTTTGGATTGTCAAAGAAGCCGGGGCTGATTTTAACGGCAAAGCCATCGAGGCCCTGGACATACGCCGTTTTGACGTCAACCTCACCCCGATAGTCTTTTATGTCAAGGCGTAGAATTGGCGGCATTGCTACGGTTTTCGTCGCAAGGGAATGGAATGCATCCTCGACGCATTGCACGGCGACTTGGTCAAGCGGTACGGTTCGTCTGAGCTCGCGCTCTGCCACTATCTTGATCAACGGCATTAGTTCTCTCCCTCAAGCGGATTGTTCATCCCACATACGATCCGGCGATGCAGTTCCATATCGATGTTGCGTCCTGTAAGCAGAACCGCGACCGGCCCATGCAATCCGGCTATCTTGCTTGCGAGCAGCGCGCCCACCCCTACAGCTCCGGAGCCCTCAATGACTTCACGTTCTTTTTCATAGGCGTGGCGAATCCCGGCCGCGATCTCACTCTCGTTCAGCAAAACAAAATCATCCAATAGGGTTTGGCACATGGCAAACGTGAGTTTGTTGTCGAGCCCGATACCACCCCCGAGCGCGTCAGCAAGTGTTCGAACTTCCTCCACCAGAACCGGACGGCCGGCGTCGAGACTCGCCTTCATCGCCGCGCCGCGCTGCATACTAACGCCAATCACTCGCGTCTGGGGCCGCAGAGCTTTGACAGCTGCAGCTATCCCGGCGGCCAAGCCGCCGCCGGAAATGGGCACAAGAATGGTAGCCACATCGGGCATTGCTTCAACGATCTCGAGGCCGATTGTCCCCTGTCCGGCAATAATATCCGGATGGTCGAATGGCGGCAGCAAAACGAGGCCATTATCGCGCACAAGACGGTCGACTTCCTCCTGGGCCTCATCCTGCGTGTTTCCAATAATGCGCACATCGGCGCCAAGTCGCCGGATTTCGGAAACCTTGTTCTCGGGCACCAGCTTAGACATACAGATTGTGGCCTTGGAGCCCACAGCACGAGCTGCATGAGCCAGAGCCCGACCGTGATTGCCCGTAGAAACGGCGATGACCCCTCGGGCCCGCTCGGCTTCAGTGAGTCTCAGGATAGCATTGGTTGCACCGCGTATCTTGAAACTGCCTGTAGTTTGGTGATGTTCAAGCTTCAGATTGACCGGCACGCCGCAGATTTCCGAGAGCACTGCGGAGCATACAAACGGTGTCGGTTCGATGTGCTCCTTAATGCGCCTGCGCGAATTTTCGATTGCGCTAATATCAACCATGAAGATGCTTCCCTTTCATAAGTAAACGATGCTCACCCAGTCCGAATACGTGACGTTGGCATTGAAATTCCCCAGCCGTGTACTGGCTCCCATCTCCAACGCTGCGAGCCATCTGCCCGGTCCATATAGCCAACCAAGTTGACACCCACCAAACGACCGGCCCTCCTACGAGAAGGTCGGACGAGCCTCACACCGCCAGTTTCGCGAGACAGGCAACCGCCACGCGAAGTCGGTACGAGTCGCTCCCCCCACGAAGATAAAGGGGCTGCCGCCGAAACCTGGTCGGCGACAGCCAACTTGCCCTGGGAAGGCGGGGAACCGTGGTAATTATAGGCGAGCGTGTTTTTGCTTTACGATGAGACCGATACATCAAACCGCCAACCTCTCTTTCACGAGTTCAGCCGCCGCCTCGTATCCGATCGAGGTTACGAGCTCTGTTGCAAATGCCGTGCTGTTCTTCAGATTCGACTCGCACCGTGCCGCATTGGCTTGCACACCTGCAACGCAGGTTTTGGTGAACGTCAGGACTGCCCTGCGGAGAAGCTCCGTCGCATTGTGGATGCTGAATATGATCACCGGCTCCATGGCATTAAGCTGGAGCTGTCCGGCCTCGGCAGCCATGCCAACAGTGGTGTCCATGCCATACACGAAAAAGCAGACCTGGTTCAGAGCTTCAGCCGCGACGGGGTTGACTTTCCCCGGCATGAGTGATGAGCCGGGCTGCAGGGCTGGAAGCACAATTTCGCCGATGCCGCCGCGTGGCCCGCTTGATAGCAGTCGAAAATCGTTTGCGATCTTTGAAAGTTTCGCCGCGATTCGCTTCAACAGACCCATGTGGAGCATGAATGCGCCCATGTCCCAGCTTGCCTCCAGCAGGTCCTTTGAACCGACCACAGGCAATTGCATGTTGCGGGACAAGTTCTCTAGTGCAAGCGCACGGTAGGACGGCGTGGCTGCGACCCCAGTCCCAATTGCAGTCCCGCCGAGGTTGACCTCGAGGAACAGCCGCTCTGTCTCGTTTAGGCGATCACAATCTTCCAGAATTGTCGTTGCAAAAGCTGCGAACTCTTGTCCAAGCGTCATGGGGACAGCGTCCTGCAACTGTGTTCGCCCGAGCTTGCGAATATCTGCAAATTCTTCCGCTTTGCCGTTGAGTGTCGCGGCGAGAGCGACAAGCGCATCCCTGAAATTCCGGCTGGCCGGAATGATCGAAAGTCGCACCGCAGTCGCGTAGGCGTCGTTTGTTGATTGCGATCGATTGACGTCGTCATTCGGATGCACGAGGCGCCCCTCGCCCCGCGCCCCGCCAAACAGTTCGCTGGCACGGTTGGCCAATACTTCGTTCATGTTCATATTGGTGGAAGTGCCCGCTCCTCCTTGGAACACGTCGACGAGAAACTCGTCGTCGTGCTTACCAGCCAGCACTTCTTGGCAAGCCAGCACGATCGCGTCGCGCTTTTCGATCGGAAGCAACCCCTCGTCACAATTCGCTTGTGCGGCAGCCATCTTCACGTGAGCGAGCGCCTGTATGACAAAGGGCATGCTGTTGATCGCAATCCCCGAAATCGGGAAATTCTCGAGCGCTCTGGCTGTCTGAGCGCCATAATAGCGATCCGCCGGCACGCTCACGGGGCCGAGGGGATCATGTTCAATACGATTGTCATTAGACATTGTTGCCTCAAGAGTTGATCTCTTCACCAACCAACGCGCGCTGGTGTTCTTGCTCCAATTTGTCAGCACCACGAATGCTACGCGTCACTCAGGATACCGAAAGCTCAGCTCCCGTCCTGGGACTAGGTTCACCCACGATTGATGCAGACGACCTTCGGTTGGGTCATGTCCTCGTAAGCGAAACGCACGCCCTCGCGGCCCATGCTGCCGTATTTAAAGCCGCCGAAGGGCATGGCGTCGAAACGGTAGTCGGAGGAGTCGTTGATCATCACCCCGCCTGCCTCGATCCTGTCCGCCGCTTCGAGCGCAACGTTGAGATCGCTGGTGAAGATACCGGCATGCAGGCTGTACTCCAGCTCATTGGCCATCTCGATGGCCTGATCAAGCGTTTCGAACGGAGCAAGCATCACGACAGGCGCGAACACTTCCTCATGCCATAAGCCGCAGGTCCGCGGTGTGCCTTCAAGCACCGTCGGATGATAAATCGACCCGTCGCGGCGATGGCCGCACAGCAGCTTGGCTCCAGCGGCAATGGCGTCATTGACTGCCGTCTCGGTGCGTTGCGCCGATTGTGTCGAGATCATCGGGCCGACATCCGTGTCATCGTGCAATGGATCCCCGGACTTGAGCTTCCTGGTTCCAGCTACGAACGCATCACGAAACCGCTCATAAAGTGCTGACTGAACCAGAATGCGTTGGGCACCGATGCAATTCTGTCCGGCCGCCCAGAAAGAACCAGAGACGCAGCCTTCGACAGCCTTGTCGAAGTTGCAGTCGTTCATGACGATAACCGGGGCATTGCCGCCGAGCTCCATGGCGAGCTTTTTCAGCCCCGCCGACCGGCTGATGGCCTCGCCCGTGGCAAAGCCGCCGGTAAAGGATACCATGCGCACCTCGCGCGCCGCAATCATCGCGGTCACCAGCTCCCTGTCCCCGTGAGCGACGGTTATGACCTCCTCAGGCAGGCCCGCCTCGCGCAGCGCTTCGACCAGCTTGATCCCCGAGAACGGTGTCAGGTTCGATGGCTTAAGCAGCACGGAGTTGCCGCCGGCGATGGCAGGGCCGAGCTTGTGCGCGACCAGGTTCAGCGGATCGTTGTAAGGGGTGATGGCGGTGATGATGCCGAGCGGCTCGCGCGTGAACCAACCCTGGCGTTGCTCTGACCCGGTATAGGCATCGAAGGGCACGATCTCGCCGGCGTTGCGCTTTGCCTCTTCCGCCGACAGCTTCAGCGTGTTGACGCAGCGGAGCACCTCTTTCCGCGCCTGAACGATCGTCTTGCCGGCTTCACGCACGATGGTCTCGGCAAAAGCGTCACGACGGCTCTCAACGACCCGGGCCGCCCCTTCCAGGATGCTTGCCCGTTTGTGCCTGGGCAGATTGCGCGAGATTTCGGCGCCGCGGCGGGCGGTTGCCAGCAAGCGATCGATCTCGGCAGGATCAGTTGCCTTGACCGATCCAAGCAGCGCCCCATCGTAGGGACTATGAACAGAGATCGGCGCAAGATTGGTCGTGATGTGGAGTTTGACGGCGGTCATTTGGCTAGGTTCCCTATTCCTGATGGACCTCCTGTCCGGAGATCGAGTTGTCCGCAGGGCAAAGTGGTCTGCCCCGTCAGGCTCATGCAGTCGTTGCTGACAAGCCTCCAGCAGGTGGCATCACTGGCCGCCATGGCTTAAGTATCGATCAGAGCTTCTGACCGTCGCGGACCAGCTCGTCCATGACTGAGCGCACGGCGCTTTCAGCAATCGCGACGATCTCTTCGACTTCCGATTTTGTCGTGACCAGTGGCGGTGCGAAGCCGAGGATGTCGCCGTGTGGCATGGCGCGGGCGATCAGGCCGCGGTCGCGGGCTGCCTTGGAGACGCGTGCACCGACCTTAAGCGTCGGGTCGAATCGTTTTTTTCCTTCGCGATCACCGACGAACTCGATGGCGCCCATCAGACCCACGCCACGCACCTCGCCCACGATCGGCAACTGTGCGAACTTCTCCTTGAGCTGAGCCTGGAAAAAGGCGCCGACCTCGCGGGCATTCCCCGGTAAGTCTTCCTTCTCCACGATGTCAAGCACCGCATTTGCCGCTGCCGCACCGATCGGATGGCCGGAATAGGTATAGCCATGCGAGAAGGCGCCGACGCGATCCGCGCCGTCTTCCAGCACCTTGTAGACCTTCTCGCCGACAATCGCGGCGGATAGCGGGAAGTAGGCGGAGGTCAGGCCCTTGGCAACGGTGATCAGGTCAGGTTCGATACCGTAATGCTGGCAGCCGAACATGGAGCC